>PUNM01000044.1 GCA_003552625.1 Ectothiorhodospiraceae bacterium
AAACGGCCAGTGGATGTACCAGGGCCAGCCGGTCCGGGTCAGCGTGCTGATCCGCACCGAGGACGCACGCAAGCGCGTCGGCGACTACGTGGCGAACCTGATGGAGGATCTCGGCTTCCGCGTCGAGCGCATGTACCGGACCGCCGAGGAAGCTTCGCGAATCTGGATGGCCGGTGACCCTGCCGCCGGCCGCTGGCACATCTATACCGGCTCGTGGATATCCACGGTCATTCACCGCGATACCGGCGATAACCTGACCTACTACTACACCCCCCGCGGCCGGCCGGACCCCCTGTGGCAGGCCTACCAACCGAGCGATGCGCTCAGTGAGGCCGCCGAGCGCCTTGAGCGCCGAGATTACAGCAGCATCGAGGAGCGCCAGGCGCTCATGGAGCAGGGGCTGCGCCTGGCCATGGAGGACTCCGCGCGGATCTGGCTGGTGGATCAGCTCAGCGTCTGGCCCCACGCCGCCGACCTCGAGATCGCGGCTGATCTGGCCGGTGGGATATCCGGCTCGCAGCTGTGGCCGTTCACGCTGCGCTTCACTGACCAGGTCGGTGGTCGCGTTGTGGCCGCGACCCCCAGCATGCTGACCGAACCATGGAACCATGTCGCCGGCAGCAATTGGATCTTCGACCAGATGATCCTGCGTGGTCTGCGGGACTCGGCCGCACTACCGGATCCCTTTACCGGTCTTTATTGGCCCCAGCGACTGGCGGGTGCGGAGGTGACCGTCACGGAGGATGCGCCGGTCACAAAAACCCTGGACTGGCTGGAACTCGAAACCGCCGAGACCATTGAAGTCCCGGACGACGCCTGGATCGACTGGGATGCTGAAGCGGGAACGATCCGAACGGTCGGCGATAAACATGAGGACGGCCTGACCGCCCGCTCCCGGACCAGGTTGATCTATGAGGACGGCTACCTGGAGCGTCGCTGGCACGATGGCTCCCAGGTTTCGCTGGCCGATCTGGTTCTGCCCTGGATCTTGAACTTCGCCCGCGCGGACGAGGAGAGCCCCCTTTTCGATCCCTCCCATCTGCCCACTTTCGAGGTCTATCAGCGGAACTTCCGGGGCTGGCGGATCACCGACACCGATCCACTGACCGTCGAAGTCTACAGTGACCAGGTCTATCCGGATGCCGAGAACCTGGTCGGCGCCCGGGCCCCTGCGACCCAGCCGTGGCACGTGGTCAACCTGGGAATCCAGGCCGAGCGGGCCGGAGAACTGGCGTTTTCCTCCTCCAAGGCCGACCGGATGGAGGTGGAGTGGCTGAACCTGGTCTCCGGGCCGAGCCTGGAGATCCTGCGCGGCTACCTGCAATCTGCCGCGGAGGCCGAACAGGTCCCCTTCGCCGAAGCGCTCGAGCCCTGGCTCCGTGAAGGGGAAGCCGCGCAGCGCTACCAGGCTCTTCAGCAGTGGCATCAGGAGCGCGGCCACTTCTGGGTGGACGACGGGCCCTTCTACCTGCACTCGGTGCGACCGGTTGAGGGAAGCCTGGTCCTGCGCCGTTTCGAGGACTTTCCCGATACCGGAGACAAGTGGTTGCGCTTTAGCGAGCCGCGTATCCCAGACCTCGAGATCGAGGGCCCACTGCTGGTGGAACGGGGCACGTCACTGGAGCTGGAAGCACGCATCTCGTTCGCTGGTGAGCCGTATCCGGTGGAAGAAGTCGAATCAGCGCGCTTCCTCCTTTTCGATGGCGACGATGAATTGGCCCACGAAGGGGATGCGGAACCGATCGAGGACGGGCGCTGGCGAATCGAGCTCAGCGCCGAGACCCTGGACACCCTTGGCACCGGGGCGAACAGCCTGGAGGTAGCGATCCTCAGCCGCAGCGTTGCCCTTCCCGCCTTCGGGACGCACGCCTTTGCCACTGTGCCCAGACGCGAACTCGAGAGCATCGGGGCGGCGGAGGAGGACTGACCCTCCGCCGCGTTCTTCGCTAGACGCGGGCCGCCGTCGTATCGGTCGTGATCACCAGATCCCGATAGGCGTGCCAGCTGGCGTGACCAACGAGGGGCAGAATGACGACCAGCCCGATATAGAGGGTTGCCAGACCCGCGATCACCAGCGCGGTAATGATCGCACCCCAGAGCATGAGCGTGGCCGGGTTCCGGGCCAGTGCCGTGGCACTGGCGATCGCCGCCTCCATGAAGCTGACCGGCCGGTCCAGGAGCATGGGAATGGAGATCACGCTGACCGCGTAAGTCATCAACGCGAAAAGCGCGCCACACACCGCACCTACCGCCAACAGCGCGCCGCCTCCCGGGCTGATGAGGTCGGCGACGAGGCGCTCGGCGACCACCGGTTGCCCCCCGACGAACAGCGCGAAGAGAAGAGTGGCGATTCGGAACCAAAACAGCAGGCTGAGCCCGAGCACAAGCCCCATCAGACCCAGCTGTGTCGGATTGGAGCGCCAGGCAAGGAGCGTATCCCTGAGCGTGGGCGTATCGCGGGATTCCAGGCGGCGACTGATCTGGTAGAGACCAACCGCCACCATGGGCCCGACCAGCATGAAGCCGCACAGCAAGGGCAGCATCCAGTGAATCTGCCCGAGGGCGATCACGGCCAGCGTGATTCCTAGGCTCAGCAGTGCAACCACGAAGCCGTACCCGAGACTGAGGAAGGGCGTGCTCGCAATATCGCGGGTCGCCGCCGCGAGCCAGTACCAGGGGCGATCAATGGTCAGTGTCGCCACGCGGTATTGGGCGTCAGTGTTCTGAAGCGACGGGTCAAGCGCAGCACTGGTGGACATGGCACACCTCTCATGGCGGGAGCCGTACAATAAGCGTGGACCCGCTTCCCACACCCCGCAAGGCCACATGATGGACGCCATCCCCCGGCCTGGTGCACCATCCGGATCGGGCGTGAGGACCTGCGGGAGAAGGAGCCAGCGTGGCAAACGGGAATCCTGAAGGACGTACAGCGGCGGCATTGCCGGGGACAGGACCGGCGGCTGCACCGGCCAGCGCCCGTCGAGGCCTCTTGCGCGACGTTCGCCACCTGGCGCTTTTTACGGGCAAGCGCCTGCTCGCCCTCTTCCTGACAGTCGTCGTCGGGGTTTATCTGACGATCATCATCGCCAACATGGGCGGCCAGGTCGATGAACTGCGAATGGCCCAGATCCAGAGCGAAGTGGCTGAGCAGGTTCGCGGCGATCCGGCTTTCCACGACCTGGACTCGGAAGAGCGGCAAGAGCTCATGCAGCGGCAGATCGACCTGGAGGTCGAACGCCTGCGGCTGGACGAGCCCTTCATATGGCGGAGCTTCGACTACCTGCGCCAGGCGATCTTTCTCGACCTCGGCCGCGCCGAGGAGATGCACAGCGACGCCGGCTCACGCCAGGTCTACAACATCATCGTCGAGCGGTTGCCGGCCACGCTGCTGCTCTTCGGCACAGCCAATCTCCTGGTCTTTTTCGTCTCCGTCTTTGCTGCGCTATCCCTTTCTCGGCGGTACGGAAGCCGCGTCGACCAGGGGGTGATTGCCCTCGCGCCGAGTTCGGCAGCGCCGGGCTGGTTCTACGGCATCTTCTTGATCCTGATTTTCGCCTTCATCTGGCCGCTTTTACCCTCCGGCGGCATGGTAGCGGTACCCCCGCCGGAAGACCCCTGGGCCTACGCGGCGAGCGTTATCCGGCACATGGCGCTGCCCGTGGGGGCGATGTTTATCTCGCAGATCTTCATCTCGATCTACTCCTGGCGCACGTTCTTTCTTATCCACTCCAGCGAAGACTACGTGGAGATGGCCCGGGCCAAAGGCCTTCCCGATCACCTGGTGGAGCAGCGCTACATTCTCCGACCAACGCTCTCGCCCATTGTTACCAGTTTCCTGCTGATGCTAATCGGGCTTTGGAGCGGCGCAATCATTCTCGAGCAGGTCTTCAATTGGCCCGGCCTGGGAACCCTGCTCTTTGAAGCGATCGGCCATCGGGATACACCGGTGATTATCGGCTCCGTGGTGATCTTCGCCTATTTGCTCGCAGCGACGGTATTTCTGCTTGATTTCCTTTACGCGATTCTGGATCCGCGCGTTCGCATCGACGGGGGAAGCCAATGACCTCCTGGCTTGAAGGCCTCGCCCGATTGCGCAAGTACCCGTCTGCGGTCGCTGGACTGCTCCTGATCGCGCTACTGATCGCCACGGCGATCTACGCTGTAACGGCGATCCCCTACTCGGAGGCGCAGAAGCTCTGGCGCGGCGGCGATGCCTGGCAGGACCTGCCGGTCAACGCCGGCCCCGCCTGGATCGACCGACTCCATGGCGGCGAGGCCGCGCGCACCGTGCGTGCTTCCAGCGATGACGCCACGATCCGAGAGGACGCCTTCGAGGGGGTCCGTGTTCAGGAAACCGTGCTGGAGTTAGACTTTGAATACGGCGGCTTTCCCAGCGAAGTGAATCTCTTTCTGAACAGCGATTTCGAAAGTCGCCAGCCGTTCGTCCGCCTGACCTGGCGCACACCGGACGGAGAGGAACTCTTCCTCGGCGCACGGCGGGTCGGGGCCACGGAAAGGGTATCGATCTCCCAGGACCAGCGACTCGAAGGCCGCCTCGGCTATCCGCCCCAGGTAGGGCTCTTCACGGATACCCCGCCCGGCACAAGCGAACCAGCTGTCCGCCAGGGCACCTACGAACTGGTCATCGAGACGGTCCAGTTCGAGGAGCAGGCCAGCCTGGAGGCCGACCTGGTGATCTACGGCCAAGTCCACGGGCTCTTCGGCACCGATCATCAGCGGCGGGACCTGACCGTTGCCCTTTTGTGGGGAACACCCGTCGCCCTGGCCTTTGGTCTTTTGGCCGCGGTGGGCACGACCGTAACCACACTGATCATCGCGGCCGCGGGTGTCTGGTACGGCGGGTGGGTGGATGCCACGATCCAGCGCCTCACCGAGGTCAACATCATCCTGCCCCTGCTGCCGATTCTGGTCATGATCGGGACGCTCTACTCGACGAGCATCTGGCTGATGCTCGGCGTAGTGGTGGTTCTCGGTATCTTCAGTGCCGGAATCAAGATGTACCGCGCTATGCTGCTCCCCGTCCGCCAGTCCCCCTATATCGAGGCGGCTCGCGCCTACGGAGCAAGCAACGCCCGGATCATCCTTCGTTACATGGTGCCGCGGATCCTCCCGGTGCTGATTCCAACATTCGTCACCCTGATCCCGACTTACGTCTTCCTGGAGGCATCATTGGCCGTGCTGGGGCTAGGCGACCCGGTACTGCCGACCTGGGGCAAGGTCCTCCATGACGCTCAAGCCCAGAGCGCCCTCTACCACGGCTTCTACTACTGGGTGATCGGCCCGGCGGCCATGCTCATGGTGACCGGACTCGGCTTCGCCATGCTGGGCTTCGCTCTGGATCGAATCTTCAACCCGCGACTGAGGAGCGCCTGATGGCCGGCCCACCCCTGCTCGAGATCGACGATCTGCGGCTCGGCTATGCGACGGAACGGGGGACGGTCCAAGCCGTAGACGGGGTCAACCTGGAACTGCGCCGGAATGAAGCCCTCGCAGTGCTCGGCGAGTCCGGCTGCGGCAAGAGCTCGCTGGCCAAGGCACTGCTGCGGACACTGCCGCGCAACGCCTATCCGCCAACCGGCCAGGTGCGCCTGGATGGGCGCGACGTTCTCGGTCTTTCCGAGGAACGTTTCCGTCGGGAGGTGCGATGGGTACGCATTGCCCTGGTGATGCAGGCGGCGATGAACGCCCTGAACCCGGTGGTTCGTGTCGGCGATCAGGTTGCCGAGCCGCTGCGTATCCACCGCGGATTCAGCCGCCGTGCCGCCCTGCAACGCGCCGCAGAGGCTTTCGCCGAAGTGGGAATCGCCGGGGCTTTCCTGCGTCGCTACCCCCATGAACTTTCCGGAGGCATGCGCCAGCGCGCCGTCCTTGCCATGGCGCTGGTCACCGAGCCGGATGTCGTCGTTCTCGACGAGCCGACCTCTGCGCTCGACGTCCTCACACAGGCCGCGATCATGAATGTACTCAAGCGCATCAAGCAGGAGCGCGGCATCAGTTTCGTTCTGATCACGCACGACATCGCGACCTCCAGTGAGATCGCCGACCGGGTCGCCCTCATGTACGCCGGGCAGGTCGTCGAAGAGGCCAGCGCCCAAGCATTCTTTACCGAGCCGGCGCATCCCTACTCGCAGCGGCTCATGGCCTCGGTACCTCGCCTCGACCAAGACCAACCGCCTGCAGCGATTCCGGGGCGCCCGCCCAACCTGCTCGATCCCCCGCACGGCTGCCGATTTGCGGACCGCTGTCCGGAGCGCTTCGATCGCTGCAGCGAACCTCCGCCGGCGACGACCCTCAAGGGTCGCCACAATGTCCGCTGTTGGCTGCATTCCAAGAGCCGAGGAGCGACCACATGACGAGCGCGGCCCAGACCTCTCCCGCTCCCGCATCCGGGCAAAGCAGCCTTCTGGATGTCCATCGACTGCGGACGCATTTCGAGCTGCGCCAGTGGGGGTTCCTGCGTGCCGGCACCGTACACGCCGTTGACGATGTCAGCTTTCAGCTCAACGCCGGTGAGGCGGTTGCGATTGTGGGGGAAAGCGGCTGCGGCAAGAGCTCACTGGCCCGCACCCTGCTCGGGCTCTATCGCCCGACCAGCGGTACGGTCCGCTTTGCCGGCGAGTCACTCAGCGACCTGCGCGGGGGGGCCCTCAAAGCGTACCGGGCCCGCGTCGGTTACGTGCAGCAGGACCCCTATGGCGCACTGCCCCCGTTCCTCGATATCCGCCGGATCCTCGCGGAGCCCCTGATCGTTCACGGGATCCGCAACCGCCAGGAACAAGAGCGCCGTATTGATGCAGCCCTCGAGGAGGTCGGACTGACGCCGGCGACCGATACGCGGGGCAAGTTCCCACACCAGCTCAGCGGTGGCCAGCAACAGCGCGTCGTGATCGCTCGCGCCCTGCTGCTTCGCCCCAGCATGCTGATCGCCGACGAGCCGGTCTCCATGCTGGATGCTTCGGTCCGCGTGGAGATCCTCAACCTGCTTCATCGCGTCCAGCAGGATCACCGATTGGCCTTGATCTACATCACCCACGACCTCTCGACCGTGCGGCACTACGTAGACCGCGCCATGGTCATGTACGGCGGCAAGATCGTGGAGCAGGCCCCCGTGGAGGAACTGCTGCGCCACCCGTTACACCCTTATACCGAAGCTCTGCTCGGCGCTCTTGGAGACCCGGACCCCCAGAATGCCGGACGCTTCCGTGCAGTACCCGGCGGCGAGCCACCGAGTCTGGTCACCCCGCCCGCCGGGTGCCGCTTCCACCCGCGCTGCCCGATTGCACAGAAGGGCCTTTGTGACAGCCGGGAGCCGTCCACACGCACGCCACGGCCGAACCACCCGGTGGACTGCTGGATGCGGGAGTAGGCGCCATGCGTGGAGTGGAAAACATCCCATGGCTCTACGACAGCGGCATGGCCGTCATGGACGCACTAGGCATGGGGCGCTGGCGCATGCGCTTGGTAGGGCCGAGCCGAGGCCGCGTCCTGGAGATTGGCTGTGGTACTGGGCGCTCCCTGCCTCTTTATCCGAAAGGTACGGAACTTTGGGGCATCGACCCGGATGAAGCCGCTCTGCGGCGGGCGCGGCACCGCGCACCGAGCGCACCGCTGTTCGTTGGACGCGCGGAGCATTTGCCTTTCGCGACGGCAAGCTTCGATACGGTCACAACCAGTCTCAGCTTTTGCAGCGTTACCGATGTCGCCGCCGCGCTTGCGGAGGTTCGACGAGTCCTTCGCGACGAGGGTGGGTTGCGCATGCTCGAGCACGTGCGATCAGCGGGGATGGCGGGACGGGTTCAGGATTTCATCCAGCCAGCGTGGACGCGATTCACCGGCGGCTGCCACCTGAACCGCGACACGGAGGCGGCCGTGGCGGCCGCTGGATTCCGCATCGACCCGCAGAGCCGGCATGCCCGCGGCGTGATGCGATGCTTCACCGCGTATAAGGCTTGAAACCGAACGAGCCCCCAGGCACAAATATCAGCCCAGGCGTCGCGCGATATCCGCCATGTGGGCGATCAGCCCGCCGAGCAACCACGCCGAGATCCAGTACCATTCCGCACCGGTAAGGGCGGCCCGCAAGGCAAGGAGCAGGCAGGCGCCGGCGGCCAGGGTCGTGACGATGGTCAGCGGGGCCAGCCCGCGGCCTGTCCGTCGGTAGATCGCGTAGAGCAGCACACCCTCGACGAGCATAAGCACGAGGATCGCATCGATCACGCGGCCGCTAGCGAAAAGGGCATCCATACGCTAGGCGCTCCAGTCCCGCAAAGCGGCCTCGAGGTCCACACGCAGGTCGTCCACCTTCGGTTGTGCCTGTTCGAGGATTCGATCCATCTTGTGGAAATCCAGCACTCGGATGTCGCGAATATCCGGTGAGATCATAAAGTCTGGCGCTTCACGACGGAGCTTCTCCTGCAGAATCGAATACTGCATGATCTGGAACGTGTTGAAGGTATTGTCAAAGTAGCTCGGGTTCTGCGTCGTTTGATCCCCCCCGTTGCCCCGCGTGCCGAGGACATTGACTGCGATCACGAGATCGCAATCATCAAGCAGGAGGTCGAAGGGCACCGGATTGGTCAATCCGCCATCGACCAGGACCTTGTCCCGGTAAGAGACCGGGCTGAACAAACCGGGCATGGCCATGCTCGCCTGGACGGCCGGCCATAACGCGCCATCCTCGAAGACGACGCTCTCGCGCTCCCAGAAGTCCGTGGCCACGATCTGCAAAGGAATCTCCAGCTCCCCGAAGCGGCTGACGCCCGTTCGCTCACGCAGATACCCGATGAACGCATCAGAATCGACCAGACCTCCGTCCCGCTCGGAGAGCTGCACGAACTCGGCCCATTGCCGCCACTTGCCGCCGACCAGGGTCTGGAACCAGTTCTCGTCCTGCTCGGCGATCAACCCTCTGAGTTCGTCGCGAATCGTCTCGGCTCCCATGCCCGAGGCGTAAAGAGCCCCCATGATGGCGCCGATGCTACAGCCACTGATTCGGTGCGGCTTCACGCCGAGCTCTTCCAGCATCGCAAAGATGAGGACGTGAGAGAGTCCACGCGCGCCGCCGCTGCCAAGGGCGAGGCCGATTCGCGGCTTCTCCCTGCCGGCCTGGGAAGGCTGGATGGCTGGAAACCCAAAGACGGGGAGCACACCGGCCGCCGTGGTCACTTTCAGAATCCTTCTTCGTACGGGGTCCATGGGGAGATCCGTCACGCGGTCACCACTGCAGCAGGGTTGATGGGAGGAAGATAGCAACCGGGTAGCCCGGCCGCCAGGCACTTTCAGCACCGGCCCGGTTTTCGCAACAGCGCCACGTCTTCGCGAGGCAGACGCAGCTCCGCGCCCCAACCGGCCGCCAGATGCCGGAACGTCTCCTCATGGAAAAAGGCAACATGGGTCGGGTCGCGCAGGTAGTGCCAACGGCTGAAGGCTTCGGGGGGCGGCTGGCGCTTGGTCATGATGCCCAGCCACCCGCCCGGCTCCAGGAGGGACCACAGTCGCTGGAGCTCATCGCCTGGTCGGGAGAGGTGCTCCACCACTTCGGTGGCCGTGATGATCCGATAGTTTACCTTCAAGGCTTCCGGATCCGGGTAGTAGAACGGATCGTAAAGCCGGACACGGAAGCCGGCCTCGGCCATCATGGCCGCCAGGGCCGGGCCGTGCCCGCATCCAAAATCCAGGACCGGTGCTGGCGGCGAAACCTCGGCCAGCAGCGGCTCCGCCACGCGCGCGAGGAATCCCCGATAACCCGCGTCATCGATTTCATTTTCGTGCAGATCGTAGACCGCGCGCTCCGCACTGGCGCTCAGGTGCTGCGCTGGCGGCACATGGACGAGGAGGCAGACGGGACAACGGTAGTAGGACCGATCCCCGGCGAGGAAAAGCCCGGCTGAGTGGTCGCAAAGCGGGCAGGGACTCAGGTCAGGCATGGTTTCAGGGCGCGCGAATGGCCTCAAGCCGCCCGCCATCCGGGGTAAAGAGCCGTAACCGGCCGTGTTCAGGCATGGAAAGGTACTGCACCGCCCCCAGAACCTGCAGGAAGCGCTGCTCGGCCTCGGCCCAGTCCGCATCCGGACAGGCCATACGGGTCGCTGCAACCCCGGAGACGATCAGCCGCTCTCCGGTGAGCCGGTACGTCCCCGTGTACCGGTTGCACGGACCCTGCCCGAAGATTCGGCCCTGCTCCTCCAGACTCAGAGTCACGGTCTGGCGACCGGCCAACGCACTGCCGTTGACGGTGACCACGTGCCACATCCCTTCTCCCAGGAGATCCCGGGTCGCTCCCCCACAACCATCCCTGGTCTGCCCATCGAGCTGGTAGCGGACGCGATAGGGATACGGCATGCCGGTGGCGATATCTGCACAGAGTTCCTCGAGGACCTCTATGGTCAGGCTCTTGCCGTCGATCTCGAGGCTATAGCGGTAGATGCCATCGAGCACGTCCGGTCGCGGCTGATCCGCTTCCAGCTCAACAGCGCCGTACTCGGCGAGGAGCCGGAGACGTTCGCCGTTCATGCGGAGCATCCAGCCCGGCTCCTGGCCGCGGGCGATAAACGACTTCTCGGCGGACCCCAGATCCGTTGGTAGCTCCGGGGCCGCTTCTGACGCCTCAGGCAGAGACTCCGACGCGATTTCCGCCGCCGACGCAGACACGCCATCAGCGGCACCATCCGGGGGCTGCGCCCCGGGGTCCAAATCCTTTGTAGCGCAACCACCGACCAAGAGCAGTGACAAGGAAACCGGCAAGAGACAGTGACCGAAGATCTGGTTCATAGCTCCAGCGTACCCCAAAGTTGTCGCCGACCGGCACCACCTCGGTATGATAGCCGATCATCCGAGATATCGGACCACGTCACCGCGCGGGATTGCGACATGCGACCAGCCGATTTCCGCCCTCGAGCCCACCGCCTGACCGTCGCCGTCCTGGGGCTGCTCTTCGCAAGCGCTTGCAGTGACGGCGAGCCGGAGACCGCCAGCGGCGACGAGGCCGCTACCCCAATCGCTGCGGTCGAGCTGCAGCCCCGAGATCTCTCCCGCGAGCTCGCAGTGAGTGCCCGAGTCCGCCCCCTGGCCGAGATCCGACTGGCCGCCCGCAGCGGCGGTACGGTTGAGGAGGTCCACGTGGAGATCGGTGACCAGGTCGAAGCCGATGACCTTGTGGTTAAGCTCGACGTCGCGGAGGAGCGCGCCGAGCTGGCGCGCGCTGAAGCGCACGCCGAAGAGGCACGACTGGACTATGAGCGGACCACCGAGCTGCGCGAACGCGATGTAGCCAGCTCAGCAGACTACGAGCGGGCCCGGGCAGCGCTACGCTCCGCCGAGAGCGAGCGCGACCTCTGGCAGACCCGCGTCGACTACGGCAGGGTCCGTGCCAGCCGTGACGCCGTAGTCACCGAGCGCTTCATCGAGCCCGGGGAGGCGGTCGATGTCGGCGATACCCTTCTGGTGCTCTCTGCGACCGAGACCCTGGTGCTGCGTCCGGGCGTCTCTGAGCGGGACGTGCGCCACCTGACCCCGGGGCAGACGGTGCCCGTGCACCTGGACGCCCTCCCCGATGAACCGCTCGAGGCTCGGATCCGACGGATCTTCCCCAGCGCGGACCGGGAGACGCAGCGCGTCGCCGTGGAGGTCGCGCTACCCGAGGACGCAGCGGCGGCCGGAGTCCGTCCGGGCAACCTGGGCCGAATCGGCATGATGGTCGATGAACGCCCGGAGGCGCTAGCGGTTCCGGCGGCGGCCATCGGCGAGGACGAACAGGGCCGCTACGTCTACGTCGTCGAAGACGAGGCATTGACCCGGCGCTCTGTAGAACGGGGCGTGACCCGTGGCCCCTGGACGGAGATCGTTGACGGGCTGGAGGAAGGCGAGGTGGTCCTGGCTACCAACCCCCTGGACATGTCCGCTGGTGAGCGCGTGCGCATCGTCGGCTGGCGCGGCTGAACCATGAGCAAGAGGCCAGGCACCAACCGCCCCGCGGCGAAGCTCCACGGCCGCATCACCAGCTTTGCCATTCGCCGGCCGGTAGGCGTGCTCGCCCTGGCTCTAGTGGTCGTGGTGCTCGGCTTTTTCTTCGTCGACCGCCTGCCGGTGGATCTACTACCCCACGTGGAGAACCCCCATATCCGGGTGACGGTCAATCACCCGGGCACGGCCCCCGAGGTCATGGAGGAGCAAGTCACCCGGGTCCTGGAACAACACCTGGCGGCCACCGAGAACCTCAGCCGGATCTTCAGCCGCGCCTCTGAGGGGCGAACGAACGTCAATTTGATCTTCGAACACGGCACTAATATCGACCTGGCCCTGCAGGATGCCGCTCGGCATTTGGAGTTGGCCCGCACCCAGCTGCCCGACGACTACGAATCCCTGCGCCTTTATAAATCCAATCCGGCCGACGACCCCGTCTGGGAGGGCGCGTTCAGCTCCACGGTCCGCAGCGAAGCCGAGGTTCGCGACTGGGTGGAGCACGAGCTTGCACCACACCTCAACGCGCTCCACGGCGTCTCCTCGGTGGAGGCATCCGGTGGCCAGGAGCGGGAGATGGAGGTGATCCTGGATCAGGAGCGGGTGGCTGGCTACAACCTGAGCTTCAAAGAGATCCACGAGACCCTGGCTAACGAGAACCGCGAAATCGCCGGCGGCTGGGTCACCTCCGAGACCTTCGACGTCATGGCGAAGACCGACGGTCTGCTGCGCTCGGCAACGGAGGTGCGCAACGTCCTGTTGCCGCTACCCGGCGCCGACGGCGAGCACGTCCGACTCGGCGAAGTGGCCACTGTTCGCGACGGCTACCGGGAGCAGCGCCTGTTCGTGCGCCTCGATGGCACTCCGGCGGCCCGTGTTTCTGCCTTCAAACTGCCGGACGCCAACACCGTCGAGGTCGTCGACAATCTTCACCAGACGCTGGAACGGCTTGCGTCTACCGGTTTCATACCGCCCGACATCGAGTACGAAACGGTCAGCGACAGCGCGCCTTTCATCCGCGCCTCGGTCCAGTCTGTGGCCACCGCGGCATTACTTGGCGGCATCCTGGCGATGGCCGCCGTACTGCTGTTCCTGGGCAGTCTGCGCAAGGGGGTAGTGATTGGGGCGTCGATTCCCATCGCCCTGATGGCCACCTTTGCCATGATGGGGCTCGGTGGACTAACACTGAACGTAATCAGCCTCGGTGGTCTCGCCCTGGGGGTGGGTCTACTGCTCGACAACGCTATCGTAATGCTGGAGAACATCGAGCGGCACCGTCGCGCCACCGCCGACGGGGACACGGCCGCCCCATCGCCGGAGCAGGCCGCCCACACGGGCGCCGGCGAGGTAGTCTCGGCGATCACCGCGGGGACACTGACCAACCTGGCCGCCGTGCTACCCTTCCTGTTGATCACCGGGCTGGCCGCGCTAATCTTCCGCGATCTGATCCTGACCCTCTCCTTCGCTATCCTCGCCACCCTGGCAGCAGCCATCACTCTGGTACCCACGCTCGCCAACCTCCTGGCCAAGGTGCGCTGGGAGAGCGGGCTGGCGCGCAGCCGCTTGATCCGTGCCTTTGACGCCGCCGTGAATGGGCTGCGCCGCGGCTACCGACGTCTATCACCGCGTGTACTGCGCCTGCGCTGGGTGGTGCTGGCGAGCGTCGCCTTGCTCTTCGCAAGCGCGCTCGCCTCTTTTGAGCGACTTGGCAGCGAGTTTCTTCCCCAGGTGGACGACGGCGAGGTCGGGGTGCGCATGGTGTTGCCTCCGGGCACTCCCCCCGGGGAGACCGACGCCGCCGCCCGGGCCATTGAGCGGCAGCTGGAGCAACAGCCGCACGTGGACAGCGTCTTTGCCATGGTCGGCGGCCATTTGGGTGGGGGCGTAGTCAACGAACGCCCCGGCACCGCCAATATGACGGTACAGCTCACGCCTGCCGCAGAACGCGAGATCAGCGCGGGGGAATGGGTCCAGCGAGCCCAGGAGGCTTTGGACGCCCTCGACCTACCCGGCGCCCGTATCACCGTGCGGCCGCCGAGCATCGACGGCCTCGCACTGACCGTTACCGGCGACGACCTGTCCATCGGGGTAGTCGGCGGGGATTTAGAGCAGATGCGCACCACTGCACGGGAACTCGTGGCCCTGCTGGACGGTATCCCGGGCCTGGAAGGGGTCGAGGTCGGCCGAGAGGACCAGAGCCCCCTGCTCAGCGTAAACGTAGACCGCGAACGAGCCGCCGCGCTGGGTTTGCAGGTCAGTGATGTCGGCCAGACCCTGCGCGATGCCATCGACGGCGCCGTACCCACGGAATATGTGGACGAAAACCGGCGCTACGACCTGCGGGTACGCCTGCCGCAAGAAGACGCCCAGGATGCCACGACGCTGGCGAGACTGAACCTCTTCCGCGACGACGGCGCCCCGATCCGGCTGGGGGATGTCGCCGATTTCGAGGTCGGGGAAGGTCCGGCCCATATCGAGCGAGAGAATCAAGGCCGGATCGTGCGGGTCAACGGCGAGATCAACACCGAGGTCAGCGACGTGGGCAGCGTGATGGCCGAGGTCGAATCGCGCCTGCCGCAACTCGACATGCCCGAGGGTAACAGTCTGATCATCGGTGGCGAGTGGGAAACCATCCAGGAGATGCAGGCGGAGATGGCCACGGTGATCGCCCTGGCCGTATTCCTCGTCTTCGTCGTGCTGGCGGTTCAGTACGAGCGTCTAGCCAACCCGTTGGTCATCATTACTGCAGCACCCCTGGCGCTGATCGGGGTCACCGGCATGCTGTGGGCTACCGGTACCGCGGTTTCGGCGCCGGTGCTCATCGGCGCCATTCTCCTTATCGGCATCGTGGTCAACAACGCGATCCTGCTTGTGGAGTACATCGAGCGCGGCCGGCAAATACAGGGCCTGGGCCCGGCCCGGGCGGTCGTGGCCGCCGGGGCGATCCGCCTGCGCCCGATACTGATGACCACCACCACCACCGTACTCGGTATGACGCCGCTGGCCATTGGCCTGGGCGAGGGGGCGGAGATCATGCAGCCCCTGGCGCTAACGGTCGTGGGTGGGCTGCTGGCCGGGACGGTGCTGACGCTATTCGTAACCCCTTGCCTGTACTTAGTGGTCGACCGCAGCGCCCAGCGCCTGCGCAGCGCGCTCACCGGCTAGGTGCTGTAGCGTTCAGCTGCGGCCGAGCCTACCCCGCCCAGAGTCCCACGGTCGGCGCTCAGTTGGCCTTGTGGATGGCGCGTTTGCCCACAGCCAAAGCGGCCTCGTGCACCGCCTCTGAGAGCGTGGGGTGGGCGTGGATGGTGCGCGCCAGATCTTCGGCGGACCCGGCGAACTCCATGGTGACCACCGCCTCGGCGATCAATTCCGACGCCTGGGGGCCGACAATGTGCGCCCCGAGGAGGCGATCCGTCTCCGCGTGGGCGATCAGCTTGACCATTCCTGCGGTCTGATCCATGGCCCGCGCCCTACCGGTCGCAGCGAACCCGAACACACCCGTGTTGTAGGGGATGCCCGCTTTTTTCAGCTGCGCTTCTGTACGGCCGACCCATGCAATCTCCGGATCCGTATAGATGACCCACGGGATCGTCTCGTAATTGACGTGGCCAGCCTTGCCGGCGATCCGCTCGGCAACCATGATGCCCTCTTCCTGTCCCTTGTGGGCAAGCATCGGCCCGCGCACCACGTCGCCGACGGCGTAGACGTCGGGAAGATTCGTCTTGCAACCCTCATCGACGTTGATAAAGCCGCGTTCGTCGAGGAGCAGGTCCACTTCCTTGCTGCAGAGTTCGTCGGTGTTCGGTCGCCGGCCGACGCAGACAATGAGCTTGTCCACTTCCAGCTCCTGGGGGCCATTCTTGTCTTCATACGAGACACGGACAGCGTCATTGATCTGCGTACCGGTGACGCGACAGCCAAGACGAATATCCAGCCCCTGGCCCTTGAACTCCTTTTGTGCGGTCCGGGCGACCTGCCGATCGACCGGGGCAAGGAACTCGTCCTGAGCCTCGAGCAGAACCACTTCGGAACCGAGCCGGCTCCAGACCGAGCCCATCTCCAGCCCAATGACGCCGGCTCCGATGACACCGAGCCGGGGCGGCACTTCCGTAAACTCCAGGGCTCCGTCGGAATTGACGATCTTCTGGTGGTCCAGCGGCGCGGCTCCGATCTCGACACTGCGCGAGCCGGTGGCGAGGACCACGGATTGACCTGTATAACGCTCACTGCTGCCGTCGGCGCGAGTCAGCTCCACCGTCTTCGGCTCGACAAGCTTGCCGTGGCCCTGCAGCCAGTCGATCTTGTTCGCCTTGAACAGCTGCCGGATACCGCCGGTGAGGTCCTTCACCACCTTATCCTTGCGGGCGATCATCTGTTTGACGTCGAGCTCGACCCCCTGCGCCGTAATGCCGTGGGAAGCGAGCTGGTGGGTCACCCTGTGGTAGTTCTCGGAGGTATCCAGCAGCGCCTTCGACGGAATGCAGCCGACATTCAGGCACGTTCCGCCGAGAGCTGGCTCGCCGTCCTTATAAACGAATTCATCGACGACCGCGGTGCTCATCCCCAGCTGGGCGCAGCGGATCGCTGCACAGTAGCCGGCGGGCCCGGCTCCGATGACGATGACGTCGTAGGCGTTGGACATGTATCGACCCCGTTGATCGTTGTTGTGGGGGCCCGGCGGCTTGCTCCGCCCGGGCTCAGACCTCGAGAAGCAGGCGTGCCGGATCCTCGATGCACTCCTTGATCGTGACCAGGAACTGCACCGCCTCGCGGCCGTCGATGATGCGGTGATCGTACGAGTGCGCCAAGTACATCATCGGCCGGACCACGACCTCTCCGTCTTCAGCCACCGGCCGCTCCTGAATCTTGTGCATGCCCAGGATGCCGCTCTGGGGCGGGTTGATGATCGGCGTCGACATCATCGATCCGAAGATCCCGCCATTAGTGATCGTGAACGTGCCGCCCGTGAGCTCTTCCATGCTGAGCTTGCCCTCTTGGGCGCGCTTACCCAGCTCGTTGATCTGGGCTTCGATCTCCGCAAAAGAGAGACGGTCGGCATCGCGCAGCACCGGTACCACGAGTCCACGCGGGGAGGAGACCGCGATGCCGATGTCGTAGTAACCGTGGTAGATGATGTCGGTCCCGTCGATGGAGGCGTTCACGGCAGGAAAGCGCTTAAGTCCCTCGACCGCTGCCTTGACGAAGAACGACATGAAACCAAGGCGCACGTCGTGCGCCTTCTCGAACCGATCCTTGTGGCGGGCACGCAGGTCCATGACCGGCTTCATGTTGACTTCGTTGAACGTGGTCAACATGGCCGCTGTCTGCTGCGCCTCGACCAGCCGCTCGGCGATGCGCTGGCGCAGCCGGGTCATCGGCACGCGCTCCGCCGGCCGCTCACCGGGCCCGGTGGCAGGCGGGGATTGGGACACCCCTGCGGCAGAACCGGATTCCGCGGCGGGGGTGGAGGGAGTGGTACTGCCCGCCGGGGCTCCGGCGGTTTCCTGCGATCCCTCGAGATGGCGCAGGACATCCTCCTTGGTGATCCGGCCCCCAGGGGTGGCCGGCTCGATCCGCGCCGGGTCGAGGCCGTGCTCCATCACCAGACGACGCACCGCTGGGCTCAAACCCTCGACGCTCGCTGCATCCCCGGCCGGCTCCGCGGAGCCGGCACTTGGCGCAGCCGGCTCCGCCGGAGCACCGGCTGGCTCGGTGGCGGCCGCAGGGGCCGCGCCGGCGCCGGCCTCGACGGAACCGAGGGTCTCGTCGGCGGTGACCGTCTCGCCCACGTTGCGCAGGACCTCCTGCAGGACGCCGTCCTCCGGTGCCGGGACCTCGAGGACGACCTTATCCGTCTCCAGGTCCACCAGGTTTTCGTCCCGGGCGACCGCCTCGCCAGGCTGTTTGTGCCAGGCGACCACCGTCGCCTCACTGACCGATTCAGGCAGCGCCGGAACCTTGATCTCAACGCTCATTCAGGTCCCCTTCCTCGTCGTTATTCGTCTTGCTTTCGCCACTCGGCTCAACCGAGCGCCTCCTCCACCAGCTTCCGCTGCTGCTCATGGTGCACCTTGGGATAGCCGACGGCCGGGGATGCGGCTGCCGGACGACCGGCGTACAACAGGCGCTGCTCAGGCGCCATGCAATTGAGAATGTGGTGGTTGCTCGAGTACCAGGCGCCCTGGTTCTTTGGTTCCTCCTGGCACCAGACAACCCTTGAAGCTGCACCGTAGCGCTGGGTGAGCAGCTTCTTAAGGGCGTCCTCCGGAAACGGGTACAGCTGCTCGATGCGGATGATCGCCACGTCACTGCGCTCTTCGCGCCGACGCGCCTCGAGCAGATCGTAGTAGACCTTGCCGGAGCAGAGGACCACGCGCTCCACTGAGCCGGGCTCAAGCGAGTCGATTTCATCAACCACGTTGTGGAAGTAGCCGCTGGTGAGATCGTCGAGTCCCGATGTCGACAGCTTATGGCGCAGAAGGCTCTTCGGCGTCAGCACAATGAGCGGCTTGCGGTAATTGCGCAGCATCTGACGACGCAGCATGTGGTAGAACTGCGCCGGAGTGCTCGGAACGCAGACCTGGATATTCTGCTCCGCGCACAACTGCAGATAGCGCTCCAGCCGCGCCGAGGAGTGTTCCGGACCCTGCCCCTCGTAGCCGTGCGGCAGGAACATGGTCAGCCCGGAGAGCCGCCCCCATTTGGCCTCGCCGGCAGCGATAAACTGGTCGATAACCACCTGCGCGCCATTGGCGAAGTCACCGAACTGGGCCTCCCAGATGGTAAGGGTATCCGGCTCGGTGGTGGCATAGCCGTACTCAAACCCGAGCACTGCCTCTTCAGAGAGCAGCGAGTCGATGACCACGAAGTCGTTGGGTTCGGTGGTCACATCCTGCAGCGGCACGAAGGTCGAGCCGTCACGGCTGTTGTGCAGAACTGCATGCCGGTGAAAGAAGGTGCCGCGACCGGAGTCCTGGCCGGTCAACCGGACCCGGTAGCCGTCCTGAAGCAGGGCCGCATAGGCCATGGTCTCCGCGAATCCCCAGTCCAGCGGCAGGGCGCCCGCCACCATCTTGCGCCGGCTTTCCATGATCGAGGCCACACGCGGGTTGAGTTCGAAGCCTTCAGGCAGCGCGTCGAGGATGCCCTGCAGCGTTCGCAGCCGCTCCTGCGGCACTGCGGTCTCAACCTGCTCATTCCAAACCCCACCCTGGAATCGCTCCCAGTTGGCAGCAAAGTCGTTGCGCACGCCGGTCAGGGTGTTCACCGCCACCAGTTCCCGGTTCTCCAATGCATCCCGGTAGGAGGCGACCATCTCATCCCCTTCATTGGAGCCGAGAATCCCCTCCTGAACCAGACGCTCGGCGTAACGCTTGCGAACCGGCGGCTGCTCGCGGATCTTCTGGTACATCATCGGCTGCGTCGCCGCCGGCTCGTCGGCCTCGTTGTGACCCTGGCGACGGTAGCAAATCAGGTCGATGACCACGTCCCGCTTGAAGGTATTGCGGTAGTCGAGAGCCAGGCTGGTCACAAAGGCAACCGCCTCTGGATCATCGCCGTTCACATGGAAGATCGGAGCCTGGACGATCTTGGCGACCTCCGTGCAGTAGAAGCTCGAACGGGTATCGAGCGGATTGGAGGTGGTGAAGCCGATCTGGTTGTTGACGACCACGTGGACCGTGCCGCCGGTGTAGAAACCCCGCGCCTGGGACAGCTGGAAGGTCTCCATGACCACGCCCTGTCCGGCGAAAGCCGCATCCCCATGGATGAGCACCGGCATCACCTGGCTTCCCTGGTAGTCCCGGCGCCGCCGCATACGACCGCGGCACGACCCTTCAACGACCGGGTTCACGATCTCGAGATGCGACGGATTGAAGGCCAGCGCCAGGTGCATGGGTCCGCCCGGCGTCTGTACGTCCGACGAGAACCCCATGTGGTATTTCACATCTCCGGAGCCTTGCAGCCCATCCGGCTGATAGCCCTCGAATTCGGCGAAGAGATCCCCCGGATCCTTGCCCATGATGTTGATCAGGACGTTGAGCCGCCCGCGGTGCGCCATGCCGAGGACCATCTCCTTGACGCCCTCCCGCCCCGCGCCTTGCACCAGATCGTGGAGCAGCGGAATCAGGGTATCACCCCCCTCCAGCGAGAAGCGCTTCTGGCCCACGTACTTGGAGTGCAGGTACTTCTCGATACCCTCAGCCGCGGTCAGGCGCTCGAGGATCTCTTTCTTGCGGGCGGCGCTCAGTCGCGGTTGGGCACGAGTCCCTTCAAGCCGCTCCTGGATCCAGCGTTTCTGATCGGTGTCGGTAATGTGCATGTACTCCGACCCGATCGGCCCCGCGTAGACGTCCTTGAGCTGGGCGATGATGTCGCGCAGCGGCATTTGCGCCGGCGCGTAAAGAGAGCCGGTGTTGAACGAGACATCGAGATCGGCCTCGGTCAGGCCGTGGAAGGCCGGATCGAGGTCGGGGACCGGCGGTTTAGGCCGCAACTGCAGCGGATCCACGTCAGCAGCCTGATGGCCACGGAATCGGTAGGAATTGATCAGGCGCAGGACGGCGGACTGCTTCTCCGCCGCATCCGCGCTCAGCGCAGCCCCCGCAGCCGGCGCAGTACGCGCCGGAGCGCCACCATTCTCGCGGCCGTACCGCGCGAATCGTGCCCGGATCGGGCTGTGCGGGATATCCCGCCCTTCACCGGACTGTTGCTCAAGAGCATGAAAGTAGGAGCGCCATTCGGAATCGACGCGGGTCGGGTCGGCGAGGTACGTCTCGTAGAGGTCTTCAATGAACGCCGCATTGGCGCCGTGGAGGTGGGAGGTACTGCGTAACCGCTCGAAAAGGGCGCGATCTGTCATGCCATCACTCTACAGTTCGGGGCGACGGGTGATGCGCTCGTAGCTGAGCGCCCCACGTCATCCATAAGATACCCCTTGGATATCCATAACGACAAGTGATGCTAACCTCCCGCAGCTCCACCTCCTGCGTCGCCGGTTGAGGCAGCATCGCCGGTTTTCGTGCGCCCGGCCAGGAAAATTCCGATCTCGTAGAGCAGCCAGACCGGAACCGCCAGGAGCACTTGAGAGAGAACATCCGGGGGCGTCAGCATCATCCCGACGATGAAGGCGCCGACAATCACGTAAGGCCTCTTGGCAGCAAGGCTCTCGCGCGTGCTCACGCCTGTTCGTACCAGCAGGATCGTTGCAATCGGAACCTGGAACGCCACACCGAAGGCGAAAAAGAGCGTCAGCACAAAGGAGAGGTACTCACCAATGTCGGTCATCATCTGTACGCCTTCCGGAGAGACGAAGGCGAAGAACCGGAAGGCGATCGGGAACACGACGAAGTACGCGAACGCCGCCCCCAGATAGAAAAGCCCCGTGCTGGATATCAGCAACGGCCAAACCAGCCGCCGCTCGTGCCGATAGAGACCGGGTGCGATAAAGGCCCAGATTTGATAGAGGATATACGGGATCGTGATCAGGATCGCCGCCACCAGGGCCAGCTTCATGGGGATCAGGAACGGCGAGGCCACCTTGATGGCAATCATCGACGTCCCTTCCGGAAGAACTTCCTGAAGGGGCCCGGCGATCCAGGCGTAGATCGTATCCCGGAACGGGTAGAGCAACAGGAAGACACCGAGCACCACGACCACGATGCGCAGCATCCGGTCGCGGAACTCCTTCAGGTGGCTCAGCAGCGGCGCTTCCTGAAGCTTTTCGTCGCCGCCGTTGCCGGATTCTTTGGGATCGTCGGCGCTCACTGCTCCGGGTCCTCTGCGCTCGAGCGGGACTTCTTGCGACGGCCACCCTCGGATTCCTCGGCGGCCTTCAGCTTGGCACTGCGACGGGCCTCCCGCACCTCCTGGTCTGCAGCGTCCGCTTCACCCTTGACCGCACGCCGCGTCTCTTCCACGTCCCGCCGGACCGACTCCCCGGCTTTGCGGATATCCTCCAGGCGCAGCTCGCGCTCGACTTCCCGCCGTGCCGAATTGAATGATGAGCGCGCCTTACCCATCCAGAAGCCCAGTATCCGGACAGCCCGGGCCATGCGCTCGGGTCCGAGGACCAACAAGCCGATCAGGCAGATGAACAGAACTTCCCAAAACCCGAGGTCGAACATGGCAGTACCGCCTAGTGGCTACCTCCTTCAGGAGGGGTTGCGATCCTGCGGCTCGGCGCTCTGACGATTGGCTGTCTGCTCCTGCCCCTGCACGGAGTCACCTTCCTGGTGCTCCAGAGGTTCCGGCTCGGAGGCTTCGCCTTCTTCAGCGCGCTTCTGCGCCTCTTCTTCCTCGCCTTCGCGCATGGACTCCTTGAAGCCCTTGATGGCGCCGCCGAGATCACCGCCGATGTTGCGCAGCTTCTTGGTCCCGAACAGCAGGGCCACGATCAGTAGGATGATCAGTAACGACCAGATATTGAACCCCATAACTCCTCACCCTCCGGCGCGCGTTCGCGCCCTCCATTAAGACTTTGCCTAACCACGGGCTGCTTTCTCGTCCAGCCCCGAACGGCCGACCCGACGCTCCAGCTCCGCCAGCACCTCACCGGGGTCCACCCCGCGTGCCGAGAGCATAACGAGGCTATGGAACCACAGATCGGCGGTCTCATAAACGACCTCGTCCCGGCTACCGCCCTTGGCGGCGATCACCGCTTCGGTGGCTTCCTCTCCCACCTTCTTGAGGATGGCATCCAGCCCCTTGTGGTGAAGGCGTGCCACGTAGGAAGCATCCGGCGGCTCGCTTCTGCGCTCCTCAATGGTCGCCGCGAGGCGGCGCAGAATATCGTTCGCTGAATCGGGCTGCTCCGCTGTCACTGGCGCACCTCAATGCCACGCTCTGCCATGTACGCTTTCGCCTCAGCCACTGTGTGATCGCCAAAGTGGAAAATGCTCGCCGCCAGCACGGCGTCGGCGCCACCCTGATCGACGCCATCGGCCAGATGCCCGAGGCTTCCGACCCCGCCGGAGGCGATCACCGGTACCGAGACCGCATCGGCGACCGCACGGGTCAGGCCGAGGTCGAATCCTTCCCGGGTGCCGTCCCGATCCATGCTGGTCAGCAGGATCTCCCCCGCGCCCAGTTCGACCATCCGCTGGGACCACGCGAGCGCATCCAGTCCGGTCGGCTTGCGCCCGCCGTGGGTGAAGACCTCCCAGCTTGGCGGTTCGCCACTCACCTGCTTGGCGTCCACGGCGACAACGATACATTGCGAGCCGAAGCGACGCGCAGCCTCCCGTACCAGCTCCGGGTTGTCCACCGCAGCCGTGTTGATGGCGACTTTGTCGGCACCCGCATTTAGCAGACGACGGATGTCAGCCACGGCGCGCACCCCGCCACCGACCGTCAGCGGGATAAAGACCTCCCCGGCAACGGCCTCGACAACCTCGTAAAGCGTCTCCCGGCCCTGGTGGCTTGCGGTGATATCCAGAAAGGTCAACTCGTCGGCGCCCATGGCGTCATAGCGGCGTGCAACTTCCACTGGATCACCCGCATCCCGGATATCGACGAACCGCACGCCCTTGACGACACGCCCGGCATCCACGTCGAGGCAGGGGATAATGCGCTTGGCGGTCACGCCTGCACCTCCCCGGCGACGCGAATCGCCTCCGCCAGATCCAGCCCGCCGTCGTAGATCGCCCGCCCGACGATCGCGCCGGCGATGCCCTCGGGGCTGGCGGCGAGGCTGCGCACGTCGTCGAGGCTCGTTACTCCGCCCGAGGCGATGACCGGGATGGAGACTGCCCGAGCCAGCTCACGGGTTGCATCGACATTGCAACCGCCCAACATGCCGTCCCGGCCAATGTCGGTGAAGATTAGCGCCGCCACGCCGGCGTT
>PUNM01000130.1 GCA_003552625.1 Ectothiorhodospiraceae bacterium
GCCGGCCACTGGCTAGCCGCCGCAGGATCCTTCAAGGTAAGACAGAACTTGAGCACAGAACCCGGGTATTCGGCCGGAGGAGACTCAACACCATGCCAGGGCACACTGTAATGGCGTTGATCTGGGCAAGCGCCGCCTCAGCTGTCGCAGTGCTTCTGGGGGCGGTGTGGGTCGCGGGCGACGGCCACTGGTTCATCTGGCTCGGCGGCTGGAGTGCAGTGGCCGTTTTTGCGCTCTTCGCGCTCGCCTCCGCCTTCCGGGCCCGCAGTCACGCCGCCCAAGCCAGCATCGGCCAGCGGATCGCGGCCCGGTGGATCGTCGGCGCGGGGGCCGTGTTCCTCGTCACGGTCCTCCTGCCCTACGCGCCGGTCTGGGACCGTACCTGTCCTGAAGAGACCTGGCAGCAAGGGATGGAACAGACCACCATGCTGCACGAATCCGAAGAGTTCCGGAATCCTCCGCCGCGCGAACTCTCCGCGCTCGGGGCCTGCGGCCGGCACACCCTCGCCCATGCCGGCGGGGGATCGCTGTGGAGCCTTGCCGTGGTCGGCCTGGCCCTGGCAACCGCCTGGAGCATACTCCCCGCCTTGCGGCGCCGGGATACCACCGGGGACGAAACGGATTAGCCCGCTGTGCTCACCCGGCTAAGACTCGGGTTCGGCCCCAGGCTCCCGGGAAGGGGGCACCTCCTCGGAGGGAGGACCGTGTCGCTGCGCCAGAAGCTGTGGGGCTTCCTCGATGAGGTCGATCAGGGCCTCACGATCCCGCTGAGCCTGCAGAAAGTCGGTGATATCCTGAAGTGAGATGCGCCAGAGCGGCTCCTGCCCGCGCCCTCCGCGTTCGGGTACGGTATCCAGCTGCAGCCACCGCGCCTGCTGGCGAACCTGAAGCACGCACTCCCCGCGCACCGACTCCCGCAGACTCTCCGCCCAGTGGGCACGCCAGGCACCGCGACTGGCTTCAGCGACATACCCTTCCACTGGCTGACCGATCAGGTCGTGCGGCTCGACGCCGGCGAGCATCCTGCTGCCCCGGCGGCTCGCATCGGCGACCCGCCCCGAGCGAGCGACACTGAGGAAACCGATCGGGGCCCGCTCCACAACGTCCCTATACATGGCCTGCCAGTGAGCAGCCTCACGCTGGCTGCGCTGCAGATCCTCCTCCTGGATCGCAAGCTCCACCTGCAGAAGCAGGAGTTCCTCTTCACGCTTTTGCGGGTCGGCGGGCGTCAGGCGCGAAAACTCCGGCGCTGCAGCACCCTCGCCCAGGGCACTGACCCGCTGTCGCGCACGCTCCCGGAGCGCGCGCGCCCGAGCCGGATCGCGGTGCGTTCCCAACGGATCTCGCTGATCCATACCGCCTTCCTGATGTGGAAAGGGACACGTCCTGAGACGCATGGCAAATCACCGTTGGCCACCACCCCTGTAGCGGTCGCGGAGCCCCTTCCGCCAAGGCGCTGGAAGTATAGGAGCAGACCGGGCGCGTGGCTATAAGTCGGTGCCTGAGCAAAACCCTGAGACCCGCCTTGTGCGCTACCGTGCCACACCGCCAAAGTACCTGCGCACGCCGAGCCCCACGAAGTTGGAGCCGCCCTCAACACCGCCGAACAGACCGAAGACACCGCTGCGGTGATGGATGCGGAAGAAGCCGCTCCAGTTCCCGGCCGGTGGCCTGGCCTCTACTTCCAGCAGCAGGTAATTGAGCAGGCGGTTCGACGCCTCGTCGTCGTCCTTATCGCCTCGCGGCTCGATCGGCGGGGTCTGTGTCGCCCAGGACAACCCCTCACCAAACGCGACTCGCGTGTCCAGCCACCGATCCCAAGGAAAACGCGTCCACCGCGCAACCAGGACACCGTTAACCTCCCAGTGGCGCTGCAGGCCGGTATGCCGGGCAAGCTGGCCCTCCACCTCCCAGCGGAGCCCACCATGCCTGGCAATCCCTGTACCAACGGCAGCGCTGACCAGGTAGCTACTCTGGCGGCTGGCCGACAGCCGACTAACGATGTGCACCATGCGGTTCTGGGCGCTCTGACCGATGTAGAGGCTCGCATAAGCACCCGCGTCGCCCGCCGGCTGGCCGACGAATCCGGCGGCCGGCGCCGGAATGGCCGCCACAAACAGCAAAGATGCCCACCAAGAGAGCCAGGAGCGTCGCATCGCCCCCCCCCTCCAACGCCCGAAAACCAGCGGCTGCAGCGGGGGCGGCCACTGGCGAAGAACGGACCGCCCCGCTGGCCCTATTGCTGCCCCACCCTGCTGCCGATACACCCCGTAAAGGGCCATGGCTTGGGGCTTACACCATTGCGCAAACGGTACAACCTCAACAAGCGGCGGCCCGACCACCGCCGAACCCAACACCGGTACCTCATCGTATCCGGGGTCCTGGCTGCGCTGCTCGCTACGCCCGTCGTCAAAGGGGAACTGCCGGATAGCGGGCACGCCCGTTACTGGATCCAGGATGGAGGCCAGTGGATCGGCTACGAAACCTTCCAGTGGTCCCTGGAGGACGAGGGTTACCGCTTCGAAAAGATCCGCGATCGAAAGCAGCAACCGGCAGCGCCGGATGCCGGGGATCGACGCCTGCAGCGTACCCGCGAAATCAGCGAGGGCACTCTGGATGAAGGCGCCCCGCAACCGGAGCGCTACGAAGTCCACTCGGCCACCGTCTTTCAGGCCCCGGATGCCTACGACCCGGACACGGCCTTCGACGATGCCGAGGAAGAGCTGGAACTGGCCGTGCGCTTTACCGACGACGAGGGGGAGTTGGAGGAGGACGAGATCGCCGTCCCCCCGGGCGCCCACGACCCGTTGAGCCACCGCTGGCAACTCATGCGCGAAGCGGCGGAGAGCGGGCGCCGCGACCAGCTTCGGCATGATGTTGTCGGCGAAGACGGGGAACTTGAGGAGATTGTCTTCCGGGTTGAGGGCCGTCGCACCGTACGTGCCCACCCGGGGACTTTCCGTACCCTGCGTCTGGCGCGGCGCACCCCGGGACAACAACGGACCGAGCGCTGGTACCTGGCCGATGATGGCTGGGCCGGACTACCCGTGCGCACAGTCCGGGCGCAGACCGAGCGTCAGGCGCAGAGAACTCGGCTCGAGCGCATCGAAGCCGGGGGGCTCTGAGTCCGGGGCGACCTAGAGCGCCCCTTCCGACTCAACTATGCTTGCCAGTAACTCTGGACACCTCGGCGCGAGCATGGTGGATACTGCAAAGCACGTCTTTGTCATCGGTCTCGACGCCGGCAACCGCGCTGAGCTGGAGACGGTGCGCGGTGCGGAGGGATACGCCTTCCACGGGCTGGTGGACTACGACACCATTGTGCTCCCGGAACGCTACCCAATAGAGGAGATCCTCGACGAGGCCAGGCGGACCCTCGATGCTGCTCCCCGTGTGGACGCCATCATCGGCCACTGGGACTTCCCTACCACGTCCATGCTGCCGATCCTGCGTCGCGAGTACGGCATCCCGGGAGCCACCCTCGAGAGTGTGCTCTACTGCGAGAACAAATACTGGAACCGCCTTGCCTGCGAGGCCGCAGTCCCGGAGTGCACGCCGGCCTTTCAGGGCCTGGATGCCCTGGGCGCCGATCCGGCCGAACAGATCCGTCTGCCCTTCCCGTTCTGGGTCAAGCCGGCCGTTGCCTTCTCCTCCTACCTCGGGTTTCGGGTCGAGGACACCACACAGCTGCGCGAGGCAGTGGATGCCATCCGCGGTGGCATCGAGCTCTTCAGCAACCCGTTCCAGGAAGTCCTCGGATACGCGGAACACCCGGAGCGATTACCGCACACCGGGTCCTGCTCGACATTGCTCGCCGAAGGGATCATCCAGGGCCGGCTGTGCACACTGGAGGGTTTTGTCTTCAACGGCGAGGTCGTCACTTACGCCATTCTCGACTCAATCCGCGGCCCGAACCAGGTCAGCTTCGTCAGCTACCAGTACCCCTCGAGCCTGCCGGCCTCCGTACAGACCCGGATGAAACGCTACACGGAGCGGCTCCTGCACCACATTGGCCTCGACCACACCCCGTTCAACATCGAGTTCTTCTGGGATGAGCGGGACGATCAGATCTGGCTGCTGGAGGTCAACCCGCGGATCTCCAAATCCCACTGCCCGATCTTTCGCATCGCTACCGGGACATCACACCACGAGGTGGCCATTGATCTGTGCCTCGGCCGGCGCCCGCGGTTTCCGCCGGACGCAGGACACTACCCGATGGCGGCCAAGTTCATGCCCCGCGTCTACGGGGACGCCCGGGTGCTCCGGGTCCCCGATACACGCCAGATCGAAGCCTTGCGCGCCGATTATCCGGAACTGGTGGTCGATATCCACGTCCACGAGGGCATGGAGCTCTCGGAGCTTCGCGGTCAGGACAGTTACAGCTACGAACTCGCCGATATCTTCCTTGGTGGCCGTGACGAGGCGGAGTTGCACGACAAGTTCCAGACCGTCATGGCGACTCTCGATTTCCGATTTTCGGCGCCGGTCACCACCAACTACGGCTGACCACCAAGACCGCCACCCGGAGGAACCACCCGTGCCTCGCCGCACTGCCCTGATCGACGAGCAACGCACAAGCGACCGGCTCGTCTCCCTGGTCCGAATCCCTTCCGTGACCGGCGACGAAGACGCCGCTGTTGCCCAGATTGCCAACTGGCTGCAGCAGCTGGATGCGGAGATCGACTACTGGAACGACGGTATCGCCTCGCTACAGCGGGACCCCCGCTACCCCGGCCACGAGGTGGAGCGCGCCTGGGCGCCGGTCGTTGTCGCCGTGGTCCGCGGCGCACAGCCCGGCCCTACGGTACTGCTCACCGGCCATGTCGACGTGGTGCCACCGGGGGACTACAACCTCTGGCGCGACGAGCCCTTCTCCGGCGTGACCCGTGGTGATCGCGTCTACGGCTGTGGCGCCTCGGACATGAAATCCGGCCTCATCGCCGCACTAGCAGCCTTCGAGGCCTTCGCCGAAGGGGGCCGGGATTTCCCGGGGCGGGTCATTTTCGCCGCCGTCCCCGCCGAGGAGGACAGCGGGCTGGGCACACTGGCGGCGATTCGTGGCAACTGGCGCGCTGACGCCTGCATCATCCCCGAGCCCACCGTGCGCGACGGCACCCCGGAGCTGGTCATTGCCCACGCCGGCGCCATGTCCCTGCGCGTGCGCGTTCGCGGCAAGGCAGCGCACGCCAGCAAACGGCTACAGGGCGAAAGCGCCCTCGATCACTTCCTGACCCTCTACCAGGCGATGCGCGCCGACGAGACCGCACTGAACCAGCGCGAGCACCACCCGCTGATGGCAGTACACCCGCTCCCGTACGCAACCAACGTCGGGGTCCTGCGCGGCGGACAGTGGTCCTCGAGCGTGATGGACAGCCTCGAGGCCCACATCCGGGTGGGCGTGGCCCTCGACGAGACCATCGACGAAGCCGAGGCGCGCTTTCGCCATGCGGTCGCCGAAGCCATTCGCGACGATCCTTGGCTCTCCCGCAACCCACCGGAGATCCGACGGCTGGCCTCCGGATTCGGATCGGCGCAGACGCCTCCGGATCATCCACTGGTCAGCGCCGTCCGCGAGGCGGCCGAGGAAACCTTCCGCATGACTCCAACCGTCGCCGCAGCCCCCTACGGCTGCGACATGTCCGGCTGGGTAAGGCTCGCACAAGTGCCCACGGTGCTCTACGGGCCGGGGGATATCGACGAGGCCCATGCACCCAACGAATCGGTCTCGCTGGAGACCACCGTTAGGGTGGCCCGCACCCTGGTGCGCGCGACGGAGCACCTGCTGGACCTCAATGCCGCCACCTTGCGACAAACCCACAGCACTTCGCTGTCGGGGGACGAATCGGCGACGCACCGCCGCGGCCGAGCCGAGAACTGAAATGCGCGTACGTGAATCCTTCCCCGAGCACGTCCAGGTCACCGAGAACCTGTGGATTCCTGTACGCGACGGCACGCGCCTCGCCGCACGGGTGTGGCTACCGGAGAGCGCCGGGCAGAAACCCGTCCCCGCGATCCTGGAGTACATGCCGTATCGCAAACGGGACTTCACGCGACTGCGCGACGAGCCCCTGCACCACTACTTCGCAGGCCACGGGTACGCCTCCATCCGGCTTGACCTGCGGGGGACCGGCGACTCCGAAGGCGTCCTGCGCGACGAGTACCTCGAGCAAGAGCAGGACGACGCCATCGACGCCATCGCCTGGATTCGGGAACAACCCTGGTGCGATGGCCGCATCGGCATGATGGGCCTCTCCTGGGGGGGCTTCAACGCGCTACAGGTGGCGGCCAGGCGGCCACCGGGACTGGGCGCGATCCTCACCATGTGCTCCACGGACGACCGCTACGCCGACGACGCGCACTACAAGGGCGGCTGCCTGCTCAACGAGAATCTCACCTGGGGGTCGGCTTTCTTCAATCTCGCTGCCTTCCCGCCGGATCCGGCCATTGTCGGGGCCGATTGGCGTGAGCAGTGGTTAACCCGGCTGGAGCACAACCGCCCGTTCCCGGCGGTCTGGATGCGTCACCCCCGGCGCGACGCCTATTGGCGCCACGGTTCCGTCTGTGAGGACTACGCCGCAATCGAGTGCGCCGTCTACGCCGTGGGAGGGTGGGCCGATGGCTACGTCAATGCCATCCCCCGCCTACTGTCCGGACTCACATGCCCGCGCAAGGGGTTGATCGGCCCCTGGCCCCACGCCTTCCCCCACGCCGCGGTTCCGGGCCCGCGGATCGGCATGTTCCAGGAGGCCCTGCGCTGGTGGGACTACTGGCTCAAGGGGATCGACACCGGGATCATGGACGAACCGATGCTCCGCGCATGGCTGGAGGAGTGGGTTCCCCCCTCCCCTTACCTGGAGGAGCGTCCGGGGCGCTGGGTGGCCGAGCTTGCCTGGCCGTCACCGCGCATCGACGCCCACCGATGGTACCTCGGGGTCGGATCGCTGACCGCGGAGCCGGCCAGCACGCCGGATGCGGTTCACCTCCGGTCGCCCCAGACGACGGGGCTCAAGGGCGGCGACTTCTACGGCTACGGTGCGGAGGGCGAAGGCCCCCTCGATCAGCGCGAGGACGATGGGAAATCCCTGGTCTTCGACTCCGACCCGCTCACCGAGCGGCTCGAGATTCTCGGCACTCCCGAGGTGGAACTGGACCTGCACTGCGACCGCCCGCTGGCGTTGATCGTCGCCCGCCTCAACGACGTCGCCCCGGACGGCGCCTCGGCCCGAATCACCTACGGCGCCCTGAACCTCGCACACCGTAACGGCCATACAAACCCGGAGCCACTTCACCCCGGGCACCGCTACCGGGTACGAATCCCGCTTAACGACATCGGTTACGCCTTCCCGCCCGGGCACACCATTCGCCTGGCGCTGTCAACGGCTTATTGGCCCCTGATCTGGCCAAGCCCTGAGGCGGCGACGGTCACGGTCCACACCGGCGCGGTCAGCGCGCTGAAGCTCCCCGCGCGCCCGCCACGCGCCGAGGATGAGCAACTACGCGCTTTCCCGCCTCCGGAGCGCGGCCCGGGCGGCGAAGCGATGGCCCTTGAGCGGGTGTATCCGCACCGCAGCATCGAGCATGACCTGACCACCGATGAGACCATCTACACGACCTTCGGCGACGCAGGGGACTTCGATGGCGCGTCACTGGCCCGACTGGCGGCGATCGACCTGACCGTAGGCCATACCATTCGCCGAACGTTCCGGATTGCTGAAAACGATCCCCTATCGGCGCGCGGCACCATCGAGCAGACGACCCGCCTGCAGCGCCGCGGTTGGGATGTTCACATTGACTGCCGCACCGAGCTTCAGTGCACCGCCACGCATTTCCGCCTCACCGCGCACCTGGAAGCAAGCGAAAACCAGGAGATCGTCTTCAGTCGCGCCTACGAGGAGTGGATCGCCCGCGACTGCCTGTAGGGCGCCCGCTCATGGGCCCCTTGCGTCACCCGGCGAACCGGGCGGGGCAGAAATCCCGTATCGCGCACAGGCCGTCTCGACAAGCCGCCGCAGCATCCCCGGATAATCGTAACCAGCGAGTTCCGCCATCGACGCCAGCTTGCCATCGTAGCTCCAGTTCGGTTGTGTATTGAAGTCGATCAGCCGTGGCACGCCGTCGGCGTCCTCCCGGAAGTCCACACGGGCATAGTCCCGCACCCCGAGGCGAGTGAAGAGGGTGCGCGCGGCGGCAATCATCTGGCGCGCCACCGGCTCGTCGGCCGGCACGGGAACCGAACGCAACAGGCGGTAATAGTCCGACGCGGGGTCTGCTTTGGCGCTGTAGGCCAGTATCGGCGGAACGCCCGCCGGCAAAGCGGAGTAATCGATCGCCAGGGGCGGCATCTCGGTAAAACCTGTCCCCGGGTTGCCGATCACGCCAACCGTGTACTCGGTCCCCGGCAGGTAGTCCTGGATCAACAACCAAGCCGGAGGCTTCTCACTGGCGCGGAACCGCTCCAGACAAGTCCGAGCATCGTCAGGGTTGTGCACCAGCGACCCCGATTCCACACCGAGGCTCCCGCAACCGTCGTTGGGTTTGATCAACACCGGATAATGCTCCGGCAGCGCCTGATCAGCGTCGGTGACCGCAACCGCCTGTTCAGCCGGAACCGGAATACCCAGCGAGGCGGCAACCCCCCGGACGGCGGCCTTGTCGGCGCACAGGCTGATCGCCTGAACGCTCGAGCCGGTGAAGGGGATGTCGAGCAGTTCGAGGAGTGCCGGGACATGCGCTTCGCGCTCCAGGCGGTTATTGAAGCCGTTATCGCAGAGGTTTATCACCAGGTCCGGTGGATCCGAGCGCAGGGCGTCGATCAGACGGCGGTGATCGTCGAGCACGCTGAGATGGATCCCCGTCCAGGCGGAAAGCGCTTCCACCACACGCCGCGTGGCTTCGCGCTCTTCCGGCTCGATCCTCCCACTACGGCTGTACGAATAAGGCAGCCGGGGATCGCCGAAAAGACCGGCAAGGTGCATCCTGGGTGTTATGCTCAACAGAAGGTTCCACTACAAGCCGGAACAACGCGTCCCTCTGAACAATGTAGCACCGACGCGGAACGGACACGGATGAAGAGAACGGCTCAACAAGCATCGCCGCGCAAGCCACTGCTCCCCGGCATTCTCCTCCTGCTGGCCCTCGCGCTGAGTACGGCGAACGCGGATACCCGCTCCCTGGCCTCAACGATTGAGGTCATCAGTCCATCCATCGTGGGCGTCGGCACGCACCTGCCCACGCGCAATCCGCGGGTGGACTTCCGCGGGACGGGCTTTGTCGTCGAAGACGGCCGTGCGGTGTTGACGAACCACCACGTCCTGCCGGAACGACTGGATGAGGAACGCCGGGAACGGCTGGTCGTCCTGGTCGGTGAGCCCGGCTCCCCGGAGTTGCGGACCGCAGAGCCCGTAGCGCGCTCCCGCGCGCACGATCTGGCCATCCTGCGTATCGATGGCGATCCCCTCCCGACCCTGAATATCGGCGATCCATCCGAGCTGCGACCCGGTGACGAGGTGGCATACACCGGGTTCCCGATTGGAATGGTCATCGGTTTTTATCCGGTCACGCACAAGGCGATCATCTCGGCGCGCACGCCGCTCGCCTTGCCGGCGCAACGCGACGACCAGCTCGACCCCGGGCAGGTAACCCGGTTGAGACGGGACGAACGCCCCATGGTTTTTCAGCTCGATGGAACCGCTTATCCCGGCAACAGCGGCAGCCCCGTCTACAACACGAAATCCGGAGAGATTTACGCCGTGCTCAACAAGGTGTTCGTACAGGGAGGTCGCGAGGCGGCGATCCGTGAACCCAGCGGAATCAGCTACGCCATCCCGCTCGACCTGGCGGAGCCCCTCCTTGAGGAATACCGGCGGTCGTACCGCTAACCCCGACTGTGCTGCGTCGTGCCTGGAAACAACCTGACACCGGGGAGGACGACGCCTCTTCGGCGAGCGCTGCAGGCATCTCCCTGGAGCGTGAAGCCAATGAGCGGCTGACTCACTGGTCCAGGGCGGTGCGCCGTGTGCGGGTCTCGCGCTCGCTGCTCAGCCTCGCCTGGACTGCAGGGCCGGTCACCGGCCTCGGCCTCACCGGCGGTTACTTCATCGCCTACGGCGAGCCACCCCACGCCCAGCTGCTGATCTACTTCATCACCTTCACCATCCTCTCCGGTCTGATCGGCCTGGGCGCGAAAATCGTCTATGACAGCACCTGGGGACCGAGCCGCGAGCAGGCCGAAGCCAACGTGCTCACCGCCATCGACCGGCTCGGCGAATGGATCCTCGCCACCCGTGACCTTCACGTGGACAGCCTGGACGGGCACGCTCGGCGCAGTGAAGCGGCCCGCCAGCTCCTGCGTCGCGTCGATCTGTCCCCCGAAGGAATCGCCGTCGCCTGCGAGGACCTGACCGGGGACCGCGAACTCGGGGAGACGCTCGCCCATATCGACCACTACCGGCGTGCCGGCCTCTACACCCGCATCCGGGATCTCAACGAGCGTCACCAGGAAGCCTTCGATGCCGCTTACGAGCGGATACGCGGCGAGGCCCCCCTGGCCGCAGCGGCCCTGCGTGATCGCTTCACAGGGCACGTGCCGCAGCTGCGCGCCGGCATCCCGCGCAACGAGGCGTTTATCGAACGCGTCCTCGCCGCCTACGAGCAGGGCAACCCGCTTCTGATCACAATGGGCGACGTGGAGGACATGCTCAGCCTCGCTTTCGAACTGGTCAGCGGGCGAGAGATCCCGATCCTCAATTTCACCTACCGCGGCCGCTGGCAGATCGCACAAGCGCTGGAGGAGCTCGAGACCGCACGCAGCCGCTACCGACTCAACCAGGCCGCGAGCAGCAACCGCATTCGCGCCCTCGCCGCGTGGCTGATCGAGGCGAACGCACTGCCCTACGAAACCGTCCCGGAGGAGCTCTCCTCCGACATTCTGCTCGAGCGCGTCACCCAGGCCATGGATGACATGCAGATGCGTATCGACCGACTCCAGGCCCTGGAAGCGCGTCGTGCCCTGGACCGCGCCAGCCGCGCACGACTCAGTCAGGTGGCCGACACCCTGGGAACCGCGATCAGCCTCTATCGCTCGGCCCGCGATGCCGTGGCCGCCCTTGGCGATGCCCACGCCAAGCTCCTGACCGCCGCCGAACACTGGACCGAGACGGTCAAACGCGCCCCCGGGGGGCCGCGACAACTGCGCCTGGGCACCGGCCGTGGAGGCCTACGCATCGTCGAGCGAACCGTCAGCCTCGAGGAGGACGCCCGCGAGACGGTTTGCGCCCAGCTCGTGCGCTACTTGCAAGGTGAGCAGGAGCATTGGCGCCGCAACCGGCCCCTGGGCTGGCGTCCCAAGGACCAGGCGCGGCAGATCACGCCCACCCAGGCCCGGGCGCTCGCCGTCGAGGTGGCCATCGCCCTGGAGCCGCACATCCAGCTTTCCCGGCCGGAGGTCCAGCGAGGCCTCGCTGCGACCAATGCCAGCTACCTGGGCGATCTCGAACCGGGCTTGAGCGCCCGCGAGAAGCGCAGCCTCGGTGAAGCGATGGCCGACAACGTGGAGGAGGACCTCAGCCGCGCGGCCGAGCACCTCGCCGTGGCACTCGTACGCCACTACCAGGTCGAGCTGACCGAGGCGGCCCGCGAGTTCCTCGCCGAGACCTATGGCGCCCGGCCGCAGGTCCTTGCCGCGATCTCCCGCGGCCAGCACGCCAGCGAGCTGGCCAGCCAGATCAGCCTCTTGAGCCGACGTCCAACGCCGGTTCCGCCTCCCCGGCGCGATTGGTACCGCAGCCTCGTCCGCGCCCGACGGATCCTGCGCTAACCCCCAGGCCCTGCGTCACGGCGCCCAATTCCAAATTCCACCCTCTTGCGGCAGGCTCTTGTGAATTGGATGTGCAGTGCGTGTGCGTTCTTTGGCACCGGTTATGTACACCATCGGGAGTCGCCTATGACCTGGATGGAACGACGGCTTTCCGAGCGAATTCGGGTGGGCACCCTGGCACTTCACCATCCGGACGGCTCCGTAACCACCTACGGCACGGGTCAGCCCCCGCACGCCGCGATCCATATCCACCGCGGGCGCGCGCTGCGCCGCATCGCGCTGGATCCCGAGTTCATGCTCGGCCAGACCTACATGGACGGTGACTGGACCCCCGGACCGGGCGGCCTGATCGCCGTTCTCGAAGTCCTGCTGCGCAACTTCCCAAAGGCGGCACCGCGTGGGCTCAAGGCCTGGCTCCTCTGGCTCTGGCGGCCCATTCAGCAATGGAACCGGGAGCAGGCTGCCCGGCGGAACATCGCGTCCCACTACGACCTTGAAGACTGGCTGTTCCGGAACTTCCTGGACGCGGACATGCACTACTCCTGCGCCTACTTCCCGGAGCCCTCCGCGGACCTGGAAACGGCTCAGCGCGCCAAAGCCGCGCACATCCGGCGCAAACTCCTGCTCCGTCCCGGGGACCGGGTCCTCGATATCGGCTGCGGCTGGGGCGCCATGGCGCTACACCTGGCCCGCCACGAAAAGGTCCACGTTGTCGGGCTCACCCTCTCGCAAGAGCAACAACGACTGGCCCAGAAGCGCATCAAGGAAGCGGGGCTCGAGGACCGCATCGAGATCCGCCTGCAGGACTACCGAGAGGTGGAGGGCCCCTTCGAGCGCATCGTCAGTGTCGGCATGTTCGAGCACGTCGGCACCCCCTTCTACGACACCTATTTCGATACCATCCGGCGACTACTGACCGACGATGGCGTCGCCCTCGTACACACCATCGGCCGCTTCAACCCGCCCGGGGTCACGAACCCATGGATACGACGCTACATCTTCCCCGGCGGCTACATTCCGGCAACTTCCGAGGTCACTGCGGCGATCGAGCGCGTCGGCATCCGCATGACCGATATCGAGATCCTCCGACTCCACTATGCGCAGACCCTCGCCAATTGGCAGAAACGCTTCCAGCGCATCCGGGATCAGGTCGCCGGGCAGAAAAGCGAGTCGTTCTGCCGCATGTGGGAGTTCTACCTCGCCGTCAGCGAAGCGGCATTCCGGAGGCGGGGGATGATGGTGCTGCAATTCCAGTTGGCGCGGCAGCAAGACGCAGTGCCTTTGACGCGGGATTACCTTTACAGTGATGAGAGCGCTGAACATGCACAGTTCGCTGTGCCTTCGCGCAAGGCGAGCTAACCCAAAAGGTAGCCACGCGATCACACTGGGCGATCCGGCCTCAGGTCGGCAAGACGCCAGGAGAAGCACACCATGCCCGCACCCTTTGTCGATACGCTATCGGATCACGACTTTTTCAAAGGGCTCGAGCGTTCGCACCTCGAGTTCCTGGCGCAGTGCGCCCAGGAGCGGGAACTCGCCCAGAACGAACTCCTCTTCCGGCACGGGGATGCAGCGAAGAATTTCTACCTCCTGCGCTCGGGGCAGATCGTCCTCGAGGTGCCCGCCATCAGCGGCCCCACCCTGGAGGTGCAGCACATCGGGGCCGAGCAGATTCTCGGCTGGTCCTGGCTTATCCCTCCCTACCGGTGGGGGTTCAATGCGCGGGCACTGGAGCCGGTCACACTCTGGGAGTTCGATGGCGCAGCGGTTATCCGTCGGTGCGAGGAGGATTCTGCTTTTGGCTACGCGATCCTCAAGCGCTTCTCGGCGCTCATGTCGGAACGACTGGAGGTCGCTCGACAACGGATGATCGACCACTGGAATCCGCCGGGTTTCGCATGAAGTGGCAACCCACGCTCCCCACCCATGGAGCTGAGCATGGGCAAAAATGATTAACAATTCATCATGTTGAGTTTGCGTAATTTTCGCACCTCGGTATTGTTAGCACGCGCCGGGGGATCGATTCGCCCTCATCGGGCTTTTTCATGGAGGTGTCCATAATGAGCGAGGACCAAAACGACAAGTCAACCAAGAAAGCTTCGGAAACGAGCAGCTCCGCAAGCAAGAGCCCCACGACCAAGTCGACCACTTCGACGAGCAAAGCGACGAGCTCAGCCAAGTCGGAGGCTGCCAAGACGGGAACGGTCGAGACCGCTGCTGAGCAGACCGGCAGCAAGAGCACGGCTTCCAGCGGCAAGAGCACCACAAGCTCGACCGGCACCGCCAGCTCGCAGTCGAGCAGCACCAGCGATAAGGCTGATGCCGGCAAGGCCTCTACGAGTTCCGCGTCCGCGGGCTCCGAGGAGCTTTCCCTGGGGAGTTCCGGGCTGCCGAGGCACTTCGCGGCCGGCCTGTCCTACATTCTGGGGCCGATCACCGGGATCATCTTCCTGCTGCTGGACCGCGCTGATCCCTTCGTGCGGTTCCACGCTGCCCAGTCGGTGGCGATCTCCGTGGTGATCGCGGTGGTCTGGATCGGTGTTGCGGTGCTCAGTGCCGTGTTCGCCGGCATGCCGCTCGTCTTCTGGCTCGGCTTCCTGTGCCTGCTCTACATGGCCTTCACGGCGTTCCAGAGCAAGGACTGGGAGCTGCCGATGCTCGGGGAGTACGCTCAGCAACTCTCCGACAAGGTCGCTCCGGCGGAGGAAGAGGCCAAGTAACCACGGCTCTCCCGCGCGGATCCCCCTTCAGCCGGTTGCAACCCGGCGAAGGGGGGTTTTTTTGTTGCCCCCACCCACTCGTTCACGTTCGTCTATAATCTCGTTAGTGGCGCCTGAGGCGCCTCTTCCGCGATAACAACGGACTGTGAGGCCGAAGAGCCCGACACGCTTCCGGCTCGACGGCAAAGACAGAGGCGAGTGCGAGCCCGTGGGTCTAGAACAAATCTACAAGGACCTTGTCCGATACCTGCGTTCCATCTGGCACCGCCGCTGGTGGATCATCCCGGTCGCCTGGGTCATCTGTCTGGGTGGCTGGGCCTACATCTACACCCTGCCGGATACCTACCAATCGTCAAGCCGGGTCTACGTGGACACCCAATCCGTTCTTGATCCGCTGCTGCGGGGCATGACAGTCCGCCCGGACACCGATCAACGCATTCGCATGATGACGGCGACGTTGTTGAGTAACGACAACCTCACGGAGATCGCCCGTCAGTCCGACCTCGACGTCTTGCTGGGCGCAGCAAACGAACAAGTTTTGATCGGCATGCTGCGCGGCGGTATCCAGATCCGGGGCAGCGGCCGTGACAACATCTACACGATCTCTTTCGCCCACCGGGATCCGGAGGTCGCCTACCGGGTCGTCCGGGAGACTTCGAATCTTTTCATGGAGCGCGGCCTGGGCGACTCGCGGCGCGATCTGATCACCTCGCAGACCTTCATTGACCGCCAGATCGAGCGCTACGCCCGGCTGCTCCGCGAAAAGGAACGGGAGGTTGAGGACTTCAAGCGCGAACACGTCGCCGTACTCAGCACCGGGGGCAACTATTACGCCCGGCTTGAGCGAGCACGGGAGGCCCTACAGCAGTCCCTGCTCGAGCGCGAAGAACACCAACAGCGCATGGAGATCCTGCAGGCACGCGTCCAGGAGTCAGAGAACGCGGGAACGCCCGGCAGTGCTTACTACAACCCCGTACTCGAGCAGCGGATCAACCGACTGGAATCGCAGCTCGACGAGATGCGGCGGCTGTTCACCGACTCGCACCCGGACGTGGTGCAGACGCGGCGCATCCTGCAGGACCTCGAAGAGCAGCGCCTGGCGGAGATGGAGGCCGCAACGGCCGGAAGCGGGCCACGTACCGACGGCTCGGCAGACCCCCTACGGCTGGCTCTTGCTGAAGCGGAAAGCCGTGCAGCAGCAATCGATGCGCGCGTACGGGAACATGAGCGGCGCGTTACCAACCTGGAAGCGATGGTCGACCAGGTGCCGGCCATCGAATCACAGCAGCGCGCACTGGCCCGCGACCAGGAGATCCTGCAGCAGACGTATCGGCAGCTATTGAGCACCCGGGAACGCGCCATCCTTACGGGGTCGGTGGAGACGGAGACCGCTTCCGTCGATTTCCGCGTTCTCGAGCCCCCGCAAAGGCCGGGCAGACCGGCTGCTCCGGACCGTCCGTTGCTGGCCAGCGGCGTACTGCTGCTCGGGCTCGGGGCTGGCTCAGGCTTGGCGTTCTTGATCTCGCAGATACGGGGTACGGTCAGCTCCACCCTTCAGCTGGCTGAACTAACCGGCCGCCCGGTGCTCGGGCTCGTGACACGCGTCACGCCCCCGGCCCGTCGCCGACGCCGCCGCCTGGAACTGATGATCTTCGGCACAGCGCTTCTCGGGCTGATGATCGCCTATGCGCTGGCCCTCATGGTCTATGGGGTTGCCGGCGGGCTACCCTGGCTCTAGCGGAACCCCTGAAGCTGCGGGTACCGCACCAGCGTTGGTCCGGCGCTCAATCAGGCGCAGGCCGGAGCATAATCGGCCTGGACGCAGACCACGTCTGATCCTCCCTCGGCCATAGGACCGGCCCTGAACCGCACCCCGCGTCGGCGTCTCCCAGGCTAGTGGCTGCTGTCCCCCATTGGACAGCGCTGGCCTGGGAGGTCGCGTCGGACGCGCGGAACACGCTCCAGCCAGCCGGGTTAAGAACCTCCGTGCTGGAGCCCGCACGTCCGAACAGCGTCCACCGGACCCGGAGAAGACGGGTCGCACCGTCCCACTCCGCCTCCAGCCGCCAGCGGTGGTCGGAAAGCCGGGGCGGTTCCACGCCGATACGCCGCTGCAGGGCACCACCGAGCACACGCCAGTCCAGCGAATCCCTCACCCGCTGCCACCACGAGCGGGAAGGCGCACGCCAAAGGGCAACCGGGTTACCCTCCCCCCACCAGGCGATACCCTCTTCCCGGGCACTCCAACCGGTCCGTTCAAACTGGAGCGGCCCATAGACTGCACCGCCCGAAATCACGAGCAAAAGCCAACCGGCCTCCCACGGTCTGGAACGCCAGCGCGACGCGTCCTGGCGGATCGGTGTCGGCAACATGGGCTGCCCATCGATCTCCAGATGGAAAGGCAGCCCCCCTGCAGCACGCAGATCACCAACTTGCCGGCTATACCCCTGCACGGCCTGACCCCGCAGGCTGATGCAGATCGACCAGTCCGCGCCATCCGCGCGCACCAGTCCCGCTGTATCGTCACGGGCAATGGCCACTCGTCCCGAAGCCCCGTCGCCTGCTGGCAGGAGGCCCATCATAGGCCGGACCCGCCCCCCGGTGAGCGCCGGATCACGATCGGCGACGAGGCTGAGCAGCCCGGCCAGCCAAGCGTTATAGACGCTGAGTTGCATATAGGAATCCCACCCCCCCTCCCGCCCTCCCCGACATGCCGGCGTGAGCCAGAAGAGCCCATCGTCCCGTCGCTGGGTGACGAGCCGCTGCTTGAGCGCCGCTGCAAGCGATTCGCCATCCGGCCAACGTGCAGATCCGGCGGGAGGCTGCTTCGAAACCGGTCCAGTGGCGGCAAGCCGCATCCCATCGAGTACAGCCAAAAGGCAGGCGTCCCCGAAGAGGGCGTGGTTGCTCCGCCCCAGCCCTCCACAATAGCCACCCCGGGTCGCCACCAGCTGCAACCACCCCAACCCGCGCTCGAGCCGATCCTCGAGCCGGGGATCATGGACTTCACAGGCGGCAATCCATAGGCAGAGCAAGGCCTTGAGGTGGTACGCCACCGGTGTTGCAGGGCGCGGGCACCGCCGCGCCGGGAAGTCGATAAAGCCCCCGGCATCGGTCATCCAGTGGTCGGTCAAACCGACGATGCGCCTTACGCAGCGCGTGCGGGCGGCGGGTGAACGGGCCTCCAGCAAGCGCACGGTGGCCGCCAGCAGCGTCCAATTGTTCGAGGGATAGCGCCGTTTCAAGGGGCATCCGCGCAGCGCCGCACGAACACGGTCGAGGTCCGCGGCGGCGCCGGATGTGCGCTGAATCCGGCGCTCCAGCAACCGCAGACCCAGCCGGTTGAACGGCTCATGCCCCCGGTGCGTCGGGGGCAAAGCGGCCCAGGCATCGAGCGGGGCACGCCAGTCCCCGCACTGCGGATCGACGTGCAAGGCCAGGGCCGTGAAGACGGCGGCGTAGTGATCTTCCGGCGAACGACCTCCCGCTGTATCCGGCTCAAGCGGATGGCCATCGGTGTCCAAATAAGCCGCCAAGCCGCGGACCAGGGGGCTGAGCCCGTCCCATGTCTCGGCCATGCGTACGCGCCTCCCTTAACCGCGGTCTCGCTCGGAATCCTCGCCCGCCGCCGCTGCCCGCAGGGCCTCCACAAGAGGCGGGATCCGCTCGTCCCAGCTGTTGCGCCGGGCATGGGCGAGGATCGCGGACCGATCCCACGAACGGTTGAGCGCCTCCAGGACGGCCGCGCGCAGCGCAGCGCCATCGCCGAACGGCACCCGTAACCCGAGCGTCTCATCGGGGACGGCCTCGGCATTCCCGCCGACCTCGGTCGTCACCACCGGCACGCCACAGGCGAAGGCCTCGAGAAAGACGTTGGCCCAGCCCTCGAAACGGGTCGGAAGCACAAAGAGGTCCGCGGCCGAGTAGAAGTAGCGCAACTGCTCCGGATCGACGGCACCGGTGAAATGCACCCGCTCTGCCACGCCGAGCTGCTCGGCCAGTGCCCGGAGCTGGCGCTCATCGTTCCCGTCCGGACTCCCCCCGCCGACGGCGAGGTAGTGCAGTTGTGGCTGCTCATCAAGCAACGCCGGCAGCTGCTCGATGACCCGGTGGAACCCCTTGCGTTCATTCAGGGTCCCCACGGTCACCAGGACCCGGGCGTTCTCGGGAATCCCCAGCCGCCGCCGGCACATTGCCGGATCCTCCGGGTAGAATCGCTCCAGGTTGATCCCATTAGCCACGACCTCGACTGCGGGCAAACCGGGTTCCATGCGTTTCGCCGCCTCGGCCAGGGAACCGGCTACGGCGAAAGTCCGGCTTGCTCCCCGGAGCGCCCGACGCGCCAGGTAGGCGGGAACGCGGGTGCGTGAGATGCGGACAATGGTTCCCCGAAGGGTGACCGTGTACGGCCGCCGCAGCCACCGTGCGGCGAGCCAGGCCGCCACCCCGTCGGGGTAGATGAAGTGAGCATCCAGTAGATCCAGCTGGCCGGAGGCCTTGAGCCGCCGTAACGTCCCCAGGGCACCCAGTGCCTGGAACAGCCCATCGAAACTCTTGAGGAAGCCGGGCACACAGAGAAAACGGGGATGATAGACCGCAATGCCGGCACGCTCCTCCTTGTAGGGCACCCGCGGTCGATACCAGGGCCGCCAGCGGCGCACGAGCCCATCCCCCGGAAACCAGGGAACGGGGGCCACAACCACCACCGGCAGCGACGCCGCAACCCGGCGCATGCGCTCTTCGACGAACACCCCGAACGTCGGCTGCGCAGTATTCGGGTAAACCCGGGTGAAGACGACCACCCGGGGCGCGTGCGGACCCTGATGCGCCGTGGTTTCCGGCATCCCGCTAGGTCCGTCCGGCTACCGGCCCGAAGGCGGCATCATCCACCACCTCGATGACGCGGCGCGCGTTGTCCGTCCAGCGGTAACCGCCCTGCTCGATTCGCCGCGCGGCCGCAGCGCCCAGGCGCTGCCGCGCCGCCGCGTCGTCGAGGAGCGCTCCGAGCACTTCGGCCAGCGCATCCCAGTCCCGCGGCGAAAACAGACGCCCGCAGACACCGTCCTCGATGACTTCCCGAATGTTCGGCCGGTCCGGCGCCACAACCGCGCGCCCCAGGGCCAGGTACTCGAAGAGTTTGATCGGCGACGCGTACGCCGTAACGTCGGGCTGAACGGCGATGTCGAGCGCCGCAATGTGGCCCGGCACCTCCGCCCGGGAGACAGGCCCGGTGAAGATGACCCGCTCCTCCAGCCCCATCTCTTGCGCCTGGTGGCGCAGCCCAGGCACCGCCGGCCCGTCCCCGACGATCAACAAGCGCTCGTCGTCACGCGCCCGCAACCGTGTCGCCATCGCCTTGAGCAGTCCATCGACACCGTGCCAAGGGCGCACCCAGCCGACAAAGCCGACCACCCGACACCCCTCCAGCCCGTAGCGGGCGCGCACCGCATCTCCCGGCACGGCAGGATGGAAGCTCGCGCAGTCCACTCCGTTGGGCAAGACCAGAATCCTCTCCTCCGGTACACCCCGTTCCGTGAAGATCTTCGCCATCGCCGAACTGACAACCACCGTTCGCGTCGCGCGCCGGCAGAGCCAGTCCTCCATGCGCTGCGCCGCGCCGCGGAACACCAGTCCACCGTACGTCTGCAGCTCCAGGCTCAAGGGCGCATTGACCTCCAGAATGAAGGGCCGGCGAAGCAGGCGCGCAACCAGTAAACCGGCAAACGAGAACAGGGCGTAGCGCTCGTAGATCAAATCCGGGCGGCGCGCCCAGCCATGGACCAGGAGGCGGACCGCGGCGGGGAGGTTGTATCCGAACGCGAGCAGCTCGTAGAACCAGTGGGGAATCGGGTAGCCACCGATACGCGGGGCCGCTTCCCCCGAGCCGGCTGCCTCGGTCTGCGAACCGGATGCCTCCGCGCCCCTCGCGGACCGGCGCGGCCCCACGAGATCCACCTCGTGCCCCAGTGCCCGGAAGGCGTCGATCAGGGCTTGAATGTGGACGCCCTGGGCATCCTCGCCCCGCGTGCGGTGATGGTAGAGGATCCTCACGACTCCAGTGCCTCGCTCTCGACCCAGCGATACTTGCCCGAGGAAGACGGAGGAATCGCGGAGACCCGCTCGATCCGTACGGGCACTTCCTCCGCCAGAGTCCGATGCAAACCACTCACGACGGTTTCCTCTTGCCGCCGGCCCCAGCCGTCGGTCGCGACAACCTGTAGATCAATGCTGCGATCCTCGCGCTGCACAAGGCGGTACTGCAAAACTTCGGGGATCTCGCGAAGCACGTAGTTGGCCGCTGAACCGTGCACCCGGCGTCCGTCGCGCCCTACAAGAAAATCGTTGCGCCGCCCCTCCAGAACGTCCAGGACCGGCAGCGGCGATCCACAGGAGCAGGCAGCAGCACTCAAGCGGCCGCGGTCACCGACCCGGTAGCGGACAAACGGCATGCCCCGGCCATCCAGGTTGGTCACGAGCAAATCGCCGACGCCGTCCGCGTCTGGCTCATCCACTTCCACCCAGACATGCTCCGCGGCGAGGTGCAGACGCCCCTCAGCGCACTCGTGCGCGGTCAGCCCGCCGTCGCGGGAGCCATACTCGTTGGCGACCGGCGCTCCCAGTCCTTCACGGATTATCTCGCGCAGCTGTGGGTAGAGCATCTCGGAGGTGCACACCACCAGCTGCGGCCGCCAGCCGCGCAGCAGTTCAGGGTGGGCGGCGGCGTACTGCGCCACGCGGGCAATGACGGTGGGGTAGCCGTAGACCAGGTGCGGCCGGAAGCGGCCCAGGAAACGCACGTACTCCGCCAAGCGCTCGGGCGAGAGGTCGTGCGCCGAGCAGAGGGCCTGATTGAGCAGGTAGTAATCCTTGAACCGACGCAGCCGGGAACTTTTGTTCAGCTCGATCGGCGCCCCCCAGAAGTCCACTTGACGGTCCCCGGGGCGAATGCCGAACCAACAGCGAAAGCGCAGCTTTTGTGCGTTGTGGCGCATCTCCTTGACCCGATCGGTCCAGAACGTCAACGGCCGGCCCGAAGAGCCGCCGGTGCTCGACGGAAGCCGGACGCCCTCGAACCCCTCGCTGCAGAGCGCCGCCTGCTGCTCCCGGACGGTCTCCCGCTCCAGCACGGGGAAATCCTGAAGGTCGATAGCGCGCCCCCCCGGAACACGCTCTCGATAGAAGGGAACGTGCTGCTGGCAGTGAGCGAGCAGCGCCTCAAGCTTGCGCTCGCGCAGGGAGCGTAGCGCCTCTCCGTCGCCCTCGCGCTCAAGGCGGCGTAATGCGGCCAGCTCGGCCAGCGTCGTTCGCCCGCGCAATCGCTCGTGGGCGGGTAAAAGGATGGCCCGGGTCAGCCAGGGCGTCACCGCGTATCCTCCTCGGCACAGCAGCGCAGGAACGACTCCAGCATCAGCAAGGCCCACAGGGGGCGGGCATGATTGCGCCGCCCGGCCTGGTGCTCATCGACCAGCTCGTGCAGGCGCTGGTTATTCAAGAAGCCGCTGTCGGCCAGCCTCTGACCCAGCACCGCATCGCGCACCCTCGAGCGCAGGGGACCGCGAAACCACTCCGCAATCGGCAGATCGAAGCCCTGCTTGCGGCGGTAGAGCACATCGCGCGGCAAATCGGACTCGAAGGCCCGCTTGAGCAGCCACTTGCCCTCCCCCCGCCGGACTTTGAGCTGCGAACCCAAGCCCCCGGCCCACTCCACCAGATGGTGATCGAGCAGAGGCACACGGACCTCAAGCCCATGCGCCATGCTCGCCCGATCCACCTTGGTGAGAATATCTCCGGGCAGCCATGTCTTCAGATCGAGGTACTGAACGAAGGCGAATGGATCCGCCGTCGGCGCGTCCGCCGCATGCCCCCGGAGTACCTCGACCGCATGATACCCCTGCAACTCGCGGCGGAACCGATCGGAGAAGAGAAGCCCGCGTTGCGCGTCATCCACCACCGCCACGCTGCGCAGATACCCCCCCACCGGGTCGGCACCCAATGCCTCGAAGGTCGCCTTCGCGCGGAGAGCCTGAGGTGCCCAGTCGGCTTTTGGGTACCAGCGCGCCAACGGGCCGAATACCCCCCGCCGCAGCCAAGGCGGCAGGCGGTCGCGAACGCGTGCCTCCCGCGCATACCCGCGGTACCTTCGGTAACCGGCGAAGACCTCGTCACCGCCGTCGCCCGAGAGCGCGACGGTCACGTGCTGGCGCGCCAGCCGGCTCACCTCGAACGTTGGCAGCGCGGAGGGATCAGCGAAAGGCTCGTCGAAGAGTCTGGCCAGCTGGTCGATCAACTCGAAGCGATCCGGCCGGACCTCGTAGAGGTGGTGACTCAAACCCAGATGGTGCGCGACCGCCTGCGCGTACTCCGCCTCGCTATAGCGCGGGTCCCCAAAGATGATGGAGCAGGCATCCACAGGACGCTCGCTCAGAGGCTGCATCAACGCGCAGACGGCGCTCGAATCGACACCGCCCGAGAGAAACGCGCCAAGGGGCACCTCGGATTCCAGGCGCACCGCCACGGCCTCGTGCAGCCGGCTGCGCATCGCCTCCACGGCCGTATCGGGATCAACCGTCCCTGCCGCCTCGAATCGCGGCGACCAGTAACAGCGCGGCTCTCCCGGTGCGCAGCCGCGTCTGCAGGTGAGCGTGTGGCCCGGTGGAAGCTTGCGCACCGCCGCGAAGATGCTGCGCGGATCCGGAATGTAGCCGTACGCAAAATAGTCCTCGATCGCCAGCGGATCCAGGCTGCGAGACAGCTCCGGGCAGGCCAGGAGCGCCTTGATCTCCGAGGCGAAGAGGAGCCGACCGTCCGGCAGCTCGGCGTAGCATAACGGCTTGATCCC
>PUNM01000065.1 GCA_003552625.1 Ectothiorhodospiraceae bacterium
GGCCGGATCCCCCGCCAGCACGTCATCCGGGTCCCGCCCCTGCCAGAGTTCCAGGCCCAGGGCGGCATCTCCCAGCGCCCCGGTTACCCAGATCTCGTCTCCCGGACGCGCGCCGGCGCGACGGATGCCCGCGTGTCCCCGCACCTCGCCGAGGGCGGTCAGCGAGACCGCCAGCGGTCCATGCGTCGTGTCACCGCCGACCAAGGCACAGCCAGCCCGATCCGCCAGCGTGCGCAGCCCGTCGCTGAACCCGGCCAGCCACTGCTCATCGGAGTGGGGCAGCGTCACCGACAGGAGCGCCCATCGCGGCCGCGCGCCTACCGCTGCCAGATCGCTGAGGTTGACCGCCAGAACGCGGTGACCGAGGGCCTGCGGAGGGATATCCGCCGGAAAGTGCACGTCAGCCACCAGCGTATCGCAGCAAGCCGCCATTAGCGGTTGCCCCTCCTCGCACGGTGCAAGGAGCGCCGCATCGTCGCCGATCCCGAGCTCAACGCCCTCCCGGTTCGCTGTCAGACGCTCAAAATGGCGACGGATCAGGGCCGCTTCACCACCACCGACCGGCACTAGGTCCCCCGCTTTATCGCGCGCTCGCCCGAACGCCGCGGCAGCTCGCGAGCGTAGCGATCGAGCACTCCATTGATGTAGCGATGAGACTGATCAGCGCCGAAACGCCGAGCCAGCTCCACCGCCTCGTCGAGAATCACCCGGTACGGAACCTCCAGGCGTTGCTCAAGCTCATAGGCCCCGAGGCGCAGGATCGAGCGCTCCACCGGGTCGAGCTGGACCAGGGGTCGATCCAGATAGGCCGAAAGCCGCGCGTCCAGCTCATCGGCAGCATCAATGACCGCGTAGACCAGCTCGCGGAAATAGGCCACATCGATCTCGCCAAGACCGGTCGCGATGAACTGCCGCTCGATCTCGGTAGCGCTCTGCCCGGTGACCGCGTACTGGTAGAGGGCCTGCACCAGCTTTCCCCGCGCCCGGCGCCGCAGCTTACTTTCAGAAGGTCCGGCCATTACGCCTCAAGCTGCCGCATCAGGTCGACCATCTCGAGCGCCGAAAGCGCCGCTTCCGCGCCCTTGTTGCCGGCCTTGGTGCCGGCCCGCTCGATCGCCTGCTCGACCGTCTCCACCGTCAGCACGCCGTATGCAACGGGCACCCCGGAGGCCATCATGGCCTGCGCAACCCCCTTGGTGCACTCGGAGGCGACGTACTCGTAATGGTCCGTGCCACCGCGGATCACCGTACCCAGCGCGACAATGGCATCCGCACGGCCTGCATCGGCGACGCGCTGAACCGCAAGCGGGAGTTCGAAGGAGCCAGGGACACGAACCAGCTCCATATTCTCCTCGGGTACCCCATGCCGGCGCAGGGCATCCGCGGCTCCGCCGATCAGCCGATCGACGATCAAATCGTTGAAGCGAGCCGCAACGAGCGCAAAGCGCGCATCCTGCAGCGCGACCAATTGGCCTTCAATAACTTGCATCCTGAACCCCCAACGAGAGCCGGCGCAGCGAGCGCCGGCGTTAAGCTACAACCGTACCTGCAGGGCCGCAAGCCGCGTCAGGCCTGCGGCGTGACATACTCCACCACCTCCATCCCAAAGCCGGAGAGGGCGTGCATACGCTTCGGGGCACTGAGCACGCGCATCCGCCGGACCCCGAGATCGGTGAGAATCTGCGCGCCAACACCGTAGGTGCGCAGATCCGGAGGCGTCGGCGCATCGTCCGGGCATGTTTCGCCGGCCCCCTGATAGCAGCGCATGTGCTCCAGAATCTCGTCGCTACCATCGGCGCTTCGCAGAACCACGACGACCCCGGGCGGTGCCGCCGCGATCTGGTCGAGCGCGGAGCGAAGCGGCCATCCGCAGCGTGGGCCGGTGGCACCCAGCAGATCGGCCAGCGGGTTCTCCAGATGCACGCGCACAAGAGCCGGCTCGTCCGGATCGACCACGCCCGCTACGAGCGCAAAGTGGAGCGCGCCGCTGACGTTATCCTGATAGGTGTGGAGCCGGAATCGGCCGTGTTCCGTCGGCAGATCGCAGGCACCCACGTGCTCGACGGAGCGTTCATTACGTACACGGTAGGCGATCAGGTCGGCCACGGTGCCGATCTTGAGCCCGTGGGTGCGGGCAAAGGCCATCAGATCATCGCGCCGGGCCATGGACCCATCGTCGTTGAGGATCTCGACGATCACTGCAGCAGGTTCGAAACCGGCCAGACGCGCCAGGTCGCAGCCCGCCTCCGTATGCCCGGCACGCGTAAGCACGCCACCCGGCTGTGCCATGAGCGGGAAGATATGCCCCGGCTGCACGAGATCCTCGGGCCGCGCCCCGGGAGCCACCGCCGCCTGCACCGTACGCGCCCGATCAGCCGCCGAGATCCCCGTGGTCACACCCTCCGCGGCCTCGATCGAAACGGTAAAGTTGGTGCTGTTCTTGTCCTCGTTATTGCGGACCATCAGGGGCAGGCGCAGCTGCTCGCAGCGCTCACGGGTCAGCGTCAGGCAGATCAGCCCCCGGCCATACCGCGCCATGAAGTTGATATCCTCAGGGCGCACCAGGCTTGCTGGCATGACAAGGTCGCCCTCGTTCTCCCTGTCCTCGTCATCGAGGATGACCGCCATGCGACCCTGGCGCAGGTCCTCTATGATCTCTTCGATGGAGTTGAACTGCACCGCCTCGCTGCTCATCCGTCACCCTTCTCCAAATCCCGCCTGGCGCAGTCGCTCCAGGGTCAGGCCACCGCCGGCCTCCGTCGCTCCGACATTCAGCAGGCGCTCCACATAACGTGCTACGAGGTCAACCTCGATATTCACCGGGTCGCCGCACCGTCGTTGGCCTAGGTTGGTCGCGCCGAGTGTGTGGGGGATCAGGTTGACCTCGAAGTCGCGTCCCTGCACAGCGTTGACGGTCAGGCTCACTCCCGCCACGGCGATGGACCCTTTCACGGCCACGTAACGCTCAAGCCCCGCTGGTACGCGGAACCGCCAGCGTTCCGACCCCCCCGCGGGTGAGCGCTCCATCACCTCTCCGATCCCGTCCACGTGGCCCGTCATGAGGTGGCCACCAAGCGGTGTGGAGGGCGTCACGGCCCGCTCCAGGTTCACCACGCTACCCGAGCGGATCGAACCCAGGGTGGTACAGCGCAGTGTTTCGTCGGAGACATCGGCCCGGAACGTTTTCTCACTCAGTTCCGTAGCGGTCAGACAGACGCCGTCGACAGCGATGCTGTCGCCCACCTGACTCTGCCCAAGCCCCAGCCCTGGTGCCTCGAACCGCAACTGACAGCCGCTGCCCTGTTGCGTGCGCTCCACGACACGGCCCGTCGTTTCCACGATCCCGGTAAACATCGACCTAGGCCAACCTCGCTGTAGTGCGGATTTCCTCACCAACCCGGCGCACATCCTCAATATGCAGCCGAACCCGATCCGCCATGGATTCCAGTCCGGGCAGATGGAGCAGCGGCCGTGCTCGATCGCCCATCAGGTGCGGCGCGGTATAGATCCGCAACTCATCAGCGTAGCCGTCACGAACCCACGCCCCGGCAAGCGTCGGGCCGGCCTCCACCCAGACCTCGTTGATCTCGCGACGAATCAGCGCCGCCATGACCTGCCCGAGATCGAGGCCGTCGGGCCCGGCCTTGATAGGCTCGAGCATCGCCCCTGCGGCCTCAAGCGGCGGGCGCCGGGCTGCCGGGACCTCCGGCCCATGGAGAAGGAGAACCGGCCCGGGGGCCGCCAGTAAAGCGGCGCTCGGCACAGTACTCAAGGCCGGATCAAGAACAACGCGCAGCGGCTGCCGCTCTGCCGGTAAGGGCTCGCGGCAGTCCCGGGCATCCAGCCGGGGATCGTCGTGGCGCACCGTGCCCGCCCCCGTAACGATGGCCGCGGCCCGTGCCCGACCCTCGTGGACATCCCGGCGCGCGGCGGCCGAGGTGACCCAGCGGCTCTCCCCGGAAGCCATTGCGGTTCGCCCGTCCAGACTGGCTGCCAGCTTCACGGTCACCCACGGGCGCCCCCCCGCGATGCGGCGCAGGAACCCCCGATTCAGCGCCTCGGCATCCTCACCGAGCACGCCCTCGGTCACTGCGATCCCGCCCCCGCGCAGGCGGGCAAGGCCCCGGCCCGCCACCTGAGGGTTCGGGTCGCGGTGAGCGACCACGACCCGGGCCACACCGGCCTCCACCAGGGCCTCGGCACAGGGGCCGGTACGCCCATGGTGGCTGCACGGCTCAAGGGTGACGTACGCCGTAGCACCCCGCGCATCGGCTCCCGCAAGCTGGAGCGCCGCCGCTTCCGCGTGTGCTTCCCCGGCGCGCTGGTGTGCCGCCTCAGCCACCAACCGCTCCCCGCGCACGAGCACACACCCCACGCGTGGATTCGGGTGCGGGGGCGGGAAGACGCGCGCCGCCAGGCGGATGGCACGAGCCATCCACCAGGCGTCCGTGGCCGCCTCACTCGTCGTCACGGGGCCGACTCTGCTCGAGGCCTTCAATCACTTCGCGAAACGCGCCGACATCCTCGAAGCGCCGATAGACGGAGGCAAAACGCACGTAGGCGACCCCGTCCAGCTCACGCAGTTCTTCCATTACGTATTCACCGATACGGTTCGCCGGAATCTCCCGTTCCCCCGCGCCGGAGACGTGCTTGCAGACACGACGCACTGCAGCCTCGATCGCTTCGGTCTCCACCGGGCGCTTTTCCAGTGCCCTGCGGAACCCCAGACGCAATTTATCCTCGTCGAACGGCTCCCGCCGACCATCGGACTTGACCACCCGAGGCATCACCAGCTCGGGCGTCTCGTGGGTGGTGAAACGCTCCCCGCAGGCCGGGCACTGTCGCCGACGCCGGACCTGGTCGCCTTCTCCGACCAAGCGGGAGTCGGCGACACGAGTGTCCGGGTTATGGCAGTAGGGGCAACGCATGATCGGGACCGCAGCAGCGCGTGCGCTTAACCGTAGACCGGGAACTCCTGGCAGATCTGCTGCACCTCGCCACGGACGCGCTCAATGACAGCCTCATCGCCCATATTGTCGAGCACATCGCAAATCCAGTCAGCCAGACGCACGGCCTCAGCCTCCTTGAAACCACGGGTGGTGATGGCCGGAGTTCCGATGCGCAGCCCACTGGTCACGAACGGGGACTGCGGATCGTTCGGGACCGTGTTCTTGTTCACGGTGATGTGTGCCCGGCCCAGGGCTGCGTCCGCATCCTTGCCAGTGAGGTTCTTTGGCGTCAGATCCATCAGGAACAGGTGGTTGTCGGTCCCCCCCGAGACCACGTTGTAGCCACGCTCGATCACACGGGCAGCCATAGCACGGGCATTGGCGACAACCTGCTCCTGGTACTGGCGGAACTCCGGCTCCAGCGCCTCCTTGAAGGCTACAGCCTTGCCGGCGATTGCGTGCATCAGCGGCCCACCCTGGGTACCGGGGAAGACCAACGACTGGAATTTCTTCTCCAGCTCAGGATTGGACCGCGCAAGGATGATTCCGCCCCGGGGGCCCCGCAGCGTCTTGTGCGTGGTCGAGGTCACCGCGTCTGCGTAGGGGACCGGGTTGGGGTAGACCCCCGCAGCCACCAGCCCGGCCACGTGGGCCATGTCCACGACGAAGTAGGCACCCACGGAGTCGGCAATCTCACGCATACGCGCCCAGTCCACGACCTGGGAATACGCCGAGAAGCCGCCAATGACCATCTTCGGCCTGTGCTCCGTGGCCAGGCGCTGGATCTCGTCGTAATCGAGCTGGCCGTTGTCGTCGATTCCGTACTGGACGGCGTTGAAGAGTTTGCCCGAGAAGTTGACCTTCGCCCCGTGGGTCAGGTGCCCCCCGTGGTCGAGGCTCATGCCGAGAATCGTGTCGCCGGGCTGCAGAAGCGCGTGAAAAACCGCGGCGTTGGCCTGCGAACCGGAGTGCGGCTGCACGTTGGCGTAATCGGCGCCAAAGAGCTCCTTGGCGCGGTCGATCGCCAACTGCTCGGCGACATCGACATACTCGCAACCGCCGTAATAGCGCTTGCCCGGATAGCCTTCGGCATACTTGTTGGTCAGGACACTGCCCTGAGCCTCCATCACCCGCGGGCTGGCGTAGTTCTCGGAGGCGATCAGCTCAATGTGATCCTCCTGGCGCTGGCGCTCGTCCTCAATGGCGGCTGCCAGTTCCGGGTCGTAGCCCGCGATCTTCATCTCTTGGGAGAACATATCGACTCCTTGTTCGGCTGGTTTTCCGGCTGGACCAGTCTTCCGGGAGCCCTTGCCGAAGCCACTGCTCGGGCGTCCTTCGTGCCGGCGTGTGCACCGGCGAAGATGCGCCGCGGTAGCGGGACAGTCAGCGGCAAGACCTCTCGGAAGGCGACAAGCGGAATGCGCCAGTATAACGGAAAATAGCGATGGATCCGAATGCCGTTGACATGCGGAGGCTGCACGTGGCCCCTATAATGCCGATATGAGTCTGTGCTCCCGAACCTATAGCCGCAAAGAGCAGTGGGCCGACCGCATCCTTCACTGGGTAGCGATCGCCGCGGCCGTAGTGGGCGCCACTTTCTTGATTACCCTCGCGGCGTTGCGCGGGGATGCCGCTCTGGTGGGCAGTGTTGGCCTCTACGGACTGGGGCTCACCGCCCTGTTCATCGCCTCGGCGCTCTGCAACCACGACCTCTCGGACCACCAGTCCCGGCGGGCGCAATGGCTCCGCCGACTGGACCATTCGGCGATTTTCTTCATGATCGCCGCCACCTATACCCCCTTCACCGTCAACGCGGTGCCCGCACCTTACGGATGGGCACTGCTGGCTTTCGTATGGGGAGTGGCACTGGTCGGTATCGGCGCCAAGCTCCTGTTGCCCCGCCCACCGGGACACATCTTCTCGGTTGTCTTCTGCCTGCTCCTTGGCTGGTCGGTGGTTATCGTTCTCGACCCACTGGTAGCCGCAGTCTCGACAGCCGGCCTGGTACTGTTGGTTGTCGGCGGGGTCCTCTACAGCGCCGGGGTACTGGTCTATCTATGGCACCGCCTGCCCTACCACCACGTGGCCTGGCACGGCATGGTCGTCGCCGCCGCCAGTTGCCACTACGCGGCCGTACTGGCCGGGGTTATCCTCGCACCGCCGGCGACAGCCTGATTGCGCAGCGGCGCATCCAAGAAACCTGGCGCACACCGTGCTGACATCTCTGCCTCTTTTCATCGCTGGCCTGACCATCCTGCTGGTCGGCGCCGAATTGCTTGTACGCGGCGCCTCGCGGGCCGCCGCACTACTGCGGGTCTCGCCTTTGGTCATCGGCCTGACGGTGGTTGCCTTTGGGACCAGCAGTCCGGAGTTCGCCATCACCTTGCGGGCCGCCTTCACGGACTATGCGGCCGATATGGCGCTGGGCAACGTTGTCGGCAGCAATATCGCCAACGTCCTGCTGGTGCTCGGCCTGGCCGCCGCCCTGTCACCGATCGTCGTCACGCAGCGGGTCATCCGCGTCCATGCACCGGCGATGGTGGCTGCCTCGGTGCTCATGGGCCTGCTGGCGCTGGACGGATCCCTCAGCGGCGGCGATGGCCTCGTACTGCTGGCAGCACTCGGCGGCTACATCACCCTCACCCTGCTGCGGGACCGGCGAATATTACTGCCCGCGACCACACCTCCCGCGCCAAACGGGGGCGGCGGCCGGGCCGCCATTCAGATCGCTGCCGGAGCGCTCCTCCTTGGCACCGGGGCGTGGCTGCTGGTGGAAGCAGCTACGTCACTGGCCGCAATTATGGGAGTCAGCGAACTGCTCATCGGCCTGACCGCTGTCGCCGTAGGGACCTCACTCCCGGAACTGGCAACCACCGTGGCCGCATTCCGCCAGGGCGAGCAGCAGATGGCGGTGGGCAACATCCTCGGCAGTAACATCTTTAATGTGCTCGCGATCCTCGGCACAGCCGCCATCCTGGCACCGCACGGGGTCCCCGTGCCGGCGCAGGCCCTGTACTTCGATCTACCGGTCATGACCGCCGTCGCCATTGCCTGCCTGCCCGTTTTCCTCACTGGGCACTCGATCGCCCGCTGGGAGGGGTGGCTTTTTCTAGGCTACTACGTGGCCTACTGTGGCTTCCTCTTCCTGGCGGCGACCGAGCACGCTGCCCAGGGGCTGTTCGGCACGAGCATTCTCCTCTTTGCCCTGCCTTTGACCCTGCTGACCCTGGCCGTTGGCGTGATCCGTCATCTGCGGCGCGCTTCCGATCGCCTGTTATAGTGACGGTGTCACCCACTTACACCCGGCAGCGGGAGGGCCACTATGGCGAGACACTTCGATCAGGCCGAAGGGCTGTGCGAGCAACCGGACGCTGAAACCGAGGGCTACCGGCTCAATCACACCATGCTCCGCATCAAGGATCCCCGGCGCGCGCTCGACTTTTACACGCGGATTTTGGGGATGCGCCTGATCCGCCGCCTGGATTTCGAGGAAATGTCGTTCACGCTCTACTTCCTCGCCTTCCTCGACGAGGCCGATAGCCAAAAGGTCCCCGCTGACAACGGCGCCCGGACAACCTGGAACTTCGGTCGCGAAGGGGTTCTGGAACTCACCCACAACTGGGGGGACGAAGCCAATCCCGAGGTGGCATTCCACGACGGCAACAGCGAGCCGAAGGGCTTCGGCCACATCGCCATCACTGTGCCCGACGTTTACCGCGCCTGCGAGCGTTTTGAGCAGCTCGGCGTCGACTTCGTCAAGCGCCCGCAGGACGGCAAGATGCAAGGCATCGCCTTCATCCGCGATCCGGACGGCTACTGGATCGAGGTCGTGCAGGCCAACCTCCTTGAGCAACAGGGACTCGGCTGACCATGCCTGGCGTCTTGCTGCTGCTGGCCATGGCGGTCCTCGTCTTCGCCGGCGTCACCGTCCGGCCGCGTTCGGAGGTGATCAGCAACACCGCCTTCATCCTCGCAGCGGTGCTGCTGGTACTGGCGATCCTCGCCTTCGGCCGCTGGATCTAACCACCAGTCCCGGCGCCGCCGGCCACCGCCTGGGCGTGGAGCGCCTCGCCGAGACAGGCGGTCAGCCGCCGGGCAGCGTCGAGGTGGAGAAATTCGTCGGGCCCGTGTGAATTCGACCCCGGACCGGCGACACCGGTTATGAAATAGTCGGCCGCCGGAAAGCGGGCCTGGAGCCAATTGATCAGCGGAATGGTACCGCCCTCGCCCATGTGCACCGGCTCCACGCCGAAGTGCGCCATCGAGGCTGCCTCCAGTGCCTCGGCCAACCACGGCGCCGGCTCCGGGGCCGCCCAACCGGAGGCGACGGCATCGACCTCGAAGCGAACCCGCGCCCGCGCCGGCGGATCCGCAGTGAGAAGGGCCTGCACCCCCTCGGCTACCGCCTCCGCATCAGCCGTCGGCGGCAGACGCAAAGCGATCTTCGTGGCCGTGAAGGGGCGCAGCACGTTGCCGGCAGCCTCAATCGGCGGCAGACCCTCCGCACCGACGACCTCCAAGGCCGCCCGCCAGCTGCGATCGAGGATTCGTTCAGCCGGATCGGCCGACTGCGGCTCAACACCCTGCAGGAACGGGTAGCGCTCCCGGGTCAGTTCACCGAGCACAGCTCCTGCGTGCTCCGCCTGGCGGCGCCGCAGCTCCGGGATTTCGACACGGCAAAGCTGCGGAAGGATCTCTCCGCTGTGCACGTCTTCCAAGCGCCCCAGTACAGAGCGCAGTACCCGGAAGCTCGAGGGGACGATTCCGCCCGCGTCGCCGGAATGCACGCCCTCCCGGAGCACGTCCACCCGCAGCGTCCCGGTGATCATCCCGCGCAGCGAGGTTGTGCACCAGAGCCGATCGTATGTCCCGCAGCCGGCATCGGGGCAGACAATCAGATCCGGCTGCCCGATTCGCCCGGCCAGGTGATCCAGGTAGGCGGGGAGGTCGAAGCTGCCACTCTCCTCACACGCCTCGATGACGAAAACGCAGCGCGGGTGGCGAAGCCCGGCTTCGCGCACCGCAGCAAGGGCCACAACGGCCGAGAAGAGCGCATACCCATCGTCCACCGCCCCACGCCCGTAGAGACGCCCCTCCCGCACAACCGGCTGCCAGGGCCCCAACCCGGCCGACCACCCGGTGTTCTCGGGCTGCTTATCCAGATGGCCGTAGATCAAAGCCGTTCCGGCAGCGTTATCGCTACCGGGAAGATCAACGAAGAGAAGCGGCGTTCGCCCCTCCAGCCGCTCGATGGATACCTCCGCCGTGGGCAGATGGTGGCGACAGAACCGGGCGCCGAGCTCCATCGCCGCCTCCAGGTGGCCATTGTCAGCCCAGCCGGGATCGAAGTGGGGGGATTTGGCGGGGATCTCTACGAACGCCTCCAGAGCCGGTAGCGCCTCCCGGTCCCAGAGTTCCGCCACTCGCTGTGTGTCGAGCCCGCTATGTACCACCGTACGCCTCCTGATCGTCAACGATCGACTGAGCCTCCGCCTGCGCCTTACGATCCGGGACCACCAGGCAAACCCGGCGCACCTGCCGCAGCGCCGAGGCCTGCTCACGAATCGCCCCGCACGCAACCCGCACGCCACGCTCGAAGGGAAAACCGAATGCCCCGGTACTGATGACCGGGAAAGCGATGCTCGTCACTCCGCGCTCCTCGGCCAGGTCGAGCGCATTGCGGTAACAATCAGCGAGCAGGCGCTCGCCCGGCTCATCAACCCCGTAGACTGGCCCGAGGCAGTGGATCACATACCGATTGGGCAGCTGGAAACCGTCGGTAATCACTGCCTGGCCAACCTCTATGGGCGCCAGCGGGCGACACGCCTCGTCCAGCTCCGGGCCGGCAGCCCGATGCAGGGCGCCGGCCACCCCTCCGCCCGGCTGGAGCCGGGCGTTGGCCGCATTGACCACCGCCTCGCAGTCATCCTGCCGGGCAATATCGCCGTAACGCACTTCAATCTGCAGGACGCTGCCGTTCATGCGCTCCTCCCGGAACCTCGGTCAGCGATCAGGGATGGGACAAGCTACTGTACCGAGCACTTTAGCAGCTTACCCCGGGCCTTCGCGGGCTTCGAGGATCGCCTCGTAAGCCGCCCGGATCTGCCGCGTGCGCTCACTGGCCGCCTCCATCTCTGCCTCCGAGACGCCACGAGAGACCAGGCGGTCCGGGTGGCTCCGACTGATAGCCCGACGATACGCCTTGCGCACCTCGTCCTCAGTGGCGTTGCGGTGCAACCCCAGGAGCCGGTAGGCATGGTCCAGAGTCGGCCGCACGCTGCGGCTGGCCGGGCCCCGATGCAAGGCTGCCAGGCGCGCCTCGAAATCCGCTTGCGAGACCCCCACCCGGCGCCAGACCCAGCGCAGGAGCCGCTCTCGGCGCGGATCCAGGCGGCCATCGGCAGTCGCCACCCGCAACTGGAACTCCAGAAACCGCGCCAGATCCTCCGGGCGCCGCCGCCCCAGCAGCCGCAACAGCCCAAGCAGGGGGCGCAGGGGCGCATCACGCTCCTTGCCTCGATTGAAGACCAGGATGGCGCGCTTGCGGCCCCTCTGGTCGAGCGGCAACTCACCGAAGACCCGCCGCGCCGCCGCGATCTCGCCCTCGCTGACCCGACCGTCGAGTTTGGCCACGTGGCCCATGGTCATCGCCGTCGTGCCGATATAGAGACGCTGCTCCCGGCTCAGGCCGCAACCATTCCAAACCAGCCCGATGATCTGTGTCAGCCGCACCCACTGATCCAGAGCCAGGCCGAGCAGCCCGCCCACCAGCGCGCCCCAGGCCCCGGCCACCAGCCACCCGGCGAGGGCCCCCAGCAAACGGCCCAACCATCGGCGCACCCATCGATAGGTCTGCAACATCCCGTCACCTTCCAGCGCGGGCCAAGGATACCCGAGGCGATCCGCCCAAGGCATCCCACTTGCATTGGCCTCGCTGTTTTACAATGCTTCTACAAAAAATGCCGCAAATCGATTTCCGCTACGCGCAACAGGAGGGTGCCCCTTGGAGAAACGGATTGCAGTCGTCGGCGGTGGAGTCGCAGGGACCAGCGCCGCCTGGATGCTCGCCAGACACCACCACGTCACCCTCTTTGAAGCCGAGCCTTACGTCGGCGGTCACACTTGTACCATTGATGCCCCGCTCTGTGACGGGACCTACCCGGTCGATACCGGCTTCATGGTCTTCAACCCTCGCAACTATCCGCACCTGTGCGCGCTTTTCAAGCATTTGGGCGTGGACGCGCAATATTCGGATATGTCTTTCTCTTGCGCCGACCGCGAGGACAATCTGGAATACAATGGTGAGAGCCTGCGCGGACTGTTAACACAGCGGTGGAATCTGCTGCGGCCGCGCTTTCTGCGCATGGTCCTCGATATCCTGCGCTTCAACCGCAGGGCCAAGCGTGACTTGGAACGGAGCCTGCCCGATGACACTGGCCTCGGCGAGTACCTCGCCGCCGGCCGCTACGGCACCAGCTTCCATCGCCACTACCTTTTGCCGATGGCTGCGGCAATCTGGTCCTGCACGCCGCAAAGCCTGCAGGACTTCCCCGCCCACCGATTCCTCGCCTTTTTCCGCAACCACGGGCTGCTCGACCTGGTGGATCGTCCGCAGTGGCTCACCGTCCGCGGGGGCGCCCGCACCTACATAGAGCGCCTGCTGCCCGCAATCCAGGAAGTGCGGACGGCAACCCCGGTCGACAGGATCGAACGTCCGGCCCCGGGGGACGTCCGCCTTCACGGCGAGAGGGGTGAACTGGGTCGGTTTGACGAGGTCGTCCTGGCCGCCCACGCCGACCAAAGTCTGGCCATGCTCGCCGAGCCCAGCGCGGAAGAACAGAAGATTCTGGGTGGCTGCCGCTTTCAACCCAACGAGGCGATCCTGCATACGGATTCTGCCGCCATGCCCATGCGCCGCGGCGCGTGGGCCAGCTGGAACCACATTAGCGCGGCCGACGCCGGATCCCGCCGGCCGGTCTCGGTTACCTACTGGCTCAATCGCCTGCAACGTGTTCCCAGCCATGAAGACGTCTTTGTCACACTGAATCCGGTCGATACCATCGCCGAAGAGCGCATTATCCGGCGCCTGAGCTTCACCCACCCGGTGCTGGACAAGGCAGCGGCCGCCTCCCAGGAGGCACTGCCCCGCATCCAGGGCACAAACGCCACCTGGTACTGCGGCGCCTGGACCGGATACGGCTTCCACGAAGACGGAATCCGATCCGCGGTCCAGGTCGCTGAGCGCCTTGGCGCACCGCCTCCGTGGGGCAGTGCCCCGGAATCGGCAGTGGACACTCTGGATACGGCAGGACAAAGCACGCCCGCGGGGGTGCCGGCATGATCGAGGCCCCGGCCCTGTTCGTCGGCGGGATCACTCACCGGCGCCTGATCCATCCGACCTACGAATTCCGCTATCGCTATGTCGCGTTCCTGCTGGACATCGACGGCCTGGAAGCACTCGACCGCAAGTGCCGCCTGTTCACCTACAACCGGCGTGGCCCCATCAGCCTGCTCGACCGGGATTACGGCCCAAGGGACGGAACGCCGCTAAGGCCCTGGATCGACAGCATCCTTCGCGAGCGAGGACTCCATCAGGCCGACGGGCGGGTCCTGCTGCTCACAGTGCCCCGGGTCCTGAACTCCGCCTTCAACCCGCTATCGGTCTGGCTTTGCCTCGATCGCCAGGACCGCCCGAGGGCGGCCCTGGCGGAGGTACACAACACCTTCGGCGAGGTCTACGGCTACCTGCTTCACCAGGATGGCGAGCCATTGAGCTTCCCGATCCGCAGCCGTGCCGCCAAGGTTTTCCACGTCTCGCCATTCCTGCCCCGGGATGGCGAATACCGTTTTCGAATCTCCCAGCCCGGGGCGCAGCTCGGAATATCCATTGGCTACTTCGGCGACGAGGGGCACCGCCTGACCGCAGTGCAGCAGGGTACGCGGCGGCCGCTCACTGATGCCCAGCTATGGCGGCTGTTGGGCCGGCTACCGCCCCCCGGGCTGCGCGCTTTCGGCGCTATACACTGGCAGGCGCTCAAGATTTACCTGCGCGGGGGCACCGTCTACCCGAAACCGGACCGACCCGAGGAGCTCGTTGGATGACACAGATCAGCGAGACGCAGACCACGCACGCCGCCGGAGTACCGCTGGGCGCGCGCCCCCTGGTCCACTGGCTGAGCCGCTTCCGTACGGGAGTGCTCAAGCTCCAGCTCCCGAACGGCACCGTGCTGACCTTCCGTGGAACCGAGGAAGGCCCCACCGCCGAACTCCACGTTCAGAACCCAGCGCGGCTTGTCCTGCGCGTCCTCCATCGCGGTGATATCGGCTTCGCGGAGAGCTACATGGCCGGGGAGTGGGACACCCCGAATCTAGCCTCGCTGATTGCGGTTCTCGCGAGCAATGAGCACGCGTACAACGCGTCGCCGGCCGGCCGCTGGTACTCGCGGCTGACCCTGGAACTCGGGCATCGACTGCGGGCCAACACCCTGCGCGGAAGCCGACGAAATATCGCCTACCACTACGACCTCGGCAATGCGTTCTATCGGCTTTGGCTGGATGAGACCATGACCTATTCGGCCGCCCTGTTCGAGCGTCCGGAACAGGATCTGGCGGCTGCGCAGCGCAACAAGTACCGGCAAACCCTGAAGGACCTGGGTGCGCAGCCCGGGGACCACGTCCTGGAGATTGGCTGCGGCTGGGGCGGTTTTGCCGAAGAAGCCGCACGGGCCGGCACGACGGTTACCGGCGTCACCCTCTCCCGCGAGCAGCTCGACTGGGCGCAGCAACGCCTGGCCCGCACCGGGCTGATTGAACGCACCAATCTCCGCCTTGAGGACTACCGCCAGGTCCGGGGGCAGTTCGACCATATCGTCTCGATCGAGATGTTCGAGGCGGTCGGGGCAGAGCACTGGGAGACATTCTTCGCCTCCGTCTACCGCTGCCTGCGTCCGGGGGGACGAGCCGTACTCCAGATCATCACGATCGATGAGGCGGCCTTCCCGGTTTACCAGGCCGGGCCGGACTTCATTCAGGTCTACATCTTCCCGGGTGGAATGCTGCCGACGGAACGCCACGTCCGCGAGGGACTTGAACACGCCGGTCTTCACTGCGAGAAGGTCACTCGACACGGCGCCGACTACGCCGACACCCTGGCCGCGTGGCATGCACGCTTCCTGGAGGTGAGCCCGCAGATCGCCGAGCAGGGGTTCGATCTGCGCTTCCGGCGCATGTGGCGCTACTACCTCGGCTACTGCGAGGGCGGTTTCCGGTGCGGGCGCATCAACCTGCACCGCTTCGTGGCGCGGCGCCCCGATGAGTGACCCGGACCAGCACGCGGTCTACCCGATTCGCACGGTTGCGGAGCTGACCGGCATCAACCCCGTCACGCTCCGGGCCTGGGAGCGCCGTTACGGGCTGATCCGACCGCAACGCACGGAAAAGGGCCATCGCCTCTACACTGAGGCTGATATCCAGCGCATCCGGCACATCGTTGCGCTTCTCGACCGGGGCATACTCATCAGCCGAGCACGGGAGATCCTCGCGAACGACCCGGAGCCGGAGGACACGACCCTTACCCAGGAATCTGATCCATGGCCGGCATGGCAGCAGCGCCTGGACGGGGCACTGGCACGTTTCGAGCCGGCAGCTTTGGATGGCGCCCTCGGAGAGCTGCTCAGCCTTTACCCCTTGGACCGGGCCGCAGCCCATGTCCTGATCCCGACGCTGGAGTCGCGCCTCGCGGGCAACCTTGAGGCGGCAGCGGAGGGGCAACTGCTCGCCGTCTATCTGCGCGGACGCCTGGGCCATTTGATCAACCGCACCCAGCCCCACGGTCATGGCCTCCGCCTACTGCTTGCGACACCGGCGGACGGGGGCGAAGCCACTGCCACCGCGACGATCCGCCAGATCGTGTTCGGGCTGACCGCCCTGGCCCTCGGGCACCGCCCCACCCTGCTCGGGGAGGACGTCCCCGCAGGGGCCATCATCGCTGGCGCCCGCCGCGCGCGTGCCGACCGGGTCATCCTTCACGGCGGTACCCGGCCCGGTGCGCAATGGCAACGCACCGTCGCTGCCGTCGCGGCGGCTTGGCCCGAGCAGCTGGCTATTGCCGGCCCGGCCGCCGATTCGCCCGCGTTTCTCCCCCCCGAGGCGACCCGACTGAGTGGTGACCCGCAACAGGCGTGTCGCTACCTGGATCGCATGCCGGACAACTCGCAGGGGGAGGCGTGAATACCGCGATTGTTTGGCTGCGCCGCGACCTGCGGCTCCACGATCAACCGGCGTTCCGATGCGCCGCCGCCCACGAACGACTGCTGCCGCTGTATGTCCACGACCCCGACGGGTACGCGGCCCATGCCGGGGAGGCCTCGCGCTGGTGGTTGCACCACAGCCTGGCAGCGCTGGCCGGGCGGCTTGCGGAGGCGGGCAGCCGACTGCATCTGGATGTAGGGGACAGCGGGACCGTGCTCGCGGGGTGGGCCCAGGCGGTCGGCGCCGTCGCAATCTACACCACCTACCGCGCCGACCCCGGGGACGAAGCGGAGATCGCCCGGGTCCGCCAGCACCTGGCCGACCAGGGCTTGTCATTGCACGCCGAAGCGGACGGGCTTCTCACCAACCCGTGGACGGTGCGCAATCGTGGCGGGCGCCCCTATCGGGCTTTCACGCCATTCTGGCGTAATGCAGCGGCCGATCTTTCGCCGCCGACACCGCAGGAGTGCCCGACTCTCCCGCCGGCTCCCGAGAGCCCACCCCAATCGTTGTCGTTGCCGGCCCTCGGCCTGCTGTCTCCGATCCCGTGGCACACCAAGCTCCACGGTACCTGGCAGCCGGGAGAAACGGAGGCCCTGCACCGTCTGGCCGGTTTCCTGAGCGAGGGAATCGGGTGCTATGCGACACAACGGGACCTCCCGGCCGTGGCCGGGACCTCTCGCCTGTCCCCGAGCTTGCACTTCGGCGAGTTGAGTATCCGCGATCTCTGGCATCGGCTGAGCCGGGCCTCGGCAGCACAGCCTGAAGACGAGGACGGCATCGCGGCGTTCCGCAGCGAGCTCGGATGGCGCGAGTTTGCCTATCACCTGCTCGCCCAGGAGCCGGAACTCCATTCGCGTCCCTTTGACCGCCGGTTCGAGGCCTTTCCCTGGCGAGACGACCCCCACGGAGCCCTGCTTCAGGCCTGGCGCGAAGGGAAGACCGGCATTCCCCTGGTGGATGCGGGGATGCGGGAACTCTGGGCAACGGGGTGGATGCACAACCGCACGCGCATGGTCACCGGATCGTTCCTGGTCAAGAACCTGCGTCTCCCCTGGCAGTGGGGCGAGGCCTTCTTCCGGGATACGCTGGTGGACTGGGACCCAGCCTCCAACAGCATGGGCTGGCAGTGGGTCACCGGGTGCGGAGCAGACGCAGCGCCCTACTTCCGTGTCTTTAACCCGGTACGCCAGGCCGAGCGATTTGACCCGGACGGGGTGTACATCGCCCGCTGGGTCCCGGAACTGGCGAACTTGCCGCCGAAACACCGCCACCAGCCTTGGAGCGCGAGCGCCCAAGCGCTGGCGCAGGCTGGGGTCACTCTGGGGGTCACCTACCCCCGCCCGATCATCGACCTTCAGCAAAGCCGGAAAGAGGCGCTGGCGGCCTTCCAGACACTCGGTTAGGGTAGAAGGATGAGTGGATCCGTCTCTGCGCTAGCCGAAACCTCCATCCGCAGCCTGCCTCTTCTTCACAGCGGTAAGGTGCGGGACATTTACGCCGTCGATGACGATCGGCTTCTTATCGTCGCCACAGACCGCCTCTCCGCATTCGACGTCATCCTCCCGGACCCGATTCCCGACAAGGGAGCCGTGCTGACGCGGGTATCCAGCTTCTGGTTCCGGAAGACGCGCCACCTGGCGGAGAACCACCTCCTTGATACGCCGCCGGAGGCGGTCGTCGCGGAGGAGGAGGCCGAGCAGGTGCGCGACCGGGCCGTTGTCGTCCAGAGGCTGAAAGCCCTGCCGGTTGAGGCCATTGTCCGCGGTTACCTGGCCGGCTCCGGCTGGCAGTCGTACCAGCAGGACGGAGCAGTCTCCGGTGTCCGCCTGCCCCCCGGCCTGCGTGAATCGGACCGCCTTCCGGAGCCGATCTTCACACCGACCACCAAGGCCGCGGTGGGCGATCACGATGAGCCCATCGACTTCTCCGAAGTGGAGTCGCTGATCGGCACCCGTCTCGCCGAAAGCATACGGACCATCGCGCTGGAGATCTTCACCTACGCCACTCAGCACGCGGAAGCCCGCGGACTGATCATTGCCGACACGAAGCTGGAATTCGGAATCACCCCCGAGGGCGAACCGGTCATCATCGACGAACTCCTCACACCCGATTCCTCCCGCTTCTGGCCCGCCGACGCGTGGCAGCCCGGAAGCACGCCGCCGGCCTTCGACAAGCAGTACATCCGTGACCACCTCGAGGGCCTCGGCTGGAACAAACGACCACCAGCCCCGCGTCTCAGCCCGGAGGCCATCGAGCAGACGGCCGCCAAGTACCGCGAGGCGGAACAGCGATTAACGGGGCAGGCGGGGTCAGGTTGATCCGCCCCTCCGCCCGCAACATTCGAACATGTTAAAGTAAAAGCCATTCCCACCCGGGGGTCGGCACCATGCAATCCAGCGACTGCGAGAACTGCGCGATTCGCTCCGTGGCGCTCTTTGGAGAGATCGACGAAGCGACCGTGGAACGGCTGCACCACCAGGCGCAGCAATTTGACGCGCCGGCCGGCACCGAACTCTACACGGAAGGGACCCCACCGGACGCCGCCTTCACCCTGCGCGAAGGGGTCATCAAGCTGGTACGCGGGGACGGGAACGGTCGTCCGCAGATCGTGCGCCTGCTGGTGCGCGGCGAATTCTTCGGTGCCGAAGGCCTGTTCGAGGAGCTACGCCACCACAGCGCCATCGCCCTGACGCCGGTCGTCCTTTGCCGTCTACCCAACGACCTTCTTCAGCAACTTCAGACTGAAGAGCCCGGTTTCACCACCGCCTTGCTGGGGCGCTGGCGGCGCGCGCTGAACGAGGTCGAGGACCTGGCCGTAGAGCTTGGCACACGCAAGGCTGAGGGGCGAATAGCCTCCTTCCTTCTGCACTGGGAAACGAAAAACGGGCACGCCATTGAATGGCTCCCGCTGCCACTATCGCGCACGGAACTGGGGGAACTACTCGGCCTGCGCGTCGAGACCGTCAGCCGGGTCATGGCTCGCTGGAAGAGGGAAAAGCTCTTTGAGGAGCGCGGCGGCCACATCCGGCTGCTCGAGCGCGACCGCCTGCGCGCCGTGCTCGAAACGGACGACGCTGCCTGACTCACCCCGCACGGAGAACGCCGCCCCCACCCACAAGATGGAGGGGGCGTTCTCCAGCGAGGGAGCGCGCCCTTAGGCCCGCATCAGGGCAACCGTGGTATCGAGCATCCGGTTGGAGAAGCCCCACTCATTGTCGTACCAGGCGCATGCCTTGATCAGGCGACCGCCCTGGGCCCGCGTCAGAGTGGCATCGAAGATGCTCGACGACGGATTGTGGTTGAAGTCGATGGAGACCAGCGGGTCCTCGTTGTAGGTCAGCACGCCCGCCATCTCACCCTCTGCCGCCGCGCGCACCACCTGGTTGACCTCGTCCACCGTGGTGTCCCGGGAGGCGGTAAAGGTCAGATCAACCAGCGAGACGTTGATCGTCGGCACGCGGATGGCAAAACCGTCGAGCTTGCCGTTGAGATCCGGCAACACCAGGCCCACTGCAGCAGCGGCACCGGTCTTGGTCGGGATCTGCGACTGCGTGGCACTGCGCGCACGGCGCAGGTCCTTATGGAAAACATCGGTCAGGACCTGGTCGTTGGTGTAGGCATGGACCGTCGTCATCAGACCCTGCTCGAGACCAATCTTCTCGTGAATCGCCTTCACCATCGGCGCCAGGCAATTCGTCGTGCACGAGGCGTTGGAGATGACCTCCAGATCCGATGTCATCTGCTGATGGTTGACACCGTAGACGAAGGTGCCGTCGACATCCTTGCCGCCCGGGGCGGAGATGACCACCTTTTTTGCACCCGCCTGGAGGTGGGCGCCTGCGGCCTCCTTCGTGGTGAAAAGGCCGGTGCACTCCATCACCACATCGACACCGAGATCCTTCCACGGGAGGTCAGCAGGGTTGCGCTCGGCACAGACTTTGATCCGATCGCCGTTGACTACAAGGTCGCCCCCGTCGACTTTGACGTCCCCCGGGAACCGCCCATGGGCCGTATCGAAGCGGGTCAGGTGCGCATTGGTCTCCGCATCGCCGAGATCGTTGATGGCAACGATCCGAATCTCGTCGGTACGGCCAGACTCGTAGAGCGCACGGAGCACATTGCGGCCGATGCGCCCATACCCGTTGATCGCTACGTTGATGGTCATGGGTTCTCCTCCCTCACTATCGCTTCATGCTTCGGGTTGTCGCGGTGACTCTGCCGCACGCTCGCGCCTGCACCGCCTCATTGCGTCAGAACGATGACCGCGGCAGTGTAACCGATCCATCCGCGCTGCGGGCATACGCGTTATCACGATTGGGGATACCGGTAATCAGCCACCCCGATCGAATGCAGAAGGTCGACCGTAACACCATGGAAGATTCCTACCTCTTCACCTCCGAGTCTGTTTCCGAGGCACACCCTGACAAGATGGCGGACCGGGTCTCCGATGCCATCCTCGACGCGGTCCTTGCCGCTGACCCGAACGGGCGGGTTGCCTGCGAGACCGCCGTCAAGACAGGGCTGGTGCTGCTGTTCGGAGAGCTGACCACAAACACAGCCCTGGACCACCAGCAGGTCGTCCGTGAGGCGGTCCGTGAACTCGGTTACACCGGCTCGGACGCCGGCTTCGACGCTGACACCTGCGCCGTTATCAGCGCCCTCGGACAGCAGTCGCCGGATATCGCCCAGGGCGTTGACCGCGGGGACCTGGACGAGCAGGGCGCCGGAGATCAGGGCTTGATGTTCGGGTACGCCTGTGACGAAACCGACACCCTGATGCCAGCCCCCATCCACTATGCCCATCGACTGATGGAGCGCCACGCCGAGCTGCGCCGCAGTGGCCAGCTGAACTGGCTACGCCCGGACGCCAAGTGCCAGGTCACTTGCCGCTATGAAGGAGCCCGCCCCACCGGCATCGAGACCGTCGTGCTGTCGACCCAGCACGCGCCCGCGGCCTCCTTGGAACAGATCCGCGAGGCGGTCATCGAAGAGATCCTGCGCCCGGTCCTCCCGCAGAGCTGGCTCACCGGCTCGTCCCGTTTCCTCATCAACCCCACCGGGCGTTTCGTCATCGGCGGCCCGCAGGGCGACGCCGGCCTCACCGGACGTAAAGTGGTCGTCGATACCTACGGCGGCTTCGCCCGTGTCGGCGGGGGCTGCTTTTCCGGCAAGGACCCGTCGAAAGTCGACCGGTCCGCCGCGTACGCGTGCCGCTATGTCGCCAAGAACCTGGTAGCTGCGGGGCTGGCTCAGCGCTGCGAGGTTCAGGTAGCGTACGCAATCGGGGTCGCGGAGCCGGTCTCCATCTCGGTGGAAACCTTCGGAACCGGCAAGCTCCCCCGGGCAAGGGTGACCGAGCTGATTCGTCGCCACTTCGATTTACGCCCCGGCGCGATCGTCCGCGATCTGGATCTTCTCCGGCCGATCTACCAGGCCACGGCGGCCCACGGCCACTTCGGGCGCAGCGGCCCAACCTTCACCTGGGAACAAACCGACCGAGCAGCGGCGCTTGCCGCCGACGCCGGCATCACCGGAGCACAGTGAGCACGGCCATGGCCCTGAACTGGATCGAGGAGGGCGGACAGGTGCTGATCCAGGGCGCGAGCCGGGGGATCGGCCTGGAGCTGGTGCGGCAGTCCCTTGAGCAGCCCCGCGCGGGCTGCGTCTGGGCCTCTTGCCGCGCACCTGAGCAAGCGACGGCACTGCACGAACTGGCCGACCGAAACCCCGAGCGCCTGCGGCTTCTCAAGCTCGACGTCACCGATGAAGCAACCATGGCCGCTGCCGCTGATCGCCTACGCGAGGCGGGAGCGAGGCTGCAGTTGATCGTGCATGCCTCCGGCGTGCTGCATGAGCGCAACCGCCGAGTCCTGCCCGAGAAGCGGCTCGAGGAACTCAACCTGGAAGCCCTCACCTACCTGTTTCAGGTCAACGCCGCCGGCCCGATTCTGGCAACCCGGTACCTGCTACCCCTTGTCCATCCAGAGGCGCCGGCCGCGGTGGCGGCGATCTCCGCCCGTGTCGGGTCGATCGGTGACAACCGCAAAGGCGGTTGGTACGGCTACCGCGCCTCCAAGGCGGCACTCAACCAATTCATGCATACCTTGGCGATTGAACTGCAGCGCCGCGCACCGAACGTGACCTGCCTCACCCTCCACCCCGGCACCACCGATACGGATCTCTCGCGCCCGTTCCAGGCCTGGGTACCCGCGGAGCAACTCTTCGCCACGGAGCGCACCGCTGCCCAGCTGCTAGCGGTCATCGATGGCTGCCCCACCGAGGAATCCGGCAGTTTCTTCAGCTGGGACGGCCAGAGGATCCCCTGGTAGCAATCAAGCGCCCCGATCACGCCGGCGGCAACACCGTCCCGAGGCCTTCGAGCCCCTCCTGACCGCACTTTGCTCCGGCAATCCGGTTGCCCCACTCCAGCGCCGTCACTGCCGACTCACCAGAAAGGTGGGCGTGGAGCACACCGGCGTTGAAGCAATCTCCCGCGCCCAGCGTATCCACGACGCGTCGCGGCGATTCAGCCGCGCGATGCACAGCCCGTCCGTCCGGCTGGCGGAGCCAGGCACCCTCGCTGCCCCATGCGCAGTAGGCCAGGTTCCGCGCCGGGGCTGCCGCCAGGAAGCTTTCCCCGTCGTTGTAGCCGGCGGCCTCGGCATAGACACGGCTAAACAGCACAAGATCGGCGGACTCGGCGAGGGCTTCGACCCCCTCGCGGGGCTTTTCAACCTCCACCGAGATCGGCAGGTCCGGCGCACGGGCCCGAGCATCCCGGATCATTTCCAGAGTTGCGGGCGGATTGCGCCCCTCGAAATGCAGCCAGTCGAGACCGCTTAGCGCGACCGCAGCAAAACGCGTCGGCGTTAACTCCGGCAGATCCCGGTGGTGGATGATCGTCCGCGTCCCCGTCCGGCGGCTACAGATTACATGGGATACCGGCGAACAGCGCCCCCGGGCCACGGCAGCACGCCCACAGTCGATGCCTCGCTCGCGCAGGTCGCTGGCAATCCGCTCCGCCTCCGGATCGTCGGCGAGCACCCCGAGCCACTGGCCACCATGCCCGAGCTGGGCCAGCACATCCAGCGTATTCGCGGCATTGCCACCCCGGGCCACACGCTGGCTCAAAGCCCGGACCTCCGCGTCCTCTGCGGGGTACGCCTCGGTGGTATGAATGATATCCAGCGTAGCGAGTCCTACGGCCAATATTCGGCTCATGCCAACCCTCCCACGACACCGTCGCCCACAACGGGGCCGGTCATGACCGCTTGAGACGAACGGGCTATGCAATCCCCGGTGCCTTGCGAAGGTACCGGTCACTCACCAGTTGATCGAGCAGAAAAGCGGCTACGTCCGCACGCGCAACCGCGCGCGGCGACACCCCACCATCCACGCTCACCCGATAGCGCGCGGATGCCGGCCGATCAACCAGCCGCCCCGGGCGGACGATGATCCACTCCCGGTCGCTGTCACGCAGAATCGATTCCTGCGCCTCCTTGTCCGCCATCAGGCGCCGCATGAGAGTCCGGATCAGAAGGCGATAAGCCGCCGGCATCCGCGCGTAGCTATCGCCCACACCCAGCGCGGTAACGGCCGCGACCCGCGGCACCTGCTGCTCGGCCATGGCCTCGACAATCACGCGCGTGGCGTGGCTGCACAGATCCGGTGGATGGCCCCGATGCGGGCCCAGCGTAATCAGTACGCCGTCACAGCCGAAAAGCGTCCGCCCCACCGGCTCCGGATCGCGAGCATCGCCCACGACGACCTCGACACCGGGCAGATCCGCCACGCCGTCCGCAGAACGGGCCAGGACACGGCACCGCCACCCCCGCTCGAGAGCCTGCGCCGCTGCCTCGGCGCCGACACCTCGACTTCCCCCGAAAATCGCGATTTTCACGCTACCGCTCCCCTTCGCTGCATGGATGTGCTAGGGTGCCTGCAGTTTGTCGCGGCGCAAAGGCGCCCAGGTTACCGTCCGACGCTCCAGCGATCGCGGCCCGGTACCCTCGAACCGGTCGTGGATCGCCTCGCCAAGGCCTTTCCTCGATGTTTCTCTCATCCCGGCGCAGGACGTCGGCGCCTTGGCGTTGTTCCTTTCAGGAGTTGTCATGACCCAACCCTTCAGTGACCTCGGCCTCGACGCCGAACTGCTTCGTGCTGTCCAGGACCAGGGCTACGAGACCGCCACGCCGATTCAGGCGCAGGCGATCCCCGCAGTCCTCGACGGCGGCGATGTCATGGCGAGTGCCCAGACCGGCACCGGCAAGACCGCAGCCTTTACACTTCCGCTTTTGCAGCGACTCCGCCAGTCCGGCGGCGGCCGGCGCCGTATTCGCGCCCTGGTGCTGACCCCGACCCGCGAACTGGCCGCGCAGGTGGCCAAGAGCGTCGATACCTACGGCCGTCATTTGCCCCTGCGCAGCACGGAGATCTACGGCGGCGCCCCCATGGGCAAGCAGACGGCCGCCCTGCGGCGCGGCGTCGATATCGTCGTGGCCACGCCCGGCCGGCTCATCGACCACCTGGACCGGGGCAACCTGGACCTTGGCGGTATCGATCTACTCGTCCTTGACGAGGCCGACCGGATGCTCGACATGGGCTTCAAGCCGGCCATTGAGCGCATTCTCCGCGCCGTTCCGACGCACCGTCAGACACTGCTGTTCTCGGCGACCTTCTCCGGTCCGGTCGAGAAGCTTGCCCGGCAATTCCTCACTGCCCCGACGGTCATCGAGGCCGGTAGCGCCAACAGCACCGCTGAAGCGGTCACCCAGGGCGCCTACTTCGTCGATACCGGACAGAAACGGGCCCTGCTGACCCACCTGATCGACGACGGCGACTGGAGTCAGGTCCTGGTCTTCACCCGGACCAAGCGCGGCGCCGACCGACTGGCCGAGCAGCTCGAACGCGACGGGATCCGGGCACAGTCGATTCACGGCGACAAAAGCCAGGGGCAGCGCAGCAAAGCCCTCGCGGCCTTCAAACGCCACTCCGTCCAGGCCCTGGTGGCGACCGACGTGGCTGCTCGCGGCCTGGACATCGCCGGACTCCCCTACGTCGTCAATTACGACCTGCCGAACAATCCGGAGGACTACATCCACCGCATTGGCCGGACGGGTCGAGCCGGTGACGCCGGAACCGCCTGGTCCCTCGTCGCCGGCGAGGAGCGCGGGCGGTTCAAGGCCATTCAGCGCCTGGTCCGCCGCGATATCCCGGCCCGCGTGGCCGAGGGCTTCGAGCCGAGCGTCCGCCGTACTGCAGGGCCGCGCCGAGGCCCGCCGCGGCGCGCGCACAACAGCCGCCCCGGACGGCCCGCCTAAAGGCGCGCGCGGGGCCGTCCCGGACGGCCCCGCGGTCCGGAAGCTCCCCTACTCCGGCGCCGGCGCTGCCGGCACTCCCGGATGGGCCAGCCCCGGCGCTTGGTCCAACCGCGGATGTCCCTGCCGGAACCGCTCCCGCAGACGCCCGCTGCCGTCGTCCTGACCGTCCAGTTCCCGAATCGATTCCGCAATGAGGTGGATCGCAGCGAGCACATCACCGGTGTGCCCGCTTTCCGAGATGGTATGCATGTTGCGCACCGGGATGCCCAGCGAGGCCGCCGTGCAATCGACGTTGCCGAGCACGCCGGCCATCCCGTCGGTGCCCGTATCCCGCCCGCTGACATCCCGCTGAGTCGGGATCTGCTCCCGCCGGGCAACGCGCTGGAGCACCTCATTGAGCTGCTCACTGGCCACGGCACCCACGGTGTAGGTCACACCCGCCCCCATGGCCAGCGGCTGAAAGCGCTTGTCCGAAACCCCTGGAGCGGCGACATAGTCCTGGTCGACATCGACAGCGATCAACGCGTCCGGGCGCAGCTCACTGGCCAGAACCCGGCTGCCGAAACGGCCGATCTCCTCATAGCTGGCAATGGCGAAGAGCACACGCACGTTCTCCGGTCCCCGATCGGCGGCGAGCAGGCGCGCCGCCTCGGCCGTGGCGAAACACCCCAGGCCGTTATCCAGGTACGCCCCGTAGAAGGTGTTGGGACTGAAACCGTGACGAATCGGGCGATTAAGAAGAATCGGATCCCCCGGCCGGACACCGAGCTGTTCCACTTGTTTCTTCTTATCCTCGCCGTGGATCTGCAGTTCCAGGTACAGCTGCTCCTTCTTGACCCCCTTGCGACCGGTACGAGTCTCTTCGTCGGCGAAGTGGATGGCACCGAGCGCTTCGATGGTGCCTCCCTCCAGGCGCCGATAGTGGCCGGGATCCTCCGGGTTCTCGCTGAAGAGGGTGACCTCGTGGCCGATCAGCGTCCCCGGCAGAAATGAGTCACTGTCCACCCAGACCTTGCCGTCATCGCCGATGCTGCGCACCTGCAGGCGGATCTTGTCGGCGTGACCGACGACCATGATCTTGAACATCTCGTCGCGCCCCGGGTGGGTGTCCAGAACGACCCCAGCGTGGCCCTGGAACTGATGCAGGTGCCAATCGTCGGGGGCGAACGCCTCGAACCAGGGCTTGAGCACGCCGTAGGTCATCGCCCCCTCAAGCCCCACCGGGCTCGGTGCGGCAAGCAAATCGCGCATGCGTTCGAACTGCTCTTCCGGCATGGGGGACTGCCAGGGCTGGACGGTCTGTGACATGGGGCCTCTTGCTCCCGTAGTGTGTGGCTGTGGATTTTCCGGATTCATGCTCCTACACCATAGCGCACTCGAACCCGTGACCCCGAACCGCATCACTCTCGGACTCGACCTGGGCACATCCGGCATTCGGGCCGCCGTCGTCCAACCGGACGGTGAAGTCATCGCAAGGAGTCGGCTGGATTGGCCGCACGGCATCATGCCTGACGCCCCGGAAGAGTGGTGGCTGCATGCCCGGAACGTTCTGCGGGAAGCCATCGAGAAGGCCGGTACAGTTCACATCGATGCCGTCGCCGTGGACGGGACCTCCGGAACCGTTCTCTGGTGCGCGGACGACGGCCAGCCTTTGACGCCCGCCTTCGGGTATGACCAGCCCGTGGCCGCGGACTCTATCCAGCGCATTGCCGCCATCGCCCCCGCCGCCAGCGGCGCCCACGGCTCTGGCTCCGGCCTGGCCCGGGCGCTGCAACTGGCACACCCCGGACTGCCGGCCAATGCCCGACTGCGCACCCAGACCGACTGGATCACGGGCTGTTTGCTCGGTGATTGGAGGCAGGGCGACGAGAACAACGCCCTAAAACTCGGGTACGACCCGGTCGACCGCAGCTGGCCGGACTGGCTCAGCGCAATCCCTGTCCCCAGAAGCGCGCTTGCCCGCTGTCACCCGCCTGGAGCCGACCTGGGCGCGATGGCTCCGCAGGTAGCCGCCACCCTCGGGGTACCCGGGTCCTGTCGCATTGTTGCCGGCACGACGGACTCCATCGCCGGTACGCTGGCAGCCGGCATCCGCGCGGAGGGGGATGCGGTCACTTCGCTGGGGACAACGCTTGCGCTCAAGCTGCTGACCCCGAGGGCGGTCTTCGCGCCCGAGTACGGCATCTACAGCCACCGGCTTGGCCTACGCTTTCTGGCCGGCGGCGCGTCCAATTGTGGCGCCGGCATCCTGAGCCGGTTCTTCTCCGCGGATCGTTTGGCGTCGCTAAGCCGTCAGATCGACGCCGACTGCGACAGCGGGCTCGATTATTACCCGCTGCTCCGCCCTGGCGAACGCTTCCCACGCAACGACCCCGACTTGCAGCCACGCCTGACGCCCCGTCCGGAGAGCGACGTCCATTTCCTGCACGGGCTTCTGGAGGGCATTGCCCGGGTCGAAGCGGAGGGCTATCGACGCCTCCACGAGCTCGGTGCGACGTGGCCTCGCCGCGTCCTGAGCGTTGGCGGCGGTGCTGACAACCCGGCCTGGCTGCGCATTCGCGGCCGCTATCTGCAAGTCCCGGTCCAGGCGGCCGCCGATGGGGAGGCCGCTGTGGGGGCAGCCCGTCTCGCTCAGGGCCGCCTCCGCGATGGAGACGTTGGCGTGGCACCATAGAGGATGACCCTAGTACGGAGCTTCCGGATGAGCGACCGCAACCGCGAACTGATACAGCGTGACCTGGCCGTCCTCTGGCACCCAACGACCCAAATGAAGGACCACGAGGACGGTGTACCGCTGATCCCGGTAGCCTCGGGCCGGGGGGCCTGGCTGCAGGACCAGGAGGGCGGGTGGTACCTGGACGCCATAAGCTCCTGGTGGGTGAACCTCTTCGGCCACTGCAACCCCACGATCAACGAGGCGATCCGCACCCAGCTGGAGCGGCTGGAGCACGTAATCCTCGCCGGCTGCTCTCATGAGCCGGCGGTCACCCTCGCCGAGAGGCTCGTTTCTCTGGCCCCGTCGGGCCTGGAACGCGTCTTCTTTACCGACAACGGCTCCTCGAGCATCGAGGTGGCCCTCAAGATGAGCCACCACTTCTGGCGCAACACCGGGCACCCGGAAAAGACGCGCTACATCAATCTCTCCAACAGCTACCACGGAGATACCATCGGCGCACTCAGCGTCGGCGATGTGGGGGTTTTCAAGGACGCCTACGAGCCGCTGTTGATGGAACCGATCACCGTGCCGTCACCCGATTGCTTCCATCGAGAACCCGGGCAGAGCTGGGCGGAACACTCCGAGAGCATGTTCGCGCACATGGAAGCCGCTCTCGAGGAGCACGCCCACGAGACGGCGGCCGTGATCCTCGAGCCCCTGGTCCAGGGCGCAGGAGGCATGCGTATGTACGACCCCATCTACCTGCAGCGGCTGCGCGAGGCGTGTGACCGCCACGGGGTGCACATCATCGCCGATGAGATTGCCACCGGCTTTGGGCGCACCGGCTCGCTCTTCGCCTGCGAGCAGGCAGGTATCAGCCCGGACTTCCTGTGTGTCTCCAAAGGCATCACCGGTGGATATCTCCCGCTTGCTGCGGTTCTGCTTACCGAACGGACCTACCAGGCGTTCTACGATGACTTCACCCGCCTGACCGGCTTCCTCCATTCCCACAGCTACACCGGCAACCCACTGGCTTGCGCTGCAGCGTTGGCGACCCTCGACCTACTCGCAGAGCCGGAGACGATGACCCGCAACCAGGAAACGGCCCGCCTCATGGCGGAAGCCGCCGCCCCCCTGGCGAAGCACCCGAACATTGGCGAGGTCCGGCAAACCGGAATGATCCTGGCGATGGAGCTGGTCCAGGACCGCGAACGCTGCACCCCCTTCCCCTGGCATGAACGCCGCGGCCTCTCTGCTTATCGCCACGCCCTGAAGCGAGGCGTGCTGATGCGGCCGATCGGCAATGTCCTCTACTGGATGCCACCGTACGTGATCGATGCGGAGGAGATCCGCCTGCTGGGTGAGGTCACCGCCGAGGCAGTGGACGTGGCCGCACAGACGCCCTGGAACCGATCGCGCTGACCGGGAGGCCCGCCCATGCCCCGTCTATACGTCCCGGCGCCACTGTCCGTCGGCGCAGAGATCGAACTGCCCAGCGATGCGGCGGCGCACGTGCGCGCCCTGCGTCTGCGCTCAGGCGATTCGGTCACCCTGTTTAACGGGGACGGCGGTGAGCACCCCAGCGAACTTCTCCAGGTCGACCGCCGCCGTGCCTGGGTGCGCATCGGGGAGCACGACGCGGTGGAGCGAGAGCTTCCGGTACCGGTCCAGCTCCTCCAAGCCATCGGCAAAGGCGACCGCATGGATACCGCCGTGGAAAAGGCTACCGAGCTCGGCGTCCGGGAGATCGTCCCGATCCTTACTGAGCGCACGGTGGTCCGTCTCGAGGATCCACAGCGCGCTGCGAAGCGGCAACGCCACTGGACTGCCGTGGCTCACTCGGCCTGCGAGCAGTGCGGCCGCAACCAGCCTCCCCGGGTTCACACCCCGACCCGGCTCGACCACGCCTGGCCTTTGGCGGCGGAGTTCACATTGCGCGTTACACTCGATCCGACGGCCGACCAGCGCCTCAGCCAAAGACTGAAACCCGGCACCGCGACCAGCCTATTGATTGGCCCTGAGGGCGGACTTACCCACAAGGAGCTCGAACAGGCGGAGCAACACGGCTTTGTGCGGGCGCGAAGCGGCGAGCGCATCCTGCGCACTGAAACCGCTGCCGTTGTGGCTCTTACGGCGGTCGGCCTAGCTCTCGGCGAAGTCTAGCGCCCCACAGGCACAGGCCTGCCCCACGGCCTCCGTCAGCTGCCGCTCGTCGTAGGGCTTGAGCAGAAGGCACGCCGCCTCAAGACCCGCCGACCGCAGAAGATCCTGATCGACGGCTCGGGTACTCAGCGCAACGACGCCCCCCCCGGGCAGCCCCAAGGCCCCGACCAGACGCAACAGATCCTCAGCCACCGCTTCCCGGGCGAACATCTCCAGGTTGACGACAACGGCCTGAAACCCTTCGCGCTGGCTCGCCGCCTCCGCTACCTCCAGCGACTCGGCCGCTTCCGGGTCGAAACCGCTTCGCGCCAGCAAGTGAGCGGTAATGCGACGCATGGTGCGGGAGTCATCGAGCACCAGAACCCGTCGATTCGGCACCGATGGGTCCACCGCTGTCCGGGCCCCAGGCATCGGCAGCGAGAGCGTGAATCGTGCCCCCGCCCCCGGGGACGCCTGGAGGTCGATCGTTCCGGCCAGATCGTGGACGATGGCAGCGACACGCTCCATGCCCGCGCCAACGCGCGGCGGGTCCGCAAACGTCGTCACCCCGGGCAGGCAGATGAGGCTCAGGGCCTCATCGGCGCTGAGTTCGGCAGCCGGTTCTTCGGGATCGTAATCCGAGACCTGGGCCTGCAGGGCCGGCGTATCGAGACCACGACCATCGTCAGAGACGGAAACCCGCACCTGATCACACCCCGCCTCGACGGCCACTGCCACCCGCCCGACCTCCGGCTTGCCCTGCTGCATCCGCTGTTCCGGGGGCTCGATCCCGTGGAGAACGGCGTTGGTCAGCAATTCGCGCAGCGCCTCTGCAAGGGGTGCCTGCGCGGCAGCCGGGACCGGCGTTGCCATACCCTCGGCCACGAGTTCCACTCGCCGCCCGAACTCCCCCGCCACGGCATGCAGGTGGCGGTCAAGCTCCTCTAGGGAGCCATCCAGCGTCGCGGTCGGACTATCCGCACCGGCTACCGCCTCTTGATCCGCGGGCCGATCCTCGTCCTCGAAGGCGTGAGCGTAATCCGGCTCCCGCGCCCAATCAGCTGCTTGCCACGATTCGACTGCCGCGCCCTCGTCGCCCGCTAACTCCGAGGCAAGGGCCTCGCCCAGGATCTCCGCTCCCGACCCCGACCTTAGATCGTCACCCCCCGGCCCCGGGCCGTCGGTCGCGCCACCCGTTGCGGTTGCGGAGTCGCTTCCCGCTGGCTGAACCTCTTTGCGCAGGGTTCCAAGCTGCTTTGAGAGCTCTTCCAAACCGCGTCGCAGGCGGGATTCCGTCTCCGGTCCCGGACCGTCGGCCAGGGCTGTGGCCACTTCGTGCTCCAAGTCGTTGCATTGGGTCACAAAACCCTGCAAGCCGGCAAAACGGGCACCACCCTTGAGCGTGTGTAGAATGCGCTGGACGGCAAGCCCGGCCTCCGGATCGCCCGCGCGCCAGCGCTGCAGCGCTGCCCCAATCTGGGCCAGAGCCGGCCCCACCTCCGCATAGAACAGTGCCGAGAGATCCACATCGGAGCGCACCGGCAGGGTCGAGGACGAACCCGGCACCTCAGGCCCGGGCATGGCCAGCCGCGCCTCCGGCATGCGTCGCGCCGCCGCCTGGACCCGCCCGGGACGGCCCGGAGCCGGTTCCCGGGTCAGGGGCTGGAGCAAGGCCTCGACCACCGGGACTGCCGGAACCCCGCCGCTAGCCGTCTCCCGGATCAGACGCCGCAACTCCCGATCGTAGGCGGCCACCGCCCGTTTGTGGTCGGCTTCCAGCGCTGTCCCCGCCGCAAGGCCATCGACCACGGCCGCCGCCCCCCAGCAAACAGCACCCGCTGCGCTGTCCCCGAGTTCGGCGCCGAGAGGCTCAAGGACTTCGTGAAGCTGCTCCAGAGCCAACCGCTCGTCGCCCCGAATCAACTCCAGCAACGCCCGCTGGAACGACCACCGATCAGCGCGAACGCGCTCGCTGGCATCCGAGGCCTTGCGCGGCGCGCGCGGGTCCACGCAGCGTCGCAACAGGGCCAGGCTGTTGTACCGGGGTTGACCACGGCTGCGACGCAGCCCATCGATGAGTTCGGCCAATTCCGTGACGGGGTCGTCTCCACGCACGGCCATCCGTTCGATAAGGCGAGGCAAGCGCAGCAGCGCATCCATCAGCGCGGCCCGCAGCGGCTGTAGATCGGCTTCGGCACTGGCGCCATCCGTCTCCGGGTCGAAGGCGGCGGCCGCAGCACGAAGCTCCTCGGCGACCCGCTCCAACTCGGGCACGCCCACAAAGAGAAATGCGCCGTGGAGCCGACCCAACTCCTCGCGCAGGCGGGCACCGGCACCCTCACGCTCGCCGTGCTCTTGCAGGCGGGCAGCACCGGCACTCAGCCGATCCCGCAGATCGGGCAGCAGGCGAGTCAACTCGCGGCGGGCATCACTCGGCGACGCGTTCATTCGTCCAGGTTCCATGGGTTGGTTACAATGCCATACAACACTCTGCCGCCGTGAGTCTGGCCATGACCCAGCAGCTTGCCGTCGTGATGGATCCCATCGCCGGCATCACGCCGTACAAGGATTCGACCCTCGCCCTGATGCTCGAGGGCCAACGCCGAGGCTACCACCTATGGTATCTGGAGCCCGGGGATCTCTACGCCGAAGGCGGCATCGCTTGTGGCAGCGCGCGGACCATACAGGTCCGGGACGACCATGAAGATTGGTACGAGCTGGGTGGGGCGCAGGAATTGGCTCTCCACGAGATGGACTGGATCCTCATGCGCGAAGACCCGCCGGTGGACGCAGCGTACGTCAGCGCCACGCATCTCCTGTCACTTGCCGAGCGCCACGGCGCGCGCATCGTTAACCGACCGGCGGCGCTGCGTGACGCCAATGAGAAGCTCTTCGCCCTCCACTGGCCCCACCTTTGCCCAGCAACCCGCGTCTCGGCGAACCCCCGGCTCCTGCGCGAATTCATCGACAGCCAGGAACGCGCCGTCCTCAAGCCGCTGGATGCCATGGGCGGGGACGGAATTTTCGTGCTTAAGCGAGGCGACCCGAACACCACGGTGGTCCTTGAGACCCTCACCGAGGGCGGAACGCGCTACGCGCTGGCCCAGGAGTACCTCCCACAGATCCGCGAAGGCGACAAGCGCGTTCTGGTCTTCGGCGGGGAGCCGTTCCCGTACGCCCTGGCGCGCGTGCCAGCCGAAGGCGAAACCCGCGGGAACCTGGCCGCCGGCGGGCGCGGCCAGCCGGCGCAGGTCACGGAAGCCGAGCGTGCCGCCTGCGCCGAGATCGCCCCCTCCCTGCGCGCCATGGGCCTGGAACTCGTCGGTCTCGACTTCATCGGCGAGCGCCTTACGGAGATTAACGTGACCAGCCCCACCTGCTTTCGTGAAATCGATGCGCTCTTCGGCGTCAACACCGCCGGTGCGTTCTTCGATCACCTGGAGGCCGGCCAATGAGCGGGTTTCCGCGCGTTCGATCGGGCTTCACCGCGCTTGCCCTGGGACTGGGGCTGTTCGGCTGCCAGGCCGACGAGCAAGGTGCCGAGTCACGCTTTACCGCCCTTGGCACCGAGGTCGAGATCGCCATCGCCGATGGCGGCGACGCTGATACCGAGGCCGCCCTGGCTGACGCCCGGGAGCGGCTGAAGCAGATCGGAGCTGCATGGTACCCGTACGGGGATGGCGAACTCGCCCAGCTCAACAAGAAACTCGCTGCGGGCAAGAGTTTCCAGGGCAGCCCGGAGCTCATTACCCTCCTCGAACGCGCCAAGGAGATGGAACGGTTAAGTGAGGGCCGCTTCAACCCGGCGATCGGGGGCTTGATCGAGGTTTGGGGGTTTTCAACGGCGGACGGTCCGCTGGACGAACCGCCCGAGGCGGACGCGATTGAGCAATGGCTTGAGCGACGGCCGCGCACCCAGGATCTGCGCTGGGATGCGGCCGGCACCATCAGCACTTCGAACGACGCCGTCCAGCTCGACCTCGGCGGAATCGGCAAGGGTTATGCTGCGCAGCAGACAATCACGCTGCTACGCGAGCATGGCGTCGCAGTCGGGATCGTCAACCTCGGCGGCGACATCCTCACCCTCGGGAGTCCGGCCGACCGCTCCTGGCGTATCGGGGTGCGCGACCCGCGGGAAGGCACCGTCCTCGCCGCGGTCGAGGCCCACGCCAATGAGGCCGTTTTCACCTCCGGGGATTACGAGCGCACCTTCATCCATGAAGACCGGCGCTACCACCACATCCTCGATCCGACCACCGGCTACCCGGCGATGGGCAGCCGCTCCGTCACGGTCATCCACGACGACGCCGTCCTCGCCGACGTTGCAGCCACTTCGCTGTTCATCGCCGGGCCGGAGCACTGGCGCGACGTGGCTGACCGAATGGGTGTGGAGCACGTCCTGCTGATCGACCGCGAGGGCGTCGTTCACATGACCGAGGCCATGGAGCCGCGCGTCGAGTTCATGCAAGAGCCAGAGCTTCACCGATCCGAATGAACCCCGGGGCCAGCGCTGCTTCCAGCATCGTCGCTTCCCGCGACCGCCTCGGAATGGCGCTATTCCTTGCAGTGGTCGTCCACGGCCTGGTCATCCTCGGTGTCGGGCTGACCTGGGATACCCCGTCCACGCAGCGGGAGGCCTCCATGATGGAGGTGACCCTCGCCCGGGATGAGGCCGAGACGCCGCCGGAAGATCCCGACTTTCTCGCCGACCAAGACCAGGACGGAGGCGGCATTGCGGAACAGCCGCAAGTCCCCTCGCCGCTGGCCAGTGCCCGCATCACCCCGGACGAGACTGAAACCGGCGATGCCAGCGCGGACGGGGCGCCGCCGGAGCGCGAAACCCCGCTGATTGAAAGCCGCACGGAGCAGGAGTCTCAACCCACGGAGCCGGAAACGGAGAGCACTCCGGCACCGACCCGTCTCCAGGAGTTGGCCGAGCAGGCCGAGCGGGACGCCGCAGCGGAGGCCGCTGAGCTTCATCGCCGACTGAGTCAGCCGCGCGAGCCGTCGAAACGGTTTCTGAATGCGCGCACCCAGGCCCACGAAGCAGCCGAGTACATGGCCGCCTGGACGCGGAAGGTGGAGGCCGTGGGCAACCTCAACTACCCGAACGAAGCCAAGCGCCGAGGGCTCACTGGCCGCCTGATCCTGGAGGTCACCCTGACCCCCGATGGCCATGTCGACAATATCCGCATCGTCGAGCGTTCTCGCCACCGCCTGCTCGACGAGGCGGCGGTCCGCATCGTCGAACTCGGGGCACCGTTCCCCAGCGTGCCTCCGGAGGTCCTTGACGGCCACGACCGGCTCGTAATCACTCGCACCTGGGAGTTTGTCGATGGTGAGCGCGTGCGCACCCGCTGAAGTCGCACACTTGTCCTCTGATCGCGGCGTAGAAGATACTGGGACGCATGAATGACGGACCGGCCCAACCGAGCAGCGACCGCCTGGCGAGTCAGTTCCTGATCGCCATGCCGGCACTCGATGACGCGAATTTCGCCCAGACCGTCTCCCTGGTCTGTGAACACTCGGAGGATGGGGCGATGGGGATCGTGCTCAACCGCCCCACCGAGGTCACTCTCGGCGAACTCTTCAACCACCTCGACCTGGAGATCGGCGACGACAGCCCCACCGATCAGGCCGTCTTCGCCGGCGGGCCGGTTCAGCGCGAGCGAGGATTCGTTCTGCACCCGGCCGATCAGTCCTGGGATGCGACCACCCGGGTCGCGCACGGCGTCGCCCTGACCACATCGCGGGACATCCTGGCCGCGCTGGCACGGGGGGAGGGCCCCGAACGCTGCCTGGTCGCCCTTGGCTACGCGGGCTGGGGCGCCGGCCAGCTCGAGGAAGAGATGGCCCAGAACGCCTGGCTGTCCGGCCCGGTTGATGCGGGGATCATCTTCGAAACCGACTGGCGGCAACGCTGGCGGGCAGCGGCCGCCCACATGGGCATCGACATCACTCTCCTTTCCGGGGAGAGCGGGCATGCGTGAGCGTCCCTGCGAAGGCCTGCTGCTCGGCTTCGACCCGGGCGAGCGTAGGATCGGGATCGCCACAGCCGCCCCCTTGCTCGGCTGCGCCAATTCCAGGGGCTGGCTGCCGGCTCAGGGTGGGCAGCCGGACTGGGACCAGGTGGCCACGTTGATCGCACAGTGGGCACCCGTGGCGATCGTCGTCGGCATCCCTTACCACGCGGACGGGACAGACTCCACCTCCACCGCAGCCGCGCGGCAGCTTGCCGGCCGGCTGCACGGTCGTTTCGGGCTGCCCGTTTATACGGTGGATGAACGCCTCTCCTCGCGGGAGGCCGAAGCCCGACTGAGCGAGCGGCGCCGCCGCCTGGACCCCGATGCGGTGCATGGCGAGGCGGCCGCCGTCATTCTGGAAACCTACCTATCCCAGCAAGGGGCTGCATGAGCACCGAGTTACCGGACGTCGCGACGCTGCTGGATTCGCTTGCGACATCCCTGAACGCCGAGTTCGAGCGCCGTGATATCGGCTCGCCGATCCTCGTCGGCATCCATACGGGCGGGGTATGGGTTGCAGAGGCACTGCATGAACGCCTGGCCGCCCGCTCACCGGTCGCCACCCTGGAAGTGGCTTTCCACCGCGACGACCACGCCACAAGCGGTCTAAAGGCATCTGTGCAGAGCTCCGATGTGCCGATCTCGCTGGATGGCCGCACGGTCGTACTGATCGACGACGTCATTCAAACGGGCCGGACCATCCGCGCCGCGCTGAACGCCCTTTTCGATTACGGCCGTCCCGGGCGGGTTCTCCTTGCGGTTCTTGCCGACCGCGGCGGGCGCGAGCTGCCGATCCAGCCTGACGCCCTCGGCGAGCAGCTTGAGCTGCCAACCGTTCAGCGCATCAAGCTGCGCGGCCCACACCCGCTGCACTTCACTGTTGAGGAGGATGCGCCGTGAGTGTCCAACTCGAGCCCAACGGCCGCCTCCGTCACCTGCTGACCACTGAGGGTCTGCCGCGCGAGATGCTGACCCGCATCCTCGATACGGCGGAGTCCTTCTCCGGCGTCCTGGGCAAGTCGGTCAAGAAGGTGCCGCTGCTACGTGGACGGACGATCATCAACCTCTTCTTCGAACCGAGCACGCGAACGCGAACCACCTTTGAACTGGCCGCTCAGCGCCTCTCCGCGGACGTTCTGAACATCGACGTCGCCACTTCTTCGACGAGCAAGGGCGAGAGCCTGCTCGACATGCTGCGCAACCTTGAGGCAATGCAGTGCGATGCGTTTGTCGTGCGCCACGCCGACAGCGGTGCAGCGGAGTTCATCGCGCGACACGTCCGCCCCGGGGTGGCTGTGATCAACGCAGGTGACGGACGTCATGCACACCCGACGCAGGCCCTGCTCGACGCCTTTACGATCCGTCGTGAGAAGGGCCCCCTCGAGCCGCTAACCATCGCCATCGTCGGAGACATCCTCCACTCGCGGGTCGCCCGATCACAGATTCACGCCCTGCTCGGGCTCGGAGCCGGCCAGGTACGGGTGATCGCACCACGAACGCTGCTTCCGCGAGACATTCAGCGCCTGGGCGTCCGCGTTTACGAGGACATGGATGCCGGACTGGAGGGGGCTGATGTGGTCATGATGCTTCGCCTCCAGCGCGAGCGGATGCGTGGCGCCCTGCTGCCCAGTGAGAGTGAGTTCTTCGCGCGGTTCGGTCTCACTGAAAAGCGGCTGGAGCGCACCCATCCCGATTCAATCGTCATGCACCCCGGACCGGTCAACCGAGGGGTCGAACTGGACCCGCGCGTGGCGGACGGTCCGCGCTCGGTTATCCTCCGGCAGGTCACCAACGGCATCGCAGTTCGCATGGCCGTCATGTCCATCGTCCTGGGCGGCTACAGCGATGCCACTGAAACCGGGCTCGAGGAATCCCCGTCATGAGCCGAATCCATATCCGTGGAGGCCACCTGATCGATCCGGCGCACCGCCGCAACGGCCCCGGCGACGTCTTCGTCGCCGAAGGGCGGATTCTCGCGCTGGACACGCCGCCGGCGGAGTTCACCCCCGACGAGACCATCGATGCCAGCGGGCAGATCGTCGCACCCGGGCTTGTTGACGCTGCGGTCCGGCTGCGCGAGCCCGGCGCGACGCGGAAAGGAGGAATCGTCCCGGAGGCGCGTGCGGCAGCAGCAGCGGGGATTACGACGCTGCTCCAGCAGCCGGATACGACCCCGATCATTGACACCCCCTCGGTGGTTGAACTGATCCACAGCCGGGCCGCCGCAGCCGATGCCGCCCGGGTGAGACCAATCGGCGCCCTGACCCACGGCCTCGGCGGGGAATACCTAGCGGAAATGGCTGCACTGCGTGATGCCGGCTGCCCGGCTGTCGGTGACGGCGGGCGCCCGGTAGCCAATTCGCTGGTCCTGCGCCGGGCGCTCGACTACGCCGCCACCTTCTCGCTGCCCGTTGTCATCACGCCGGAGGACGTGGCACTGGCCGAATCCGGACGGGTCCACGAAGGCGAGGTGGCGACCCGCCTGGGCCTGCCGGGTCAGCCTGCAGCCACCGAAACAACGGCACTGGCTCGGCTCCTGGCGCTGGTCGAAGAGCTCGGGACACCGGCACACATCGCTCGTCTGTCCACGGCGCGGGGAGCCGAGATGGTAGCGCAGGCACAGGACCGCGGCCTGCCGATCACCGCTGATGTGGCGATCCACCAGCTCTTCTTCACGGAACACGACTGTGCGGCGTACAACACCGCTGCTCACGTCCGCCCCCCGCTCCGGACCCAAGCCGATCGTGACGCACTCAGGCAGGCAGTCGCCGAGGGGGTGATCGGGACGATCTGCTCGGACCACCAACCACACGACCCGGACGCCAAAGCGTGTCCGTTCGCGGACAGCGAGCCGGGGCTGAGCGGCGTAGACACCCTGTTGCCCCTGGTCCTGCGACTGGTGGATGAGGGGCTACTCGAACTCGGCGAGGCGATCCACCGGGTCACCCATGGCCCAGCGCAGGCCTTCGGGCTGGCGGCCGGCACGTTGACGCCGGGTGCTACGGCGGATATCACCATTATTGACCCCCGCACGGTCTGGCGTGTTACGCCAGAGAGCCTACGCAGTCGCGGCCGCAACTCCCTGTTCATCGGCTGGGAGTTGACCGGCTCAGCGAACACGACCCTGGTCGGCGGACGCACTGTGCATTCGCCGGCCCTTTGAACGAATCGAACCGGAGGCAAAACCGTGAGCGCATCGCCCTACGTCGTCGATGTCACTGTCGAAAATTTCAAGGAGCAGGCCATCGACGCCTCGATGCAACAACCTGTGCTCATCTACTTCTGGGCACAGTGGTGCGAGCCGTGCAAGACCCTCTCGCCGACGCTGGAAAAACTGGCCGAGGAGTACCGCGGTGGCTTCCTGCTTGCCAAGGTCGACTGTGACCAGCAGCAGCAACTCGCCGCACAGGTTGGTGTCCAGAGTTTGCCCACGGCGCTGCTGGTCAAAGAGGGCCAACCCGTCGACCAGTTCATGGGCGCGGTACCGGAGGGTGAACTACGGAATTGGCTGGGGCAGTATGTAGAAGCGCCCGAGGCCGACCCTCTGGAGCAGGCGCGCACCCTGATGAGCGAAGGGCGTTCCGCCGAGGCCGTCCCCTACCTGCGGCAAGCCCGGGAGAAGAGCCCGGACGACGCCAACGTCACCATCGATCTTGCCCGCGCACTGCTGCAGGGCGGCGATACGGATGAGGCGATCGAGCTGATCCAGGGACTCCCCGCCAACGACCGCCAGGATCCGCGGGCACAGGGGATTCTGGCCCGAAAGGAGTTCGCCGAGCGGGTCGCTGATCTGCCCGACGTGGAGACGCTGGAACGTCAACTCGAGAGTGACCCGAAGGATGGTCAGGCGCGACTCCACTTGGCGCTCCGGCTGGTCGTCGCCGGTGGCGAGCTGGAGGCCCTTGATCACCTGCTCGAACTGATCCAAAAGGACCCGGAGCGCCGGGACGAAGCGCATCAGACAACGCTTCAGGTCCTCGGAATGCTTGGCCCCGAGCACCCGGAAGCTCGCCGTTATCGGCAGCGGCTCTTCCAGCTTCTGCACTGAAGGGTGTCGGCCTACCGCCGGGGCGCCAGCCAGGACGGCGCCCCGGCTGGCCCCGGGCCCCTAGATGGGCTCGTTCGCCACCCCGCTGCGGCGCAGGACCCGGTCAATGAAGGCCCGGGTTTCGTAGGGCGCATGCCGATAGAGCAGCCAGCGCAGATCTTCCATCGTGTTCAGGTTGGGGCTGGAGAGCACATTGCGGTAGACATTGCCCGGGCCCCAGTTGTAGGCGGCCAGCGCGAGCCAGGTCGCCATCGGCTCCCCATAGGGCGCATAACGGTCATGCAGCTGGGCCAGATAGTGGCTGCCGAGCAGGATGTTCAGGCGCGGATCGGCAAGGTCCTCCGCGCTGATGTCGAGTTCCTCGCGCTCGCTGAAACGCTCCACCCACTCCGGAACCCGGTCGCCCACATCGGCCGCGGCTACCGGGCGCACCTGCATCAGTCCCACTGCGCCGGCGTTGCTCACGACACCGGGTCGATAGTCGCTTTCCGTGCGGACCACGGCGCGAATCAACTCCGGGCTCAGCCCGGTGGTCTCCGCCGCCTCCTTGATGAGTTCATCAAGCAGATCCGCGGAGATGGCGCGGTTGGAGCCAATCGACAGGCCCGCAGCGCGCTGGTCCTGGCGCTCCTCGACGATAACCTCAACGACCGCACGGGATACCTCCGGCATCGCAGCGGAGGCGCGCATGGTCTCGATCTTTTCGTTGCCCTGCTCCGGGACGGCAGCAGCGCCACCGCGCTGCGCCGCCCACTCCGAATGGTGGAGCTGGACCGCAGCGACGCAAGCGACGGCCAGGCTGCAGCCGCTTATCAACCAGGAAGAGAATCCCTTCATCGCTGTCTGCTCATTCACATGCGTACCATTACCCTTAGTTTAGCATGGGTTCGCGCTCCGACCGGCAATCTGTTGCCGCAGGGCCATTCGACGCGCTCCTCGCGGCGCCGTATCATCTGCGGATCGATCAACACGGCCAGCGGGCAGGAGGCTTGGGAGCCGCATGAGCGAGATCGCGTGCCGACTCGACGCCTTACGAGACCGAATCACGAGTGCATGCGCCGCAAATCGTCGCAGCCCCGAGAGCGTCCGCATCCTCGCCATCAGCAAGCGGCATCCCGCGGATGCGATCCGCGAGGCCTACGCGGCGGGCCAGCGGGCATTCGGCGAGAACTACCTGCAGGAGGCCGCCGGCAAGCAGGACGCGCTTGCCGATTTGGGTGTGGAGTGGCACTTCGTCGGTGGCTTGCAGTCGAACAAGACGCGCGAGGCGGCAGAGCGTTTCGCCTGGATCCATACCGTCGATCGCCTGCGAATCGCCCGACGCCTTTCCGAGCAGCGCCCCGAAGAGCTGCCGCCGCTGAATGTATGCCTACAGGTCAACATCAGTCGGGAGTCGCAGAAGGCGGGCTGCCCGCCCGAGGATGTCGCCGAACTGGCCGCTGCGGTTGCGGACTTGCCGCGCCTGCGGTTACGCGGGCTCATGTCGATCCCCGCCCCGGCCGACGGAATCGACGCTCAGCGAACGCCTCACCGGCAACTCCGGGAGCTGCAGGAGCGGCTCCAGGCGGCGGGCATCGCCGTGGACACCCTATCGATGGGAATGACCGACGATCTTGAAGCGGCCATCGCCGAGGGGAGCACACTGGTTCGCATCGGCACCGCAATCTTCGGCCCCCGGCCTCAGCCCTAGGAGGAGCTGCCCGATGACACATCAGGCACGAATCGCTTTTATCGGTGGCGGCAACATGGCCCGTTCCCTGATTGGTGGCCTCATCGCGGACGGCTATGCCGCCGATCGCATCCGCGTCAGTGAGCCGGATCGCGCTCGGGGTGAGCGACTGGCCGCCGAGATGGGTGTCACCGTACTCGAGGACAACCGGGAAGCCGCCGACGGCGTCGATGCTGCCATCCTCGCCGTCAAGCCACAGGTCATCCGCACGGTGGCCGAGCAGGTTGGGCCGACCTTGACCCAGCACGGCGCCTTGGCCGTCTCCATCGCCGCCGGAGTCCGCATTACCGACCTGGAAAGGTGGCTCGGACCGCCTTCCGCGGTGGTTCGTTGCATGCCGAACACACCGTCGCTGGTACGCAGTGGCGCCACCGCACTGTGCGCCAACACGGCGGCCACGGAGGCCCAGCGTGAACTTGCCGAGAGCCTGATGCGGGCGGTCGGCCAGACCCTGTGGGTCGAGGATGAGCGGCTGATGGATGCGGTCACCGCCCTCTCCGGTAGCGGTCCGGCCTACTTCTTCCTGGTCATGGAAGCGCTTGAGGAGGCGGGGGTGGAACTGGGCCTGGAGCGCGAAGCAGCGCGGCTGCTGACCCTGGAGACGGCCACCGGTGCGGCCCGAATGGCGCTGGAGTCCGACGACACGCCTGCGCAACTTCGCCAGGCTGTCACTTCGCCCGGAGGGACCACAGAACAGGCCCTCAATGTTCTTGAGGACGCGGATTTGCGGGGCGCGATCCGGCGGGCTGCGCAGGCCGCCGCAACTCGCGCCGATGAGCTAGGCAACCTGCTTGGGGAGCAGTAATGGGATCCAACTACTTCACAGACCCACTTATCTTTCTGATCGGAACGGCTTTTTCCCTATACATCCTGGCCGTGATGCTGCGCTTCCTTCTGCAGGCGGTGCGCGCCGATTTCTTTAATCCGATCTCCCAGTTCCTGGTACGCGCCACCTCGCCGGTGCTTAACCCACTGCGGCGCGTTATCCCCGGAATCGGGGGCATCGACCTGGCGGCCATCGTCCTGATGTTCGTGCTACAGGCGGTCTCTCTCTACCTGATTTTCCTGCTCGCCTACGGCCAGCACCCGCCGCTGCTCCCCCTGACTGTCGAGTCCGTCGGTCGGCTGATCGGGCTGCTCCTCAACCTCTACACGGTGCTGATCCTCGTCGGGGTCATCATCAGCTGGATCAACCCGACGGCCAGCCACCCCGGCCTGCACCTGCTCCAGCAACTGACCAACCCCATCCTCCGACCGATCCGTTCGGCGCTGCCCGATATGGGCGGGCTTGACCTGTCACCGCTGGTCGCGCTGATCGCGATCCACTTGGTCCGCATGTTGGCGGTCTACCCGTTGCGCGGACAGATCCCCATGCCGATCTAGGCCATGGCGTGGGCCCAATGGGATCACGATTCCGGTGACCTGATTCTGCGGGTGCGAGTGGTGCCGCGGGCGAAGCAGGAGCGGTTGGAACCCGGGGCAGAGCAACTCCGGGTTCGTCTTAATGCCCCACCGGTCGATGGCAAGGCGAATGACGCACTCTGCCGCCTGCTGGCCCGTCGCTTCGGCGTGAACAAATCGGCGGTCAGCGTCAGCCACGGCCACCGCAGCCGGGACAAGACGGTTCGGCTGAGCGGCCCGGTCTCCTGGCCAGCGGAACTTGCGCCGCCACCGCCGACAGGCTGAGGCGGCTTGTCCAGCTGCTGCCCGGCTCGCTAGACTGCACGGCTATTGTGCAGCGAGCGGTATACCCATGGTCAGAAGCCCGCCGGCCGACTCCGTCGGACTCGTGACCCAGCATAAGGCTGTGTTCGAGGAGCCATTGCCGCTCGATTGCGGGCGGGAGCTCCCACGTTACGAGCTGGTCTACGAGGCGTATGGCGAGCTCAACCGGGAGCGCAACAACGCGATCCTCGTTTGCCATGCGCTTTCGGGGAATCACCACGCCGCCGGCTACCACTCCGAGCACGACCGCAAACCCGGCTGGTGGGAGACGTGTATCGGCCCGGGCAAGCCGCTGGACACGAATCGCTTCTACGTCGTCTGCAGCAACAACCTCGGCGGCTGTCACGGGTCCACCGGACCGGCCAGCATCAACCCGGAGACCGGCAAGCCGTACGGCGACCGATTCCCCGTAGTGACGGTCCGTGACTGGGTCCGCAGCCAGGCACGGCTGGCCGACCAACTCGGCATCGAGCAGTGGGCCGCTGTCGCCGGGGGGAGCCTGGGAGGAATGCAGGCGCTGCAGTGGGCGATCGATTTCCCGCAGCGGCTCCGGCACGCCATCGTCATCGCCGCGGCTCCGCGCCTATCGGCCCAGAACATCGGCTTCAACGAAGTCGCCCGCCAGGCGATTATGAGCGATCCGGAGTTCCACGGCGGACGCTACTACGACTACGGCGTCTCGCCCCGTCGCGGGCTGGCGGTAGCCCGCATGCTCGGGCATATCACCTACCTCTCCGACGACGCCATGCGGGCCAAGTTCGGGCGCGACCTGCGGGGCGACATGAGCTTCGATTTCGAGGAGGTCGACTTCGAGGTGGAGAGCTACCTGCGCTACCAGGGCCAGCGCTTCGTGCAGGACTTCGACGCCAACACGTACCTGCTCATGACGAAGGCACTGGATTACTTCGACCCCGCCGCCGAGTACGACGACGACTTCGCGGCGGCCGTTGCTCAGATCCAGTGCTCGACCCTGCTGCTGTCGTTCTCCAGCGACTGGCGTTTCGCGCCCTCGCGCTCCCGGGAGATCCTGCGCGCACTGCTCGAGAAGGAGAAACCGGTGAGCTACATGGAGATCGAGGCAACGCAGGGCCACGACGCATTCCTGATGCCGATCCAGCGCTATCTCGAGGCGTTCTCCGCGTACATGGACAACGTCGGCCGGGAGGTCGGAGCGTGAATCCGCTGCGCCGCGAACTCGAGATCGTGGCCGACTGGATCGAGCCGGGCTCCCGGGTCCTCGACCTGGGCTGCGGCGACGGCACGCTGCTCCAGTACCTGGTTGAGCGCAAAGGGGTGACGGCCTACGGCCTGGAAATCGACCCGCGCAAGGTCACCCGGTGCATGGACCGGGGCGTCAACGTCGTCCGTGCCGACCTGGACGAAGGGCTCAGTGATTTCCACCGGGACAGTTTCGACCACGTCATCATGAGCCAGACCGTCCAGGCGGTCCGCTACCCGGACAAGCTGCTGGAAGACATGCTCCGCGTAGGGGCGCACGGGATCGTCACTTTCCCGAACCTAGGCTATTGGCGGCTGCGGATGCAGCTTCTGCTCAAGGGTCGGATGCCGCGAAGCCCGGCACTTCCCAACGCCTGGTACAACTCACCAAACATCCATCTGTGCACGGTGCGTGATTTCGAGCGACTCTGCGCCACGATGGGGGTGCAGATCCTGGAGCGTCGCCTGCTCGACCGCGCCCACCGCTCGACTCCTTTCACCAACCTGGCTCCGAATCTGCTCGGTGAGGTCGCGATCTACAGGTTCGTGCGCGGCGGCCAGGCGCTGTAGAATTCTAGCCAGAGGTGAGCACCGACGTTCACCCGGGTCCACCGCTAACAGCCGGGAAGGCCTATGCAGCCCGAGTACATCCGCTACAACCAGACCATCGTTGAGCGCAGGCGCTCCCCCTACCAGGACATCCTGATCGCCCACGACCCGAGCGTCGGCCACCTTCTCTATCTCGACGACGACCTGCAGATCGCCAACGCCGACGAGCCCTATAATCAGGCGATCACGAGTCCGCTGATCGAGGCCGGCGCGCTCGGTGACGTGCTGATCCTCGGCGGCGGCGACGGCGGCGTGCTGCGCGCTCTGCTGGATGCCGGTACCCGACGGGGCGTACTGGTCGATATCGACGGCGACGTGATCGAACTCTCCCGCAAGTATCTGCCCGATCTATGCGGGGATGCATTCGATCGGCCCGAGGCCGAGGTGGTCGTCGGCGATGCCTTCGCCTACCTGGATGCCCGGGAGCAGTGGGACGGAATCATCTACGACCTGACCATGGATCCGGTCCGGGCGGATCAGCCGCGCACCGAGTACATCCGCGAAATCCTCGGCAAGGTGGCCCGGCGGCTGCGTCCGGGCGGAGTCATGGCCATGCAGTGCTGTGGCGCCGACGAGCCCGGCCTTCGCGAGGAAATCCGCTCCGGGCTTGCCGGGACCTTCGACGACTGGGGAGACTGGGAGGCAACCGTGCCGTCCTTCGACGTGCCCTGGGTCTTCGCCTGGGCGCAAGTGCGCCGGGAGGAAACGTGACGACCTGGCTAATCACCCACCCCGACTGCCTTGAACACGACGCGGGCACCGGCCATCCGGAGAGCGCCGCACGCCTGCGGGCAATCCTGCAAGCGCTCCAGCACTCGACCTTTGAGTACGTGCTCCGGGAGGAGGCGCCGTTGGCCACGGTCGCCCAGCTGGAGGGCGCACACGATCCGACCTACGTGCGATCGCTGCTCGACAGCATCCCGGACGAGGGGTTTCGCCACATCGATCCGGATACACGCCTCTGCCCGGCCAGCGGGGACGCGGCGCGACGTGCCGCCGGCGCGGTCTGCCATGGGGTAGACGGCGTCCTCCAGGGGAAGGCACAACGCGCTTTCTGCGCCGTGCGACCGCCTGGCCACCACGCCGAGTCGGACCGGGCCATGGGGTTCTGCTTCTTCAACAACATCGCCGTAGGCGCCGCCCATGCAACCTCGCAGTACGGCCTCGAACGGGTGGCGATGATCGACTTCGACGTCCACCACGGCAACGGCACCGAAGAAATCAGCCGCGGACGCAAGCGCTTCCACTACTTCTCGACCCACCAGCACCCCCTGTTCCCTGGGACCGGCGCCCCGTCGGCGGACACCCCGGAGAACATCGTCAACGCAACCCTCGCCGACGGCGATGGCTCGGAAGCCTTTCGCAGAGCCTTTACGGAGACGATCCTGCCGCGGCTCGATGCCCTTCAGCCGCAGCTGATCCTGATCTCCGCTGGCTTTGATGCACACCGCTCCGACCCCCTGGCCACCCTGCAACTCGACGAGACCGACTTTGCCTGGGCCACCCGAGAGCTCGTCGCTATCGCCAAGGAACACTGCCAGGGCCGGGTCGTCTCCGTGCTCGAAGGGGGGTACAACACCTCGGTTGTAGGCCGGTGTGCTGCCGCCCACCTCGAGGCACTGATGATGTAAGCTCCCGCCATGCAAGTAGAAGCCTATCGCGCACAGGCGGCTTACGCGGCGGAACGCATGCGCCCCGGCGGGCGCGTGCAGGGCAGTGAAGCGACCCGCACCGCGGAGTTCCCGCGGCCGACCGAGGCACTACGCGCCCCGCAGGCGACCGAGCCCGCTTCCGGGCCCGGGGGCGGCGGCCCAACACCACCCCCGAGTCGCATCGGCGGCGGCCACCCCCCATCCGGGGAGCCTCCGCAGCTGGTGGCCGCGCGCCCGGGCGATCCCGGAAACACCCTCGTTGTGGAGCCAGGGCGCGACCAAAGCCGCGGCGGAGCGCAGTGGCACCGCATCGACAACAGCGACCTCCCCACCGGGCTTCAGCGCTTGGTGGAGGTACAGGCCATGTCCCACCCCGAGGTCATGGGCCGGGGTGGACGACTCGATCTGGTGGTCTGACTTCTGACGATGCCGGTCCGTAATCGATACTACGACGACCTCCAGCGCGGCGTCATCGAGCGGGACCCCGGTCAGGAGCGCGCGGTCGAAGCCCTGCAAGCCCTCCACGAGCAACTCGTCGCGTCGTCGGTCGGCAGTTCCTGGTGGCAAAGGTTGATGGGCAGGCAGCCTTCTCAGCCCGCTGGGCTTTACCTTTACGGGCCCGTCGGCCGGGGCAAAACCTACCTCGTCGATGCCTTTTTCGACACGCTCCCCTTTGCGGAAAAGGAGCGGCTCCACTTTCACCATTTCATGCGCCGAACCCACCGCGCGCTGCACGAGCTGCGCGACCTGCGCGACCCTCTCGGCCGAGTGGCACGGGACTTTGCCCGGGCCAACCGCGTCCTCTGCTTCGACGAGTTTCACGTCAGCGACATCACCGATGCGATGATCCTCGGGCGACTTCTGGAGCGATTGCTCGCCGAGGGCGTCACCCTCGTCGCAACCTCCAACCAGCACCCGGACGAGCTCTACCAGGACGGCCTGCAAAGGGCTCGCTTCCTGCCGGCAATCGACACGATCAAGGCAAACTGCCGTGTCCTCGACCTGGATACCGGTCGCGATTACCGGCTGGAGCGCCTGGAGCAGGCGCCGGTCTATTACACACCGGCGAACAAGTCGGCTGAGCAGGCGCTGGAGGCGGCTTTCGAACGGATTGCCCCGGAACCGGGACGGGCGGATGTCGCCCTAACCATCGAGGGCCGCACAATCCCTGCCCGACGCCTTGCCGATGGCGTCGCCTGGTTCGACTTCGACACGCTTTGTAATGGCCCGCGCAGCCAAAACGACTACATGGAGCTTGCCCGGCTCTTTCACACTTTGCTCGTATCCGGCGTACCCGCGCTGGACGCGACCCAGGAGAACGCGGCAAGGCGCTGGATCGCCCTGGTCGACGAGCTTTACGACCGCCGGGTGAAACTGATCTGCTCCGCGGAGGCCCCCCCGGAGACCCTCTACCAAGGGGCAAAACTCCGCTTCGAGTACGAAAGGACGGTCAGCCGCCTGACAGAGATGCAGAGCCATGACTACCTGGCGCTGGCCCATCGCCCCTAGGCGCCATTAGCACCCGGGGCCGGCGTCCGTTACGATGCGCCCAGGGCCCATTCGCGGTTTTCCAACAGGGAGATGAACGATGAGCAGAGCCGGCGGGAAAGGCGGCTATCGCCCGCAGATCGAGCGGCTGAAACGCCACGAGAAACGCTCGCACCTTCTCTATTACCTGCCGATCCACGATTCGGGTAACGGCGAACGCCTCGGCGTGCTCGGCGACCTCTCGCGTGACGGGCTGCTGCTCGTCGGTCCGCGGCCCTACCAGCCCGGCCAACGCCTCCACCTCCGGATTCAGGGCGAACCCGGCAGCGAACTCGCTGGCGACATCGCCCTCGAAGTCACCGGGGAAGTGCGCTGGTCGGCCCCGGACGCCAACCCTGCCTACACGGCCACCGGAATCCGGCTCCTGGAATCCGACGCCGAAACCCGCCGCCAGCTCGAAGAGCTGCTCGAGCGACTCGGCCTGCTCGGGGCTGAACACGACGACACGGACTAGCCCGCCGTCGGCGGCACCCGGAGCAGGAAGTGATAGACCCCTTCTGCCTCCCAGTGCTGGACGAGTTCGATGCCGGTCTTCTCGCAGTAGGACTCGAAATCAGGGACAGCGTGGGGGTCCGTGGCCTCCACCCATACCGTGGCCCCTGGGCTCATGGTGGTCAGCGCCTTGCGCGTTCTCAGAATCGGCATTGGGCAACTCAGGCCACGCAGATCCAGATGGACCTCTGCGTTGGCAGCACAGTCGTAAGAAGCAGAACTCATCCAGTCTCATCCCTACGCGTGGTTGATCGGGTATCATAGCCGGGCGCAGGCCATTGCAACGAGGAGGTATTCATGCGTCGCCCTGCCCGTGATTCGCGCGACGACGATCCGCGCCCGGTATCGGACCACCGCGTCCGCGAGAAGCACTCGGAAGAAGAGATTCGCCGCTGGCGGCAAGAGGCGGAGAACCACCACCGCGGCTGGTACGACGTTATGAACAACCCGTACGGCAAGGACTGATCTCGGGCCGGCTCGGGTCCAGGGGCCGGAACCGCGCGGGCCGGCGTTATGCCGGCACGCGCGGATTCAGGCTGTAGGTAGTGGTCAAACTCGCGTGATCAAGCACGTGAGGGCGCACTGCCGCGAGCAAATCTGCACCGCGGAAGCCATCCTCCACCGGGGCGCGCTCAACATCGAGTGCGTACACGGTGAAAACGTACCGATGCGGTATCGAGTCGTTCCAAGGCGGGCAGGGGCCATCGTAACCGCGGTAGGTGCCCCGCATCTCGTCGCTGCCCGCGAGAAAGTCCGTGTAGTCATTCACGCCCTGGCGTGACCCGGCAGGACCCGCCGGCTCCTGTTTCCCGCCGACGGTAACACCTTCCGAGCAGGCTCCTTCATCGATCTCCCCCAGCGCCGGATCGAGATCAACCAGGAGCCAATGGTAGAAGTCGACTCGCGGCAAATCAGACGGGATCTCCCGGTCTTCCCGGTTGACGTCCCCCGCATGGCTGGGCGCGTCCGGATCGTGGCAAACCACCGCCAGCGACTTGGTTCCTTCGGGGAGTTCTGCCCAGGCCAAGTGCGGGCTGAGATTGCGGCCCAGCGCCATGTGCTGCTCCGCATCCGGAACTCCGAAGGCCAGCCGCTCCGGAACCGGTTTACCGTCCGTCAGGCTGCGGCTCATCAGACGCATTGCCGACCCTCCTTCTGCTTAAGTTATCCTCACTGGGAATTGTAATCGTGCCAGCCGGGATCTGACGATGCGTGATCTGCTCTTCGCCTACGGAACCATTCTGCAGGGAGCGAGCGACCCCCAGGTCGAGGCCGCTGTCGCGCGTTATACCGAGCGCGTAGACGCGGGCCGCGTGCCGGGACTGCTGTATGACCTCGGCGCTTTCCCCGGAGCGGTTCCGCGCCTGCCGGAGGACCCCCGCGAACACTGGGTACACGGGGTCATACTGGAGGTCCTTGACCCCCGCCGGGTCTTCCGTGTGCTCGACCCCTATGAGGACTGCGATCCGCAGCGGCCACGGGCCGGCATGTATCGCCGTGAGCGGGCGACCATCACCCCGGCCAGCACCCCGGAAGAGGCAATGACCTGTCAGGTTTACTGGATCAATAAAGTCCCGCCCTATGCCCGTCGCATCCCGTCCGGGGACTGGAGCCAGCATGCCCGGGAGCGCAAGCCTTCCGCATCACGCTTCGCCTGAAACCGGATCCTCGCAGAACGGTGGAAGCCACTGTTCCGGGGGGTGCAGACAACTGGCGACGCTCTCAGCGTCCGGCCGGTCCATATAGCCCACGCGGCCGACCAATGGCACCGGCAGTAAACGCTCCAAGGTGGCTATCTGCGCAGCACTGCGCGGATCATCCGGCTCGACCTCGCTGGCGATCCAGCCCACCAGGGCAACCCCATCCCTAAGGATCGCCTCCGCGCTGAGCTGAGCGTGATTGAGACAGCCGAGCCGGATCCCCACGACCAGGACCACGGGCAGGCCAGACTCCCGTGCCAAACAGGCCACGTCCAGGCCCGGGGCCAGCGGAACCCGCCACCCTCCGGCCCCCTCGACCAATGTGAAGTACTCCCCGGCAAGACGGCGCAAGTGCTGGGCCAGATCGGCTACCGGGATGGTGCGGCCCTCTTCCTCCGCCACCAGATGAGGGGCTGCAGCGGCCTCCAGGGCACACGGGTTGACGGACCCGTAGGGCGGGGGGGGATTGAACAGGCTACGCAACTGCTCCGCGTCGGCGTTGCGCAGCCCCTCCACAGTGCGCTCACAACCCGCCGCCACGGGTTTAACGGCGGCGACCCGCACCCCCTTGTACTGCAGCGCCCGTACCAGCCCAGCGGCGACCAAGGTCTTGCCCACACCGGTGTCGGTCCCGGTGACAAAGACCCCGCCCCGGTTCAACGTGACCTCCGGCGGATGGCACTGACATCCAGGCGAACCTCTCCGGTACCTTCATCGACCTGCTGGGGGCGTCCCGCCATGCCCCACGCGTGGCCGTAGACAACCTCGTAGGTTGCCGGGATGCGGCCGTCGGACTGACGCCACTGCCGCGCGTAGGCGGCCTCGGCCTGGGCCAGCCGGTGCGGAGAGAGCAACCCCCGGGGCCGGCTGGCGAGCGCGTTGGTCGCCCCCAGCGCCTTGAGGTCCTGCATCACATCCCGCGGCTGGGCGTACGTGAGCTGAAACGGCTCGCCGTCGAGAACCGGATCCCGGAACCCGGCCTCAAGCATTCGGTCGCCGATATCGTGCTTGTCGGCGAACCGATTGACCCGCGGCGCGTGATCGACCTCCTGCCAAGCAGCCCGCAGCTCCAGCAAAGTGTCAGGTCCGAAAGTGGAGAACATGACGGCTCCCTCCGGCGCAGTCACGCGCTGCATCTCGGCCAGCGCCCGCGGTAGGTCATGGGACCACTGCAGCGCCAAGTTCGAGAAGACGATGTCGAAACGATCATCAGCGTAGGGCAGCGCGTGCAGATCGGCACACACCACCCGCGGCCGCCGCAGCCAAGTACCCCTCTTGCGGGCACGCGCCACCATCCCCGGGGCAAGATCGACCGCGTGGACTTGCGCTCTGCGATAACGGCGCACCAGTTCCCGGGTTGCGTACCCCGTTCCACAACCGAGGTCGAGTATGCGCACCGGATCCACCCGCAGCGGGCCCAGCCGCTCCAGCAGCCGATCCGCCACCTCGCGCTGAAGCACCGCCACCTCATCGTAGCGCTCCGCCGAGGCGTCGAAGTGCCGACGAACCTGCCGCCGGTCCAGGCACCGATCGTCCGAGCCTGTCACGATCCGCTCCCCTCCAGGAATTGATCAATCCAGTGAGCCACCATCTCCGGGTGAGTCGCGTGGACCAGATGCCCCCCTTCAGGGAGCTGGCAGACCTGGCCGCCCCACGTGTGCGCGCCGGAGCGCACCGCCTCCGGAGGAACGAGCGGGTCTTGTTCGCCCCCGATCCATAGCGTCCGTGGCCGGCCCGTGCAGCGCGGATACCGCAGGTCGCCCTCGGCAAGAGCCTGCAGCCCGACCTCCAGCCCCCTGGGAGTCGCTGTCACCGGATCGGCTGCCGCGCGGGCATCCGCCGTCGAGACCCGCCCGAGCCGCCGACGGAACCGGCGAACCGTGGCCGCTACGGAGCGCGCCAGGCCCTCCTGCATGGCCGCCAGCTCTTCGACGGGAACTCCCCACGACCAGCCATCGCCCAGGGTAAACCGGGGCGTGGCACCAATCAGGACCAGCGCGCGCATGGGCTTTCCGGCCTCGGCAGCAGCCAACGCAACGGTTGCTCCCAGGGAGTTGGTGACCCACAGTGCGTCGTCCGGGGCGTTCGCCATAAGCGGTTGCACCATCCCTTCCAGCCCGGGGCCAGCCACCTCCGCCCCCCCTCCGTGTCCCGGGAGCGCATCTTCGGCTCGCGGAGGGTGCCAGCCGAGCTCCGCTGCCAATGCCCGGAACGTGCCCCCGTTAAAAGACCAGCCGGGCAACCAGACGACCGAGCCGCTCACACCACTGTCTCCACGGGATAACGGCGGGCTGCCTCGCAAAGCCCTGTGATCAAACGGTCGATATCCGCCTCGCCGTGGCGCGCCGTCAGGCTTACGCGCAGACGGGCCGTTCCCTCCGGGACAGTCGGCGGGCGGATGGCAGTAACGCGCAGCCCGTGCTCCTCCAGAACCCGGCTCCAAGCCAGGGCCGTAGCACTGCCGCCGACGAGGACCGGCTGAATCGGGGTCAGAGTGGATCCACCGCCAAGAGGCAACCCCCGGCTCCGCGCCTCGTCGCGAAACCGTTGCGCCAGGCTGAGTACGCGCTCTCGGCGCCACTTCTCCTCACGGGCAATACGCAGCGCTTCGCGGGCGGCCGCGGCAAGGCCCGGGGGCGGCGCTGTCGTGTAGATATAAGTTCGCGCGAACTGACGCAGCGCTTCAACCAAGGCCGCACTCCCTGACACGAACGCGCCGAAGGCGCCAAAGGCTTTACCCAGGGTCCCCACGAGCACCGGGGCATCCGCCCAGTCCACATCCGCCTCGGCCAGGCTGCCGCGACCATCCGGCCCGAGTACCCCGAGCCCGTGGGCATCATCAACCACCAGCGTGGCACCGTGCTTACGGCAGAGCGCGGCCGCCTCCGCCAGCGGGGCAACATCACCATCCATGCTGAAGACGCCATCGGTCACAACCAGTCGTGCGCCCTCTTCGAGGCGCTCGCCCAGGTGTGCGGCGTCGGCGTGGCGATAGCGCAGCGACCGGGCGCCGGCGAGGCGCACCGCATCCAGCAACGAGGCGTGGTTAAGCCGGTCCTCCGCAACCAACGCACCACGTCCGAGCAGCGCCTGCAGGGCACCGAGGTTAGCCATATAGCCGGTCGAGAAGAACAGCGCCGCTGGCCGGCCCGTAAACGCTGCCAGGTCGGCCTCAAGGGCTTCGTGCTCGGCTCGGTGGCCGGAGACCAGGTGCGCGGCGCCGGAACCGCTTCCCTCTCGCTGCGCGCAGGCTTCGAATGCCCGTACAAGCCTCGGGTCCGTGGCCAGACCCAGGTAATCGTTACCGCAGAGGATCGTCTCCCGGCGACCCTGCGCGCTGGTCCCTGCTGACCCATCGTATCCCTTGTAGACGGAACACGAGCGGTAAAGCCCGGCCTGTTCCCTTTCCCGCAACTGCGGCAAGAGCCAGTGGTCGAGGGCATCGGCCGGGCGGGTCATGGCTCAAGCTCGGCACAGGCGTGCGGACGCTCCTCCAGGCGCATCCCCAGCCGACTGAGCAGCTGCTGGTCGGCCACGACAGCGGGGTTCCCGGTCGTCAGCAACTGCTCGCCGTAAAAAATGCTGTTGGCTCCCGCTGCCAGGCAAAGGGCCTGGAGCTCATCACTCATTTGTTCGCGGCCGGCGGCCAGACGGACATACGACTGCGGCATCAGGATGCGCGCAACAGCGATCGTGCGCACCATCTCGAACGGGTCCACCGGCTCCGCGTCAGCCAGCGGCGTGCCAGGGATGGGGATGAGCTGATTGAGTGGAACACTCTGCGGGTGGACCGGCTGCGCAGCAAGCACTTCCAGCATCTCCACCCGATCGGCCCGCGACTCGCCGAGGCCGACAATCCCTCCACAACAGACCCGCAAGCCGGCATCACGGACGCGCTCGAGGGTCTCCAGGCGCTGCTCGTAAGTCCGGGTGGTCACGATCTGTTCATAGTACGAGGGCGAGGTATCGAGGTTATGATTGAAATAGTCCAACCCTGCCTCGGCCAGCCGCTCCGCCTGATGACTTTGCAGCAGCCCTGCCGAGAGGCAGGTCTCCAGGCCTTCGGCCTTCACGGCTGCGACCATTTGCGCGAGGTGCTCCATGTCGCGATCCTTCGGACCGCGCCAGGCCGCCCCCATACAAAGCCGCGTTGCACCGGCGTCGCGGGCGTGACGGGCTGCCGCGCGGACTGTCTCCACATCGAGCAGCGCTTCGCGCTCCAGGCCGGTATCGTAGCGAGCACTCTGGGCGCAGTAGACGCAGTCCTCGCCACAGGCCCCGGTCTTGATCGAGACCAGGCTGCTGGCCTGGACCGTGCCGGGATCGAAGTTCTCGCGATGCACGGTCTGCGCACGGTGGAGCAGCTCGGGCAGCGGAAGCTCGAACAGCGCCTGGATCTGCTCCCGGGTCCACGGGGTTTGGCGGGTCTCGCTCATGGGTACCTCCAGGCCGAAGGGACAGGCAGAGCGTCGATGGCTGCGCCCTGAACGTTGAGGCATGGTAGCAAGGAGGCCACCGTGGTCAACTGGCGCGCTAGCTTATTGGTCAACAACTGTATAAAACGTATCCAAAACCACCCGGGGGCGCCACCGTGTCGACTCTGCGCTGACTCAGGGTCGATGAGCCCCGGCCTCTGTGCGGAGTGCTACATCGATCTCCCTTGGAATGAGTCCCCGTGCACCCGCTGCGCCCTGCCGCAAGGCAACGGCCGCTGCTCCTGCCATGGCCGCCCCCTCCCCTTCTCTCAGGCACAGGTGCCCCTGCTCTACGAAGGCGCCATCGAGCGACTGATCGTAGGATTCAAGTACTACGGGCGCCTCGCTGATGGCCTGCTTATCGGGGCGTTGCTCGGCCAGCGGCTCGTTACCCCGAAGGAGACCTACCCGGAAGCTGTCGTACCCATGCCGACCACACCGTCCCGCCTGCGTGAACGGGGGTTCGATCAGGTCTTCGAGATCTACCGGGGGCTGCGCGCCTCGCGGACTGCTCCTCCCGTGCGCCGATGCCTGAAGCGGCGGCCTGCGCGAGTCCACCAGGCGCGCCTGTCTGCTCGCCGCCGCCACTCCTCCGTCCGGGGTACCTTCCGGCTCCGTCAACGGCCTCCCCGTTACGTGGCTCTTCTTGATGATGTGGTAACCACCGGGGCCACCGCGGAGGAAGCCGCCTGGGTATTGCGGGAGGGTGGAGCCCGCCGGGTCGAACTATGGGCCGTGGCCCGCACTCCCTGAAGCCGTAGCAGGGCCCCCGGGCCTCAGCCTGCTAGATGGAGGTCGGCCAAGATGCCCGCGAAAACCACCCCGCCAAACCAGGCGTTATTGAGGAAGGCGCGGAAACACGGGTCACGCTCTCGATTGCGGATCAGGTACTGCTGGTAGACGAAAAATCCGGCGGCGACCACCAGGGCGGCGAAGTACGGCGCACCGAATTCCACATGCAGGCCGATCTGCACAAGCGCGAGCATCATCAGGACCTGCAGGATGCCGATCATGAGCCGGTCATGCTCGCCGAAGAGGATCGCGGTCGACTTCACGCCAATGCGCAAATCGTCATCCCGATCGACCATCGCGTACATGGTGTCGTAGACCGTTGCCCAGACGACAGCTGCAATCAGCATGAGCCAGGCGACCACCGGAACCGTGCCGGTCTGGGCGGCGAAGACCATAGGAATGGCCCAGCCGAAAGCCGTACCCAGGTGCACCTGCGGCAAATGAGTGTAGCGCTTAGTGAAGGGATAAGTCGCCGCGAGCACGACCGCGACCAGCGAGAGCAGGATCGTCAGCGGGTTGGTGAGCAGTACCAGCCCGAAAGCGACCAGGCAGAGCACCACAAAGAGCGCAAGCGCCTCGCGCTCCGTCACGCGCCCCGTGGCGAAAGGCCGCTGCCGGGTGCGCTTGACGTGACCGTCGATGTGCCGATCCGCGTAGTCGTTGATGACACACCCGGCGGCGCGCATGATGACGACACCGAGGACAAAGATGAACAGAATATCCAGATCGGGGAAACCCTCCGCGGCGATCCACAACGCCCAGAGCACCGGCCACAGCAGCAGGAAATTGCCAATCGGCCGGTCGAGACGCGCCAGCTGTGCGTAGGTACGCAACCGCTCCAGGACGGCGTATGGCCCGGATGGTTCACTGCTGTCCAGCTCCCCGCTCACCCTCAGACTCCTTCTCGTGCGCTGATGCCGTTGGAAGAAAGACCTCCGTAACCAAGAGCCGCTGGTCACCGGTGGTCAGGATCGACCGCCGCGCCCAGGCACTTGTCACCCCTGGCAGGCCGTAGCCCCGCAGCCAGCACGACAGGGGCTCTCGCCCATGAAGGCGGGCTATTCGCAGCGGCCCGCGCCGCACATCGTGCCCTGCAAAAAGCAGTCGGCCCAGGGGCTGCGCACCCAATCGCCGCAGCGCCCCGAGGACAGCCCCCGGATGCGCTGGAACCACGCTGCGGGCGTAGATCTGTACGCCACCATTACAACGGAGGATGACCTCGCGCAACCAGGCCCGGCGTCCCGGCGGCAAATCGAGGGCGACGGCCTCCTCGGCAGCCGGGCGCCCCCACCCCTCGCGCAAGACCTGAACGCTGACCGGCCCGTACCCCTCCAAGCGGGCAGTCAGGGAGCCGCGCTCCCTGAGGAGGCTGCGAAGCCACTCCGGCGGACGCCCCGGTACCAGCGCCAGAGCTGGCCGCCAGGCGGCTACCCGCGGGTGCCAGCATCCGCTCTGCCTCCCATCCTGTACCACTGATTCGCCATCCTTTGAAAATTCGGCTCTTGGGGCGGCTAGACCTGGCCGTAGCGCTCCGCCTGGCCGACCCAGCGCTCGATGAGCGCCTCCGCGATCGATGCCCGACCGTGCAGCAGGTCACCGGCCTGCTGTTGGACCGGCTCCAGCAGGTCCGCATCCCGACCCAGGTCCGCGATGCGCAGACCCAGGGCACCGGTCTGGCGAGTTCCCAGCATCTCCCCTGGACCGCGTATTTCCAGATCGCGCTGGGCGATCGCGAAGCCATCTTCGGTCTCACGCAGGACCGCAAGCCTCTGACGGGCGCTCTCGGACAGCGGCCCATGATACATGAGCACACACGTGGACGCCGCGCGCCCGCGCCCCACCCGACCGCGGAGTTGGTGCAGCTGCGCCAGCCCCAGACGCTCGGCGTTGTCGATGATCATCAGACTGGCATTGGGCACATCGACGCCGACCTCGATGACGGTGGTCGCGACCAGCAGGTCAATACCCCCCTGCGCAAAAGCACCCATCACCTTTTCCTTGTCGGTCGCCGACATGCGCCCGTGCACCAGACCGATGCGGTGCCCGGTCAGGGCCTCCCGCAAGTGTGCAGCCGTATCCTCCGCAGCCTGGGCGGCGAGTTCGGGGGAGGCTTCGATCAGAGTACAGACCCAGTAGGCTTGCCGCCCCTCCGCCAGGGCCGCACGAATCCGGTCGATCACCTCCCCGCGCCTCTGCTCGGATACCACCACCGTTTGCACGGGCTGGCGCCCGGGCGGCCGCTCGTCCAGGGCGGAGACGTCCAGGTCGGCGTATGCGGTCATCGCCAGCGTGCGCGGGATCGGAGTAGCAGTCATGGTCAACTGGTGGGGCTCGACTCCGCCGGCCTTCTCTTTCAGGGCGAGCCGCTGGTGCACTCCGAACCGATGCTGTTCATCCACGACGACCAAGCCGAGGCTACGGAATGCCACCTGCTCCTGGAAGAGCGCGTGCGTGCCAACGACAACAGCCGCCTCCCCGCTAGCAACACGCTGCAGGTCGCGGCGCCGGTGCTGTGCTCCAGCACCACCGGAGAGCCAGGCCACTTCCACTTGCAGCGGCTCAAGCCAGCCGCAGAGGCTGCGAAAGTGCTGCTCGGCCAGGAGCTCGGTCGGGGCCATCAAGGCAGCCTGGTAGCCACTGCCGACCGTCCGCGCACATGCCAGCGCTGCAACCACCGTCTTTCCCGAGCCGACATCCCCCTGCAGCAGCCGCAGCATCGGTGCCGACTCCGCCATGTCCCGGGCCAACTCAGCGTCAACCCGTGCCTGCGCCGCTGTCAGCGGGAAGGGGAGCCTGCTGTGTAGCACGGCCGAGAGCCCTTGCCCGTCTTTCAGCACCGGTGCACCGCGGTCGCTGCGCACCGCCTGTCGACGGCGCCGCAGGCTTAGGTGGTGGGCAAGCAGCTCCTCGTATGCGATCCGCCGCACCGCCGGATGCCGCCCTTCCAGCAAGCCTCCCGGATCCGTCTCCGCGGGCGGCCGATGGAGTGTCTCCAGCGCCTCTTTGAGGCCGGGCCATGAGGGGTCGGGCAGGTCCTCCGCAGAGAGGTGATCCGGCATCTGATCGGGCAGCATGGCCAGAGCAGCACCGACCAGCTTACGAAGCTGCCCCTGATGGAGCCCTTCCGTCGAACCGTACACCGGGGTCAACGCCGTGTCCGCGACACCTCCGGCATCACCTGGCGCCACCCGCTCATGTTCGGGATGCGCCATCTGCGGGCCGGCATAACCCGCCCGCACCTCGCCGAAGCAACGGAGCAGGACACCGCGCTGCAGCCGTTCGGCCTGCCGCGGATGGAAATTGAAGAAGACCAGATCAAGCTGACCGGTACCGTCGGAAACCCGGCAAAGCAGGCGCCTGCGACGCCCGCGGGCCACTTCTGACCACTCCACCCGCGCTTCGATCAGGGCCCGGTCCCCTGGGCGCAAAGTACCGATCGGTTGCAGCCGCGTTCGATCCTCGTAGCGGATCGGACGATGCAGGAGCAGATCAGCGACGGTATAGAGGTTGAGCCGCGCAAGGCGCTCGGCCAGGCGAGGGCCCACGCCTGGCAACTCGGTCAAGCGCCGCGGAGATTCGGCCACGCGCTCCTCGGTCAGCGCGGCAGATAGAGGACGGCGTCCATCTCCACCGCCGCACCCTTCGGCAAAGCCGCCACGCCCAAAGCAGCCCGCGATGGGTACGGCTCATCGAGATACTCGGCCATGACCTCATTGACGAGCGTGAAATGGCTGAGATCGATCAGATAGATGGTGATTCGCACCGCATCCGCCAGGGACCCGCCGGCCCCCTCGGCAACGGCGCTGAGATTGTCGAAGACGCGAGCGACCTGGCTGCGCATGTCGGCCCCGACCAGCTCTCCGGTAGCCGGATCCAGTGGGATCTGGCCAGAGATGTAGACAAAATCGCCGGCACGCACAGCCTGGCTGTAGGGCCCAATGGCTGCCGGGGCTGCATCCGTCTGAATGATTTCGCGGGACATCTGTAGCCTCTCTTGGTTAGCCGTCCTTTTTTCGCACGATACGCTGGACCGCGGGCATGGCCCGCAGGTGTCGCACCACCGCCGCCAGGTGACGGCGATTGCGCACCAGGATGAGGAAGCGCACAGTGGCAATCATCCCGTCGCGCTCCTCGATCGTAACGTTCTCGATGCTCGAGCCCTGCTCCGAGATGGCGTGGGCCAGCTGCGCAAGCGCGCCGCGCTCGTTGACCACATCGATGCTGATAAGCGCCGGGAATTCGGCGTCGATATCGACCTCCCAGCCAACATCCACCCAACTCTCCGAGCGCTTACGCTGTGTGGCGACGTTCTTGCAGTCTCGGTGGTGGATCACTACGCCACGGCCGGTACTGACAAAGCCAACAATCGGGTCCCCGGGAATCGGACGACAGCAGCGACCGAAGGTTACTACTGCCCCCTCGTTGCCTCGTATGGAGAGCTGGCCTTGCGGCTCGTGCTGGTCAACCTCCTCGGGGCGCCCTTCAAGCTCCGCCTCGCCCTGTTCCAGGCCACTCAGGTGCTGAGCCACCAGCCAGGGGACGCGGTTGCCCAGGCCCACATCCCGGAATAACGCATCCAGGGACTCGGCGCCCGTCTGCTCCAGCGCCTCCTGCACACGCTGCCCATCGAGGCTCTCCAGCTCCAGCGACAATGCGGCGAGGGCGCGCTCCACCATGCGCCGGCCAAGCTCGATCGCCTCACTGTCCTTAAGCCGCTTGAGCGCGTGGCGAATCGCGGTACGCGCCTTCGCGGTGACCACAAAATCCAGCCAGACCGGGTTCGGGCGCCCTACGGGGGCAGTGATGATCTCCACCATCTGCCCGGTCTGAAGCGGTGTCCGCAGGGGGGTCAGCCGGTGATCCACCTTGGCCGCAATGCACGAGTTGCCTACATCGGAGTGGATCGCGTAGGCCAAATCCACCGGCGTGGCATTGCTTGGCAATTCGAGGATGTCCCCCTTGGGGGTAAAAACGTAGATTTCATCCGGGATCAGGTCGATCTTAACGCTCTCGATGAACTCCTGCGAAGTTCCGACGCTACGCTGCATTTCAAGCAAATTCTTGACCCACTCGCGGGCCCTCACCTGCGCCGTGTTGCGCCCTTCATGAACGTCCTTGTAGAGCCAGTGGGCGGCAATACCCGACTCGGCCACCGCGTGCATCTCCCGCGTCCGGACCTGCGCCTCCAGGCGAATCCGGTGCGGACCGACCAGGGTTGTATGCAGGGACTGGTAGCCATTCGCCTTGGGGATCGCGATATAGTCCTTGATGCGGCCAGGGCGCGGCTTGTAGAGGCCATGCAGGATCCCGAGAACCCGGTAGCACTCGTCCACCGAGTCGACGACCACCCGGAAACCGTAGACATCGAAGACGTCCCGGAAATTCAGCTGCTTCTGCACCATCTTGCAGTAGATGGACCAGAGGTGTTTCTCCCGTCCCTCGACCTCAGCCTCGATTCCGGATTGCTGGAGCCGCGTGCGGACTTGGTCGCAGACGGTATCGAGGATGACACCGCGACGACCGCGCTGGCGGGCGAGCTTTTCCTTGAGGGCGCGGTAACGCAGGGGGTAGAGCGCCGCAAACCCCAGATCCTCGAGCTCGATGCGCATGCTGTTGATGCCGAGGCGCTGGGCGATGGGCGCATAGATCTCCAGCGTCTCGCGTGCGATCCGGCGGCGCTTCTCAGGCCGCATGATCCAGATCGTGCGCATATTGTGGAGGCGATCAGCAAGCTTGATCAGGATGACCCGGATATCCTGGGCCATCGCCATGATCATCTTGCGGAAACTCTCCGCCTGCGCCTCCGCCTTGCTCTTGAAGTCGATGGCGCCGAGCTTCGAGACCCCGTCGACAAGCTCTGCCACCTGATCGCCGAACCGCTCGGCGATTCCCTCCTTGGCCGTCGGCGTGTCCTCGATGACATCGTGAAGCAAGGCAGCGATGATCGCCTCGGCGTCGAGGCGCATCTCCGCAAGGATGCGGGCTACAGCAATGGGGTGGGTAATGTACGGCTCACCGGACCTGCGCCGCTGCCCCTCATGGGCAGCGGCGCTGAACCGATAGGCTTCAAAGACCTGATCAACCTGGTGGGGCTCGAGGTAGTACTCAAGGAGAGCACAGACCTCCTGCGCGCGCCGGTCCGGATCCGGGCCAGAGCCGGAGTCAGCGGAGCTGATTACATTCGCGGCACGCGCCATACATAATCCGACCGGCGCCTACGATGCGGGATCCTGCTCATCCGGAGCCGCCGTACCGGAGCCACCGCCGAACGCATCGAAGGAGTGCTCCTGGCTGGCCTGCGGATCTGGCTGAATGGGCCCCCCGCCCACTTCGGCCTCCACGTCCGCGGCACTGAACCCGCTCAGGGCCAGGCTCTGATCGGCCTCGTCGGCGCTGGTAAGGATCTCCGAGGTAACCACCCCCTCGGCAATCTCGCGCAGGGCCAGGACGGTGGGTTTGTCGTTTTCCAGCGGTACCAGCGGCTCCACGCCCTTGGACAGCTGACGGGCGCGCTTGGCGCTGGCCAGAACGAGTTCGAAGCGATTATCGACGTGCTCCAGGCAGTCTTCCACGGTGACGCGGGCCATGAGGCTCCTCCGCAAGGTATTCGGCTATACGACCGGATTTTACAGCTTCAGCCGCGCCCTAGGAAGGTGCAGCCACCGTTTGGCGGCTCTGCGCCTGCTCCATGAGCAGCAGAAGGGCGCTATCAAGATGGCGCAGGCCAAACCCCGTGGGCCGCAACCAACCGCTTCGCTCTTCGATCAGCCCACGCTCGGTGATTGGCTGCAGCCACTGAAGCAGCTCCTCGCGGGGCATCCGGCACCGCGCCTCGGCGAGTTCCACCGGCACGCCATGGCACAGGCGCAGCGCGTTGAGAAAAAACTCGAAGCGTACCGCGGAATCCGACAAGGCCTCCTGCTCCTGAACGACTTCCGCGCTCCCGGCTCGCTCCATCCAGCGCCGCGGTGCCGCGATCTGCCGGGTCCGGACCACGGCTCCGCCGAGATCGGTGGACTTGCCCGCCGCTCCGGCACCCAACCCGAGGTAGTCCCCGAAGGTCCAGTACCCCAGGTTGTGCACTGAGCGCTGGCCGGCACGCGCAAAGGCGGACACCTCATAGCGTTCGAGGCCGCTGGCTGCAAGATGCACCCGACACTGCTCTTCCATAGCCACCAGCGTATCCTCGTTCGGCATCCCCGAAGGGGGCCGACGACCGAAGGGGGTACCGGCCTCGATGGTCAACTGGTAGTGGCTGACGTGATCGACTCCCAGCCGGGCGACCCTGGCGACATCGCCTACGGCCTCCCCAACGGTCTGCCCCGGCAGGCCGTACATCAGATCCACATTAACGCCC
>PUNM01000035.1 GCA_003552625.1 Ectothiorhodospiraceae bacterium
CGGGTGAGCGCTGCCGCCCGCCAGATACAGCCCCGGAATCCGGGTCTTTGCCGGCGGCCGCTGAAACGAGGCCATCCAGCCGTGAGATGCCATGCCGTAGAGCGCTCCCCCCGTGCCGGGGAAGAGCCGTTCGAACTCGTTGGGTGTCGTGACCGCCGGCGGATCGGCGGTGCTCTGCAGGGTCAGCCCGCAGCGCTCGAGGAGTTCGAAGGTCCTCTGTTCGCATTGCTGGATCTCCGTATCGGTGAACGGGCGACGATCCCCCCGTGCGGGGGCATTAATCAGGCAGAGGAGTCGTTCCGACCCCGTGACGTGGCTGTCATCCTGCCGGTCCTGGGCGCAGACGTACACCGTGGGGCGCTCAGGCGGGGTGTCGCGGCGGAAAACGGCGTCGAATTCCGCTGGATAGTCCCTGCTGAAAAAGACGGTGTGGTGGTGAAGCGGGAACCCGGAGGTCTTTGCAACCAAATTCCAGGTTATGGCGGACTGGGATCGATTGCGCTCGCGCTGTGCGGGCACGGCCCTTCTCGCCTTGTTACCCAGCAGGCCGCGGTGGAGCGCGGCGGCGTCGGCGTTACTGATCACGATGCTGGCTGGATAGCGCTCGCCATCACGGGTGCGGACGCCATCGACGCTGTCCGCGCGTGTTTCGACAGCACTGACTTCACGACCGTATTCGAAGGCAACACCGAGTTGGCGAGCCAGCGCCTCGAGAGCTCTTGCCAGCTGGTGCATGCCACCGCGGATTTGCCAGACCCCCTGCGCCTCCACGTGGGCGATCAGCATCAGCGTGGCCGGGGCTTGGAAAGGGGACGAGCCGCAGTAGGTGGCGTATCGGCCGAAAAGCTGTCGTAGGCGGGGGTCGTGGAAGTAGTCGCTGAGAGCGCGCCAGAGTGTAGTGAAGGGCCGGATGCGCAGCAGGGCCGGCAGGTTGCGGTAACCGATCCGGTGGGTGAGGCTCACCGGATTGGGCCGTTGGGCTCGCATGAACGTGCGCTCAAGGGTCGCGTTGATATCAGCCGCCCGGTGCAGGAACTGGTGGAATCGACGCGCCTCGGCAGCCCCGGCGAAATCCCCAATGGCTTCCGCGGAGCGCTGCGAGTCCGCGTAGAGGTCGAGCCGCCCTCCCTGCTCCCAGGCGTGCCGGGCCAGGCGTTCCACCGGTTGCAATTCGAGGAAGTCCTCAAGCCGGCACCCGGCATCCTCGAACAGGGCCTCGAACGCACTGCGCAGCGTAAAGACCGTGGGACCGGCGTCGATCCAGGCATCGCCGACACGGACCTGCCGCAACTTGCCCCCAGGCACTGTGCTGCGCTCGATCAGCGTGACGCTGAGGCCAGCGCGGGCGAGGTCGATCGCAGCGGCGAGGCCCCCGATTCCGGCGCCGATGATGACTGCTTGATCATCCCCTGCGGTTGGGGATCGCAGCGACGTTGACATGTGTGAGGTCCCTGTCTAGCGTACATGTCGATTCATCCAGGCATAACAAGCGTACACGCCGCCGGCGGGAGGGGCTACATGGATCCAAGCTCACGTATACAGAATGCCCTGGAGACAGCAGTCGCCCGGGCCGTCGCCAAGCCGGCCCCGCCCCGTTTGGGGGAGGCGGTCCGCCATGCTGTCTTCGCCGGCGGGGCGCGGGTACGGCCGCGCCTGTGCCTGACCGTCGCCATGGCCTGTGGCGACGATCAACCGCAGCTCGCGGACGCGGCTGCTGCCTCGATCGAGTTGATGCACTGCGCATCGCTGGTGCATGACGATCTACCCTGTTTCGACGACGCCGCAACGCGCCGCGGGCAGCCATCGGTCCACGCGGCTTACGGGGAGCGCCTGGCCGTCCTGGCCGGGGATGCGCTGATTGTTCATGCCCTGGAGACGCTGGCGCTGCAGGTGCCGCAGGCGCCGGAGCGCAGTGGACAGTTGCTCCTCACCGTGACCCAGGCGACGGGCATGCCGTACGGCATCACCGCGGGGCAGGCGTGGGAGTCGGAGCCGGAGATCCCGGTCGCTGAATACCACCAGGCCAAAACCGGCTCCCTCTTTGCGGCGGCTACCGTCGCTGGCGCAGTGGCGGCCGGGGCGATGCATCAGGCCGACAACTGGCGGATGGTTGGCGAACGCCTGGGCGAGGCGTACCAGGTTGCTGATGACCTGCGCGATGCTGTGGGTGCCGAGGACGAACTCGGCAAGCCCACCGGGCAAGATTCTTCCCACGGCTTGGCCAACGCCGTCTCCGAGCATGGATTGGAGGGTGCCAAGGAGCGCCTTGATCGGCTGGTCGAAGAGGCCGTCGGCGCGGTTCCCGAGTGCGCGGGCGCCGAACAGCTCCGGCAAGGGATTCAGCAGGAGATGGAGCGGGTCCTGCCGAAGACGCTGGGCCGAAACGCTGCGTGATCGCGTACTGGCAGCATAGCCGCTTGCGGGATCGCCTTCATGCCTGGCGGGACCGCTTGCTCGCTGACCCGCGTTTTCACCGGATCGCAACGCGCTTTCCGCTTACGCGACCGGTGGCCCGGAAGCGATCTGCGGAACTATTCGATCTCTGCGCGGGGTTCATCTACTCCCAGGTTCTGCTCGCGACGCTCCGTAGTGGGCTGTTGGATGCACTGGCCAAGGGGCCGCAAGAGGCGGAGAAGTTGTTGCAAGCTGCCGATCTGCAGCCCGAGCCGGGGCAGAGGCTGATCGACGCTGCAGTGGCGCTTCGTCTTCTTGAGCATCGCAGCAAGGGGCGGTATGGACTGGGTGACCTGGGAGCCGTTTTGGTCGCCGCACCGGGTATTCGGGCGATGATTGAGCACCACTCAGTGCTTTACCGGGATCTTGAAGACCCCCTCATGCTGCTTCGCGGCGATCGCGGGGATACAGGGTTGGCCCGGTACTGGGGGTATGCGGGAAATCCGCAGCCTGACCAGCTCGGGGCGGAGTCGGTGGCGCCGTACAGCAGCTTGATGGCGGCGTCACAACCGATGGTGGCTACCGAGGTCCTCGATGCCTACTCGCTGCGGTCGTACCGGGTGCTGATGGATGTCGGCGGCGGGGATGGGGCCTTTCTTATGGCAGCTGCCGATCGCTGGCCCCACTTGCGCGGAATCAGCGTTGATCTGCCGGCCGTCGCTGAGCGGGCGCAGCAGCATTTCACCGAGAGCGGGCGCGGGGACCGGCTGTCAGCCTGCGGAGCGGACTTTTTCCGCGATCCACTCCCCGGCGAGGCGGATATCGTGACGCTGGTGCGAATCCTCCACGATCACGATGATGAGGATGTCCGCCAACTGCTCGGCAACCTGCAGCGGAGCCTGCGTCCGGGGACAACGGTGCTGGTCGCTGAGCCGATGGCAGGCGTGCGTGGGGCTGAGCGTGTCGGGGATGCGTATTTCGGCATCTATTTGCACGCCATGGGCCGCGGACGCCCGAGAACGCCGGCCGAGAATCGTGAACTTCTTGAGGCATCCGGTTTCGAGTCCATCCGGCTTTTGCCCGGGCGAAACCCCCTTTTTGCTCGTGTGATCGCGGCTAAAAGCCGCAGCCTATCCGTGTAATAAAGCCGCTTGACACTTTGGGCAGTCAAGTTAGGCTGACACCATGTCCGAATCACCCGCCCAAACCACTCCTCAGTCAGGTGCCGGTCAGGCTGGCCCGCAAGCGCGCGCGGTCGTCTTCGAGGCGCCGGAAAGGCTGAATCTTCAGACCGTTACCCTCGTGCCACCGGGCCCGGATGACGTCGTGGTCGATATCCACTACAGCGGGATCAGCACCGGCACGGAGCGGCTGCTCTGGAAAGGCACGATGCCGGATTTCCCAGGGCTCGGTTACCCGCTGGTTCCCGGGTACGAGTCCGTCGGCAAAGTCATCGAGGCCGGGTCGCAGTCCGGGTTGCGTGTTGGTGATCAGGTGTTTGTTCCAGGTGCCCGGTGCTATGCCGACGTCCGAGGGATTTTCGGTGGGGCCGCGGAGCGCCTGGTGGTCTCTGCGGAGCGGGTTATCCCTGTTCCGGAGGGGCTCGGCGAGCGCGGGGTCCTGCTGGCCCTGGCCGCTACGGCCTGGCATGCGGTGGCCGAGGCGCCGCCGGACTTGATTGTCGGCCACGGCGTGCTCGGTCGTCTCATGGCGAGAATCTGCGTGTTGCAGGGCTATCACCCGACCGTCTGGGAGACCGATGAACTGCGGCGCGCAGGGGGCGACGGGTACACGGTGGTTCACCCGGACGCGGACGAGCGCACGGATTACGCGCGCATTTGTGACGTCAGTGGCGATGCGGGGTTGGTGGATACGCTCCTGGGGCGCATCGCCCACGGCGGCGAGATCGTCCTGGCCGGCTTCTACAGCGAGCGGGTCTCGTTCGGTTTCCCAATGGCTTTCATGCGCGAGGCTCGCCTTCGCGTGGCCGCCGAGTGGCAGCGAGCCGACCTGGATGCAGCCGTGCGAAGGATCGAGGCCGGGGAGCTAAGCCTGGATGGCTTGATTACTCACTGTCTGGATGCAGATGAGGCGGGGGCGGCATACCGCGTCGCGTTTAGTGATCCAGAGTGCCTCAAGATGATCCTCGACTGGAGGAGCGGGTCATGAGCGGCGAGCAACCGGCAAAGAAAGAGACACAGATCATTGCTATCTACGGCAAGGGCGGGATCGGGAAGAGTTTCACGCTCTCGAACCTCTCCTACATGATGGCCCAACAGGGCAAAAAGGTCCTGCTTATTGGCTGCGACCCGAAGAGCGATACGACCTCGTTGCTCTTCGGCGGTCGCGCTTGCCCGACCATCATCGATACATCTTCCCGCAAGAAGGCCGCCGGAGAGACGGTTAGCATCAGCGACGTCTGCTTTAAGCGCGACGGTGTCTTCGCTATGGAGCTCGGCGGTCCGGAAGTCGGCCGAGGGTGCGGTGGACGCGGCATCATCCACGGGTTCGAGATTCTCGAGAACCTCGGTTTCCACGAGTGGGATTTCGACTACGTACTCCTCGATTTCCTTGGTGACGTCGTCTGTGGTGGCTTCGGGTTGCCGATCGCCCGGGACCTTTGCCAAAAGGTCATACTCGTCGGGGCCAACGACCTGCAGTCGCTCTACGTCGTGAACAATGTCTGCAACGCTGTGGAATATTTCCAGCGGCTGGGGGGCAATGTCGGCGTGGCCGGCCTGGTCATCAACAAGGATGACGCCACTGGCGAGGCGCAGGCCTTCGCCGAGGGCGCCCAGATCCCGGTCCTGGCCTCGATTCCGGCCGAAGACGAGATCCGTCGGAAAAGCGCCAACTACGAAATCATTGGCTACCCCGGCGGCAGTTGGGCGGGCCTTTTTGAGCAACTCGCTACCAATGTTGCCGAGGCGCCGCCGGTCATGCCGCAGCCCCTGGCGCACGATGAGCTTCTCGGCTTGTTCAAGAGTGAGGATGTCGGTCGCGAGGTTGAGCTGGTTCCGGCAACCCCGGAGGACATGTGTGCCCAGGGGGCGATTCGCAAGCCGTCCCTCGAGGTCGTCTACGACGACGTCTGATGGTGTTGGAGATTTGAGGGCGTCATGAGCGAATCGGTTAACGGGCCCCATGATCAGCCGCAGACCATGTGCCCAGCCTTTGGGTCCCTGCGGGTGGGGCTGCGGATGCGGCGCACGGCCTCTGTATTGGCCGGGTCCGCTTGTTGCGTCTATGGCCTGACATTCACCTCGCACTTCTACGGTGCTCGACGGAGCGTTGGCTACGTACCGTTCGACTCGGAGTCCCTGGTCACCGGGGGCTTGTTCGAGGACGTGCACCAGGCCGTCCACGACTTGGCCGATCCGGAACACTATGACGCGATCGTGGTGATCAACCTTTGTGTGCCGACGGCTTCCGGCGTGCCGCTGCGTTTGCTCCCCGAGCAAATCAATGGGGTGCGGGTCGTGCCCTTGGAGGTACCCGGTTTCGGCGTGCCGACTCACGCCGAGGCAAAGGACAAGCTCGCCGGCGCCATGCTTCGCTACGCGCGGGAGGAGGCCGAGAGCGGCCCTGTGGCCGCTCCGCGCAGCGGCCGGGAACGGCAGCCGACGGTTACGCTGTTGGGTGAGATGTTTCCCGGGGACCCGGTGAGTATCAGTCGACTCCTGGAGCCCATGGGGCTGGCGGCCGGGCAGGTCGTGCCGACACGGGAGTGGCGCGAACTCTACGCTGCGCTGGATTGTGTCGCTGCTGCCGCCATCCACCCCTTCTACACGGCATCACTGGGAGAGCTCGAGCGTGCCGGAAGGCCGGTGATTGGCTCCGCTCCGGTTGGCCGGGATGGTACGGCCCAGTGGCTGGAGAGTATCGGGGAGGCGTGCAGCATCGGGCGCGAGGCCATCGACGCGGCCAAGGCCGCGGCACTCCCGGCCCTGGAGCAGGCGCTGGCCGCAGCACCGATCGATGGCCGGATCACCGTCTCGGGTTACGAAGGGTCCGAGCTGCTCGTGGCGCGGCTACTGGTTGAGTGTGGGGCGGATGTCCGCTACGTCGGGACCGCCGTCGGCTACACGCCGTGGGCTGAGATCGACCGAGCCTGGTTGGCGGAGCGGGGCATCCCGGTGCAGTTTCGCGCCACGTTGGAGCAGGATACGGCCGCGGTGGACGAGCATCAGCCCGACCTTGCCATTGGCACCACGCCCGTTGTCCAGCACGCGAAGGAGCGAGCGATCCCAGGGCTCTACTTTACGAACCTGATTTCCGCGCGTCCGCTGATGGGCCCGGCGGGCCCTGGATCGCTCGCGCAGGTGATTAATGCCGCGATCGGCAACAAGGAGCGGTTCGATCGGATGAACGAGTTCTTCGCCGGAGTCGGTCAAGGTGAGCGCGCCGGGATCTGGGCGGAAGAGCCGCGCATTCCGCCGCGCGTGGAGATCGCCCGAGGGATTGATCAGAATCCCGGGGAGCGGAGTTGATGTTGATCCCGGATCTCGATCGCGCAGGTGGCTATTGGGGGGCCGTTTACGCCTTTACGGCGGTCAAGGGGCTTCAGGTCATCATCGATGGGCCGGTCGGATGTGAAAACCTGCCGGTTACCGCCGTGCTCCATTACACCGACGCACTCCCGCCCGAGGAGTTGCCGGTGGTGGTCACCGGGCTGTCCGAGGAAGAGCTCAACCGCGAGGGCACTGAAGGCGCCATGAAGCGCGCCTACGACAGCCTTGATCCGGAAACGCCGAGCGTTGTCGTTACTGGCTCCATCGCGGAGATGATTGGCGGCGGCGTTACGCCGGAAGGCACCAGTATCCGTCGGTTCCTGCCGAGGACGATCGATGAGGACCAATGGCAGGCATCGGATCGAGCGCTGCGCTGGCTGTGGGAACAGTTTGGCCTGCGGCGCGGACGCGCACCGAAGCCGCAGCCCCGGGAGGCCGGACAACCTCCAAGGGTCAATATCATCGGGCCGGCATACGGTATGTTCAACATGCCCTCCGACCTAGCGGAGATTCGCCGGCTTGTCGAGGGCATTGGCGCTGAGATTAACTTAATCTTCCCGCTGGGTTGTCACGTTGACCGTATCCCGCGCCTGGTCGACGCCGACGCCAACATTTGCATGTACCGGGAGTACGGGCGGGCGCTGTGCGAGGAACTGGGTCAGCCGTTTCTCCAGGCTCCAGTCGGGCTGCACAGCACCACACGGTTCCTGCGTGCCCTCGGCGAGCAGCTCGGGCTCGACCCGGAACCCTTTATCGAAAAAGAGAAAAACACCACATTAAAACCTCTCTGGGATTTGTGGCGTTCTGTCACACAAGATTTCTATTCCACTGCCAGCTTCGGGATCGTTGCTGGTGAAACCCATGCCCGAGGCATTCGCAACTTTTTGGAGAGTGACCTCGGCATGCCCTGCAATTTCTCCTTCTCTCGTTCTCCGGGCGTCAAATTGGATAATGAGCAGGTCCGGAGTGAGATCCGCGGCAACACGCCGCTTGTGGTCTTCGGAAGCTACAACGAGCGGATGTATCTGGCTGAAATTGGTGGCCACTCACGGTACATTCCTGCCTCCTTCCCTGGTGCGGTCATACGCCGCCACACGGGGACCCCATTCATGGGGTACGGTGGAGCCACTTACATCGTACAGGAGGTGTGTAACGCGCTCTTCGACGCCCTGTTCCATATCCTGCCGCTGGGTACGGAGATGGATCAGGTCGAGGCAACCCTGGCAAGAAAGGGCGGCGCAAAAGGTCGTGAAGACGCAGCCGCCCCAGCTGAAGTTGAAGCAAGCCAGGGTTTGGCCGCAGAGACACTGACGTGGGATGAGGATGCTCGCGCAGTGTTGGATCGGTGGGTCGAGGAACAGCCAGTGCTCGTGCGCATCTCGGCGGCAAAGCGACTTCGGGATGCCGCTGAGCGAAAAGCCGAGGCTTCTGGCCAGACCCGCGTCACCGCAGAGCATGTCAAGCAATGCGGTGGTGTCCTCCAAGGCACCGATCCGGAGCGCGACGCCTAAAACGGAGACCAGAGCGCGGCGAAACAGCGCTCCCTGTTGAAGCCTTGCAGCAAAAGCGTTGAGTATATCGCTAAGCGAGGCGAAACAGATCGGATCCACGAGAGGAGGCACTCCGATGGCATACGCGATTAAAGCAAGGCCGAATGGTGTTCGGGCGCGGCGCGACGAAGAAGCGCAATACCGGCTGGTGATGGCGGTCGCGTTTGCAGTTTTCCTGGTTGGTGCGCTCGTGGTCCGCCTGGTTCCTACCCGCTGGCGCGGGGTTTCGGAGACGGAGCAGAAATCCGTCGTGGCGGAAGCACGTGCAGCTGCACACCGTTGCGTGCCATTTGCCTTTATGAATTAGTGGAGGTTGCGGCAAAACGTCGCAAACTCTTGAAGAGTTTTTCTGGCCGAGGTCCTACCTGGCTGGGAAAAGACACCACCTTCGAGTGGTGACCACCCTAACCACAAAGTGTGGTGCAGGCGAAAAGTCGAACGGAGGAACTAACAATGGCTGAGAATTCGATGACTGCCGTTAGTGACGAGGAAGCAAAAGAGTTTCACGCCATGTTCTCTCAGGCCTTCACGGTCTACGTAGGCGTGGCTGTCGTGGCGCACATCCTGGCCTGGGCCTGGCGTCCGTGGATTCCGGGTGACGAGGGCTTCGGCGCCGCTCTGATCGAGGGTGCCAACACCGTCACCGCCGCGGTTCAAACCATCGCGCCGATCGCTGCTTAAGGAGACGTAATCATGTGGAGAATGTGGAAGATCCTCGACTATCGCCGCACGGTGTTCCTGGCCCACGTGGGCATGGCCGTCCTGGCGCTGCTTATTCATCTCATCCTCCTGAGCACGGAGAACTTCAACTGGCTCGAGGGTAACCCCTACGGCAGCGCTGAGTCGGCTGCCGAGGTCGCCGACGCTGCGGTGATGCCGCAGCGGGAGGTCTAAGCACCCGAGCCCCCGGCTCTTCGGGAGGACCGCCCCGGTGTGACTCACACTCGGGGCGGTCGCACGCCGAGGGCACCGGGATCCTAGAGGCGCCGTGTTGCCCGTGATGTGAGGACCCAGCCATGGCGATGCTCGACTTTGAAAAAAAATATCGTGTCCGAGGAGGTACACTCCTCGGAGGTGACTTATTCGACTTTTGGGTAGGGCCGTTCTACGTGGGCATCTTCGGGGTGCTTACGGCGATCTTCGCGGCCCTTGGCACCGCATTGATTATCTACGGTGCTTCGCAAGATACGTTCAACGTGTGGCAAATCTCGATTGCCCCGCCTGATCTGAGCTACGGCCTGGCCCTTGCGCCGCTGAATGAAGGTGGGCTGTGGCAGATCATCACCATGTGTGCCCTGGGTGCATTCATTACATGGGCCCTGCGGCAGGCGGAGATCTCGAAGAAGCTCGGCATGGGCTACCACGTGCCCGTGGCCTTCGGGGTTGCAATCCTGGCCTATGCCACGCTGGTGGTCTTTCGCCCGCTGCTGATGGGCGCCTGGGGGCACGGATTCCCTTACGGGATCCTGAGCCACCTGGATTGGGTGTCGAACGTGGGGTATCAGTTCCTCCACTTCCACTACAATCCGGCGCACATGCTCGCGGTCACCTTCTTCTTCACGACGACGCTGGCTCTGGCGCTCCATGGTGGCCTGATCCTGTCCGTCACCAACCCGAAGAAGGGAGAGGCGGTCAAGACCGCTGAGCACGAGAACACCTTCTTCCGGGATATCATCGGCTACTCCATTGGCAGCCTCGGGATTCACCGCCTGGGTCTGTTCCTGGCGCTGAATGCCGGCTTCTGGAGCGCAGTCTGCATCATCATCAGTGGGCCGTTCTGGACCCGCGGGTGGCCAGAGTGGTGGACCTGGTGGCTCAACGTCCCGATCTGGACCTGGGGGGGGTAATCGGAAATGGCTGAGTATCAGAATATCTTTACCCGAGTTCAGGCCAGGGGTCCGCACGACCCGGGGCTGGAGCTCCCGGCTGGCGACTGGCCCCGGACCCGTGGGATCGCCGATTCCTGGCTGCTCGGCAAGTTCGGTGACGCACAGGTCGGCCCGGTCTATCTGGGTGTAACCGGGATCATGTCGGTGATCTTCGGTCTCCTGTCCATCATCATCATCGGCATGAACATGCTCGCTTCGGTGGACTGGAGCCCGCTTGAGTTCATCCGCCAGTTCTTCTGGCTGGCGCTGGAGCCGCCCAAGCCGGAGTACGGGCTGAGCCTGCCGCCACTGAATGAGGGCGGTTGGTGGCTGATCGCCGGCTTCACGCTGACGGCTGCGATCCTGCTCTGGTGGGTGCGCACCTACAACCGGGCGCGCGCACTCGGCCTCGGCACGCACGTAGCCTGGGCGTTCGCTGCAGCGATCTTCCTGTTCCTGGCGATCGGCTTCATTTGGCCGCTGCTGATGGGCAGCTGGGCGAAGAGTGTGCCGTTCGGGATCTTCCCGCACCTGGATTGGACGACGGCCTTCTCACTGCGGTACGGGAACCTCTACTACAACCCGTTCCACATGCTGTCGATCGTGTTCCTGTTCGGGTCGGCTCTGCTCTTTGCCATGCACGGTGCCACGATCCTGGCAGCCGGCCGCTATAACGCGGAGCGTGAGATTGAGCAGGTTACCGACCGCGGCACCGGTGCGGAGCGGTCGGCGCTGTTCTGGCGCTGGACCATGGGCTTCAACGCGACGATGGAGTCCATCCACCGGTGGGGCTACTGGTTCGCCATCCTGTGCGTAATCACTGGCGGCATCGGTATCCTGCTGACCGGCACTGTGGTTGAAAACTGGTACCTGTGGGGTGTCCACCACGGCATTGCCCCTGAGTATCCGGAGTTCTTCACACCGGCCGTTGATCCGGCAGCAGGGGGGACGGAGTGATGAGCAAAATGTACTTGAACCGATCCTTAGCGGTGGGTGCCCTCTCGGCCGGACTGGCTTTTGTGGTCGGCTGTGAGCGGCCACCCGTGGATACCGAGCAGAAGGGTTACCGCGGGACCGGCATGGAGGAGGTGACCAACCCTCGGATCAAAGAGGCTGAGGCCGACCTCCACATTGCCCCGGACCCGGCCGATCCGGTCTCTGACGAAGGGCCGCGGGCCGGAGAGGTGTATCAGAACGTCGAGGTCCTGACCGACCTCAGCGTCCCGGAGTTCCTCCGGCTCATGCAGAGCATGACCGACTGGGTAGCCCCGGATGTAGGGTGCACCTACTGCCACGACGGTAATGACTTCGCCAGTGACGACCTGTACACGTACGACGTCTCTCGACAGATGATCGAGATGAACCAGTACGTGAACGCCAACTGGGAAACTCACATGGATGACACCGGTGTCACTTGCTACACCTGTCACCGTGGTGAGAATCTTCCGGAAGAGTCCTGGTTCGCCGAAGCGGAGGCCGGCGAAGAAGTGCTGGCCATGGGCCTGGGCAACCGGATGATGCAAAACAAGCCCACTGACAAGGTGAGCTGGTCGTCGCTGCCGCGGAACGGGTTCGACCGGTTCCTGCTCGGTCATGATGATCTCCGGGTCGAAGGCGATACGATCCTGCCCAATCTCGACGAGTGGGATGTATCGATTCAGGACACCGAGGCCTCTTACGGCCTGATGATGCACATGTCCGACGCTACCGGGTCCAACTGCACCACCTGCCACAACACCGGCCGGCTGGGGCAGTGGGACGAGAGCCCGGAGGAGCGGGAGATCTCCTGGCACGGGATCCGCATGACGCGTGATCTCAACGTGAACTGGATTGAGCCGCTGGAAGCGGACCATCCGGAGGCGCGTCTTGGGCCGACCGGCGACATCGCCAAGGTGAACTGCGCGACCTGTCACTACGGCGAGCAGCTGCCGCTGGAGGGCACCAAGATGGTCCAGGACTATCCGGGCCTGATCGGTGAGCCGGACGAGGACTTCGACTTCCTGCAGTTCGGTGACCTGGGTACGGATGGACTGCGTGACCGCAACTCCGAGTGAAGGCGGCTAGAGGAGCTCCGGGGTTCGCTCCGGAGCGGCCCGCCTGAAAACGAACGGCGTCCATTGGGCGCCGTTTTTTTTAGTGCGCCGGGCACGGCGGGTATTTGCGCGGCAACGATCCCTTTGGGGAGCGCAGAGCAAGAGGCCCTGGTGTGTCTGCCGGTGTCCGACGCGGATCGTCGAGAGGTGGGCGGAGGGCGTCGAATTGCCCGGGTGACGCCTGGAGTGTCTGCGGAGAAGGGGCCTGGCACGTGCTGGGTCGTGGTTGCCGCGGGCCCCTTTCACCGCGGGAAGGTTGTTGTGCCGACTGCTAGCTCGCCCGAGCGAGACCGGTTAGGTGAGCGATGTTCTTGAAGAAGATACGCATATGCGTAAGCGGACGCGCCCGCACAAGGCGCTTGTTCATGTAGGCATCCCAGGTCAGTGCCTGGACATCGGGATCGGCGCAGATTCGAACGAAACGCTCTCGGCGGTTGTTGTCCGTGTACCAGTAACGTTGCATGACGCCGAGAACGCGAAAGACCTGCCCGTGATCCCTGGCGAAGGCCTTCTGGGCCCCTGAAAGGGCCTTGCCGTCGCCCGACTCGAGCGCAGCCTGAACCGCATTCGCTACGTATCGGCCGCCGGCCATTGCGTAGTAGATCCCCTCGCCGGAGGCGGGTGCTACGGTGCCGGCCGCATCCCCGGCGAGGACCACATTCCGCCCGTTGTCCCAGCGCTTTAACGGGGTCATGGGAATCGGCGCACCCTCACGCCGCAGGGTTGGGGCCTCGGTGAGGCCGGCGTCCTCGCGCAGTTTCTTGACAGCACCGCGGAGGCTGAAGCCCTTGATCGCTGTGCCGGCGCCAATGCTGGCAGTTGTCCCGTGCGGGAAGATCCAGCCGTAGAAATCCGGGGAGATGGAGCCGCGATAGTAGACGTCGGCACGTTCCGGGTGAAAACGGTCGTCCCCCGTATCGGGTGACTCAATGATCTCGTGGTAAGCGGCCACGTGAGGGATTGCGTCGGCGCCAGGGATTGCCTGCTTACCGACCGCTGATTTGGCTCCGTCGGCGCCGATGACCATCCGAGCGTGTACCTCACGCTGCTCCGAGTCCGCGCCACCGCGGCCCTCCTGGTACCGGATCCTTACGCCGCCCGAGTCGTCCTCAGCGAGTTCCGTGAAGAATCCGTCGCGGCGCTCGGCCCCGTTGCGGGCGGCTCGCGTGCGGAGCCACTCATCAAAGACGTCGCGATCCACCATGCCTACGTAGCCGTCGTCGATGGGCATGTCCACCTGGCGATCGGACGGAGAAACCATTCGCGCGGAGCGCACGCGTGCGCAAATGAGTTCGTCAGGGATTTCGAAATCCTGTATACAACGCGGCGGGATTGCACCTCCGCAGGGCTTGATCCGCCCGGGGCGGTCAAGAAGCAAAACGGAGAAGCCGCGTCCGGCCAGGTCGTCTGCGGCCGTCGCTCCCGCTGGGCCGCCGCCGATGACCGCCACATCGAACTGGTTTTCTGCGCCTGGCTGGCTCATTGCTCACTACCTCTGTCGTTAACGCGCACTGGACTCCAGGCGCGCGTCCGTCGTGGACTCTTGGTGATCCAGCTGGAAAACCCGGAAGGCAAGCCACCCGGCAACCATGAAGAGTACCGCTGCCAAGGTGAAGACGACGTTGTAGCCGAAAGTGGGCAGATCCAGGAGGATCCGGAAAGCGTCTACCCCCGCGGTGCCCAGGAAGATGCCGATGCCGAACGCAATGGCCTGGGCAGCGCCCCAGAGCCCGATACGGACTCCCGAGCGACCATCCGGGCCTTCATTGGCGAGGCGCATCATCAGGCCGATGGCGGCTACCGTGAAGGAGCCGTTCGCCAACCCGAGCAGGAATACGGAGGGCGCCAGGGGCCACATGTCATTGAAGAAGGAGCCAATGCCCAGGGCGGCCAAAGCTGCACCCGAGGCGAAGCAACCGCCGATCGCCCAGGTCCACAACGCGCCGAGTCGTCCGGGGCCGATCCGACCGGCTACGCCGGCTAGAAACATGCCGGCAAGCACGCCGGCGTAAAGGTACCCCCCGCCGAGCTGTGTGGCTTGTCCGGCCGTGAGGTCGAAAGCCTGACGGGCGAAAGGCTCCATGATCGCCTCATGGGCGTTGTAAGCGAGCATGGACGCGAAGACGAAGAGGGTGAAGCGGCGCGCCTTGTCGTCGGCCCATACTTCCTGCAGCGCGCGCATGAACCCGGACGGATTGCGCTCCTGCCGCGGGGCGCTGGTGGCCGCGGGATCGGGCCTGCCCTCAAGCCGAAACAAAGCGAGGTTCGTCACAGTGAAGGCGATCAGGCTGACCGTAGCGACGATGAAGAACAACCGTTCGGTGGAGAACGGGTCCAGAATCGCTCCAACAGTTGCCCCGGTCACGGCAAATCCGAAGATCATCATTGGCCATACGACCATGGCCGCCACCGAGCGCAGCTGAGGCTGGACGCGACTGGCGAGGAAGGTCAGCAGCGCGGTTCCGGTGGTGGCACTGCCTGCCCCGATCAGAAAATAGGCGAAGAACGAGGCGAGGATCCCGAGAAGCGCGTGCTGCTCCATGAGCACGATGGAGGCAGCGCCGGCGGTACCGCCGAGGGCGAGTATGCCCATGCCGCCGACCATCCAGGGTGTTTTCCGCCCTCCCTGGTCCAGGCCATGCCCAATGCCCGGGCGGGATAGCTGGATGATGTAATAGATGGCGCCCAAAAAGCCAGGGAGCATGGCCATCATGCCCAGGTCCTGGGTCATCGCCTGATTGAAAGTGGTGAACGGTTGGATGACGATCGAACCGAGCGCCATGTTCACCAAGCCCAGGCGAAAGATGCCCGCCCAGCCGATGTGGTGCTGCGTGGCAGTAGCGGCCGTTGCGCTCATCCCGACTTAGCCCCCCAGCATGCTGCCAAGCGCGAACGCGGTCGCGAGCATCCCCAGTACGTAGAGCGTGGTGCCGGTAGCGTTGTACCAAGGGGCCAGACCCTTGGGGTCGGTGAGCAGCCGCAGCATCAGGGCGATCTGAACCAAAAGCAGCAAGGTGACGATGGCCGCGTGGATCGGTTGACCCCAAAGCATGAGCAGGCCAATCACGATCACCTGCGGGGCGCCCATGACGACACAAGCCAGCTGAGCAGCTCGCTTCGGCCCAAGGTGGACGGGTACGGTCTTCAATCCGGTCTGGCGGTCACCCTCAATGGCCTTGAAGTCATTGAGGGTCATGATTCCGTGAGCCCCGATGCTGTAGAGCAGGGCCACCAAAAGAATGCGCCAGTCGGGAAGCCCGGCCGCCATAATGGCGGCGCCGGTGACCCAGGGCAGACCTTCGTAGGAGATGCCGACGGCGGCGTTGCTGATCCAGCCGTTGCGCTTGAGCCGAAGCGGCGGTGCGCTGTAGGCCCAAGCCAGGAAGAGGCCGACGGCCGAAGCCAGCAGCACGATGGGGCCGAGCAGTGCGGCAACCAGCAGCGCGAGTCCGGTCGTGAGGATCCCGATGTAGAGCCCCCAGCGACCCGGCATGCGCCCCGACGGGATGGGGCGGTCGGGCTCGTTGAGCGCATCGACGTGGCGGTCGAACCAGTCGTTGACGGCCTGGCTGGTCCCGCAAAGGAGCGGCCCTGCCAGGAAAATGCCCGCTGCGATCATCAGCCAGTGCACCCCCTCAGGGGTCACGCCGGCGGAGATTACGCCGCACATGAAGGCCCACATGGGCGCGAACCAAGTGATCGGATGCAGGATCTCGATCACTGTGGACAGACGCGGGCGCGTCAGTACGGAATCACGAAGGGCAGCCCCAGACATAAAGCGTACAGTAAGTAGACCGTTGTTGAGCGTCAAGATGCAGTGACACTCGGCCGCGGCTGGTGGTCGCGGCCCGTGTCAGAAGGCTTCGCCGACATTGAAATACACAGCAAGTCCGTCGGCACCCTCGGCGTCCCCGCGGGCCTGGCCGTAGGCGAAGTCCAGCCGCAGATGGATGCGCGCGTCCGGCTGCAGGACGTACCGCACACCGAAGCCGCCCGCGTACTTCAGGTGATCCCGGGACAGATCCGAGAAACGGGGAGCCACCTCACCCGCACCGAGGAAGAGGGCACCGCGCCAACGCGGCGTGATGGGGAAACGGGCTTCAGCCTGGGCACTGACCAAGGCCGTATCCACATAGCGCCCCTCATAGAAGCCCCGAAGACTGGAGCCACCCAGTTGCGGCAGCAGGGGGAGGGGCGCTTCATCCGAGGCATACTCGGCCAGGGCCTGGACTGCGAGCACGACATCTTCGCCCAGGGGCCAGTAGAAGCGGTGATCCAGTTCGGCTAGCGTGAAGTCCTGTTCGGCGCCGAGACCTTCAGGATACGTGACGGCGGAGAGTTCCGTCTTGCTCCCGGTCGTCGGGAAGAATGAAGCGCTCCTCGTATCCCGGGTGATTTCCAGGCCTATGCCGTGGGCGTCCACGTCGAGCGCGAGATCCCGTTCCTGGTAATACTCCTCGGTCTTGCTGCCGGCCTCGACATCCTCGATGTCGAGGCTCAGCGCATCCCAGCGGCCGCCGCCGTACCAGGCTCCTCCGAGCCAGCGTTTGAGCCGCAGGCTGTTTCGCGCACGAACCGGCGTGTAGGAGGTCTCGTGCGCTTCGGAGGAGCGGTTGCCAATCCCATAAAAATCTCTCGGGAATTCGCTGAGGGTAGTCGTGTTAGCGACTTTCCAGAGGCCCCCGGCGAAGTGGAGTTGCCCGCTTAGGCTGGCCAGGTACTGGTCCTCGGTCGTGTAGAACCCCACCACCGTGAGTGTGTCGGTGCCTTGATGGTCACCCGGGCCCGGGAGGTCGACGTCCCGAAAGAGAATGGCCGTTCCCCCAAGGGCCAGGCCGGTCTCCGGAGTGGAGAACACGATCGGTACGAAGACGCCGCCCGGGCTGCCCGCGGTGGCGTTTGTAGCCGCTCCGCTGCCGACAGCGAGGGTGGTGCACAGCAGAATCGATAGGGCCGGCAGTCGGAGCGGACCGGCCCGGCTACGCCGGTGCGTGCGATTCTCCACGGCCGTTTCACCCTCCCTGGCCGGACTTGCCCCCATCCCGGGGGGGCGGTGGTGACACACAAAATCCCTGAGGGGGAACGTCCAATGCGTTATTGAACTTGCTCGACATGTTCTGGAAAGCGATCAGGCCGGTGAGTTCCACCAGGGTATCCTCGTCGATGTACGCGCGCAGGTCAGCAATCAAGTCGTCGGTCACCGGCGTATCCGTGCGTGTAACGGCTTCGGTATAGGCAAGAACAGCCCGCTCGTAGTCATCGAAGGCCTCGCTGCCGCGCCACTGCGGTAGTGCCTCGATTTTCGCCCAGTCGACGCCGCGCTGATGGAGGGTGTTGGTGTTGATATCGACGCAGAAGCTGCAGTGATTGATCTGGGAGACGCGGACGGTGATTAGCGAGCGTAATGCGGGGGATAGAGGGCTCGTACGGCGCTCGAGTGCACCATAGAGCAGGGCTACGGCTGCGAAGACCTTCGGGGAGCGACCCCAGAGCAGCCCAGGCTGAAGGACTTCGCCGTACTTACGGCGTTGATTCCAGAAAAAGGGTCGCAAGTACCATGGGTAAGACGCCAAGGGCTTGGGAGAGACGTGCACGGGTTCCTCCAGCGTTCGCTGCGAAGCCTTCCCCGCGCACCATAGCGTGGATGGAGCGGTTGCGGGTAGCAGCCGCCGCAGGTTCCGGGCCACGGCGCCGGGGCGTGGATGGCGGAGGCGTCATTCTGTCTTGACACCGCGAAAGTGGACCCATAGGGTCTAAATAATCTGCACAAGGAGTCCGTTATGGCTGTCGAGGTTGATGTCTACTCCGATGTGGCCTGCCCTTGGTGCTATCTGGGCAAACGCCGTCTGGAGCGGGCTGTCGCGCAGGTCAACGGTCGATTCCCCGTTCGCGTCGAGTGGCGCTCGTTCGAGTTGCGCCCCAGGCTGGGTGGTTCGGCCGCCGCTGGCTCGCGGGACGCTCCCCTCCGTACCGAAGCCGAGCAGGATGAATTGTTGCGGGCCGCTTATGCGGAAGGGGTTCACTTCTCCGCGGAGGGACTCGCGCAGGATCCTCCAGTCTTTGATGCCCATCGACTGATTTGGTTCGCTCGCCAGGCCGGACGCGGCGAGGCACTGATCGAGAGCGTCTTCAGAGCATCCCTTTGCCATGGCCGGGATATCGGTCAGCATGCGGAGCTTGAGCGTATCGGGGAGCAGGCCGGCCTTGGCGCCGATCGAGTGCGCGAGTTCCTGCGCACCGGGGAGGGCCGACGGGAAGTCGAGGCCGAGATGGCGGCTGGGCAGCGGCTCGGCCTCTCCGGCGTGCCGGCCCTGATCATCGATGGGAACATCGAGATCATCGGGGCGCGACCGCCGGAGGAGCTGACAGCAGCTTTGGAGCAGGCCGCCTGGGAAAAGGGGCTTCTGGATGCCGACCCTACGCCGGCGTATCGGTATCCTTGATGCCCATCAGGTACAGGGTTCCGTCGAGGCCGAGGGTCGAGATCGACTGCCGCGCGCTTTCCTGGACCACCGGCTTGGCGCGGAAGGCGATCCCAAGGCCGGCGAGACGCAGCATCGGGAGGTCGTTGGCGCCATCGCCAATGGCGATGACCTGCTCCAGCGCGAGCCCCTCCTGATCAGCGATATGCCGGAGTAGCTCCGCCTTCCTCGGGCCGTCCACCACACTGCCGACGACACGGCCGGTCAGCTGGCCGCCGCTGATTTCCAGCTCGTTCGCATACACATAGTCGATGCCCAAGTGCTGCTGCAGGTAACGGCCGAAGTACGTGAATCCGCCGGAGATGATCGCCGTCACATAGCCGAACGCTTTCAGGGTTCGGACCAGGCGCTCCGCGCCCTCGGTCAGGGTGAGGCTCTGGGCGACCCGTTCGAGGGTCTCTTCAGGCAGGCCTTCCAGGAGTCGGACACGCTCGCGAAGGCTATCCCGGAAGTCGATCTCGCCGCGCATGGCCTGCTCGGTGACACGCGCACACTCCTCCCCGACCCCGGCGGCCTTGGCCATCTCGTCGATGACCTCTTGCTGGATCAGCGTCGAGTCCATGTCGAAGGCCACCATCCGCCGGTTCCGCCGGTAGACGTTGTCCTCTTGGAAGCTGATATCGATGCCCAGGTCTTTCGAGATTTCCATGAAATCGCGCTTCATGGCGTCGGTGTCCACGGGCTGGCCGCGCACCGTCAGCTCCACGCAGGCCCTGGAACGGCGCCCCTCGCGATGAAGGGGACGGCGTCCGGAGAGGCGAACAATGTCCTCAATGTTCAGCCCCTGGGCGGTGACGACGCCACTGATCCGCGCAATCTGTTCGGCGGTGACGCTGCGCCCGAGCAGCGTAATGATGTGCCGGGGCTTGCCGGCGCCCTGGACCCAGTTCTCGTACTGCTCTTTGGCAATCGGCGTGAAACGCACCTGCATGCCGGCGTCGTGCAGGTGGAAGAGTACGTCTTTGAGCACGGGGGAGACGTCACTCTGGTCAGGCACGTCCACTAGGATCCCGAGGGAGAGGGTGTCGTGGATCATCGCCTGACCGATATCGAGGATACCGACGTCGTACTCGGCCAGGATGCCCATCAGTGACGAGGTCAGCCCCGGTTGGTCCTCGCCGGAGACGTTGATCAGGATGATCTCGCTCATAGTCGCTACCATTGCGGGTGAAGGCGCCATTGTAGGGGAAGATGGGCCCTTGATGGGTAATCCGGCTTGTCCGCAGCCATCCGGGGCCGCAGAATGCCGCGTCTATTGCGGAGGTGATTCCCTCTGGGAGAGAAGAGTGCGATGGACATCACCGAAGAACTTCAGGACACGCTGCGCGCCGCCCGGCGCGTGGTTGCTCTGACCGGCGCTGGGGTCTCAGCCGAGAGTGGCGTGCCGACGTTCCGGGAAGCGCAGATCGGACTCTGGGAGCAGTTCGATCCGGAAGAGCTCGCCACGCCGGAGGCCTTCTTCCGCAATCCACGCCGTGTCTGGGCGTGGTACTTCCAGCGTCGCCGCCTGGCCGAGCGCGCGGAGCCCAATCCCGGCCACCGTGCTTTGGCCGAGTGGGAGCAGCGGGTGGAGCGGTTACCGGTGATCACGCAGAACGTGGACGGGCTGCACCAGCGTGCCGGTAGCAGCGAGGTGATCGAGCTGCACGGCAATATCCATCGGGATCGGGCGACCGAAAAGCCCTGTGACGCCGTGTCCGATGAGCCGGACTTGCCGTGTTGCCCCGAAACGGGTCGCCTTCTGCGGCCGGATGTCGTCTGGTTCGGGGAGATGCTGCCCGCGGGTGCGATGGAGGCGGCGATCGACAGCATTCGCAGCGCCGACCTCGTGCTGACCGTTGGCACCTCGGCCATGGTTCAGCCCGCTGCTTCCCTTCCCCTGGAGGCCGTGGAGCGCAACGTGCCGGTGGTGGAGATTAATCCGGAGCCGACCCCTTTTACTCCGGTCGCCGACTGGAGCCTGCGCGGGCCCGCCGGAGAAGTCCTGCCCCGTCTGGTGCAGGCGGCCTACGACGGCCCCAGCAAGCCTCGCGCGGGGTCAGACGTAGACGCGGGGAACGGTTTCGTCCCACGTTTTGGAAAAGACCCGTAGCCCGTTCTCGTAGGCATCCAGGGTCGCGTGGATGCGGAATTGCCCCTCATCGCACGTCAGCAGAGTCCGCGTCACGGTGTAGACCGACCAGTCCCCGCGCTGCAGCCCCCGTCGATGGATCACCTCGCCGTTGAGCGAAGTGAAATCGTCGCCGCGGGCTCGATACCATTCGTCGGCCGAGCGTTCGAGTTCCAGATCGACGTCCTCGAGGTGGACGCGGCCCTCATCCTCGATGACGTGGAGAGTGGACTCATCCCGTGCCAGATCGCGGGAGATGATCCAGTTGCCGTCCCCCTGCTCGAGCGGGGTCCGCTTCGGTGGCGGGGCGACAACGGCCTCGCCGAAATCGGGCAGGTGCTGATCCTCCTCCCGCGGCTGTCGCACCGGTAGCTCGAGGTGCGATTCGGCCGGGTAGAGCGTGAGCTTCACCGGTTGCGGTGGCGCCCAAGTCAGCGGCCAATAGGAAGTCGAAACCGCCAGCCGGATTCGGTGCCCGGGCGGGAACGACTGAGCGATATGGTCCAGCGGCACGCGCACCCGCTCGCGCTGGCCCGGCTCCATATAGGCCGGCCGGTCGTGGCCGTGGCGATGGCAGAGGTTGAGCACCCCGTAGGTGACTCGGGTTGCTTTGCCATCGGGGGCTTCATCGGAGAGGCGCACCGCGATCTGGGCGACCGGACGGTTCGACTCGAGGACGACGTCAAGAACGGGCGCTCCCAGGATCTCAACGGTCTCCTGGAGCGGCTGCGTATCGAAAACCAGCGCCCCGCCGTCCTCTTCACGCTGATCATAGGGAAGGTCCGGGCCATTGTTGTACGCGCACCACTTTCCGCCGAACAGGCCGACGGACAGCGGTGACTGGATGGCGACCGGCTTGTCCGGGAAGGTTTCCGGTGGGGCTTCGCCGGGCCATTGCAAGTGTCGCGGTGAAAGCTGCAGCCGCGTGGCGTCGATGTGGGGCGAAGGCCAGGACGGCTCGCCGACCCAGCGTCCCGGGCGGCTGGCGTACTGGGTCCGCGGGCGGACGCTGTCCTGCATCCAGACGCGCAGGCTCGGCTCCTCCATAACGCCCGTGTCCTTGCCCTTCAGCCAGTGATCCCACCAGCGCACGGCCTCCTGCAGAAAGCCGATCTGGGGGCCCGGCAGGCCCATGTGCGGGTAGATGTGGCTCCATGGGCCGACCAGGCCCTTGACCGGCGCCTCCAGATTCTCGACCAGGCGGAAAACCGGGTTGGGGTATCCATCGGCCCAGCCCGAGACAATCATGACCGGGCACTGGATCGCCCCGTAATCCTCGCAGACGGAGCCCTGCCGCCAGTACTCGTCGCGCTCCGGGTGGTCCATCCACTTTTTCACCCACAGGCCGCTATGCTCGAGCCGCTGCATCCACATCTCCCGCCAGCGCTCGCCGACGAGCTGCGGGTCGGGGGGCAAGGAGTTGAAGGCGAACATGACGGACGCCCACGAGAGGTTGTCGTTGAGCAAGCAGCCGCCCTTGTAGTGGACGTCGTCAGCGTAGCGGTCGTCGGTGGCTGCAACGGCGATGATGGCCTTGAGCTGAGGCGGCCGCCGGGCGGCGAGCTGCAATGCATTGAAGCCCCCCCAGGAAATGCCCATCATCCCGACGTCCCCCGTACACCAGGATTGCTCCGCCAGCCACCGCAGAATGTCCTCGGCATCCTCCTGTTCCTGCGGGAGGTATTCGTCGGTCAGCACCCCTTCCGATTCACCGCTGCCACGCAGATCGACCCGGATGCCGGCGTACCCGTAAGCCGCGAAGTAGTGGTGGATCTGGGTATCCCGCATGCGCTTGATATCCCGCTTGCGGTAGGGGATAAATTCGAGCACGGCGGGGACCGGTTGTTCGTCGGCGCCAGCGGGCTTCCAGATCCGCGCCGAGAGCCGGGTACCGTCACGCATCGGGATCCACTGGTGCTCTGTGACCTCGACCGCATTGGGCAGTTCGTGAACCGGTCGTGCTGCCATCGTTAGGCTTCCTCCTGCCGAAGATCGAATTCCATTGTAATGCCAAGTGGCCGGCGACAGGCATCGACCGTGCCCTGCAGCTCCGCGCTGTCACAAGCGCCGATTCAAACGCTGGCCAGGATGCCGCTACGCCCTTGTTGCATCAGGGTTGGGTGTCCCCCGTTGCCCGGCTACAGTGAAGGACATAAGGGCGGAATGTGGCCTATCCAAGGGGCAGGAGGCGGGATGAGC
>PUNM01000138.1 GCA_003552625.1 Ectothiorhodospiraceae bacterium
GGATGCCGGTGCCGTAAAACAGGTTGGCCGGCAGGCCGATGATGCCCTTGATCAGCCCGCGCCGGATCAGGTTGCGGCGGATGTCGGCCTCCTTGTGGCCGCGGAAGAGCACACCGTGGGGCAGGATGATGGCGCCCTTGCCGGTCGACTTGAGCGACTTGATCAGATGCAGCAGGAAGGCGTAGTCGCCGTTCTTGGCCGGCGGGATGCCGTACTCGAAGCGGCCGAACGCGTCGTTGGCCGGGTCCAGGCCGTTGGTCCAGGACTTGGCGGAGAACGGCGGATTGGCCACGGCGTAGTCGAAGGTCTTGAGACTGCCGTCGGCGTTCTTGAAATAGGGGCGCGAGAGGGTGTTGTCCCGCCACAGTTCGGCCGTGGGGTAGTCGTGCAGGATCATGTTCATCCTGGCCAGCGCCCAGGTGGCGTTGTCGTTCTCCTGACCGTAGATACTCATACCCTGCGGCGCCTCGTAGGCGGCGCGCAGCAGCAGGGAGCCGGACCCGCAGGTCGGGTCATACAGGGTCTCGTCCTGACGGGTATCCGGGCCGATGCCCACCACCTGCGCGATCACCCGCGAGACCTCGGCCGGGGTGTAGAACTGGCCCTTGCTCTTGCCGGACTCGGTGGCAAAGTGGCGCATCAGGTATTCGTAGGCGTCACCCAGCAGGTCGTCGCCATCGGCGCGGTTGGCGCCCAGGTCGAGCTGGTCGAAGATGGCCACCAGCTTGGACAGCCGGTCCTGCATGTCCTTGCCTGAGCCGAGCTTGGTCTCGTCGTTGAAATCGGCCTGGTCGATGACGCCCTTGAGATCATTGGCCTCGGCCAGCCGGCCGATGATCTTGTTGATCTTGTCGCCGATCTCCTTGTCGCCCTTCAGCGCCACCATGTCGGCGAAGCTGCCGCCCTCGGGAACCTCGATGAGCGAGTCCTTCTTGTCGCTGACGTACTTCATGAACAGCAGCGTCAGCACATAGTCCTTGTACTGCGAGGCGTCCATGCCGCCGCGCAGCTCGTCGCAGGACTGCCACAGGGAGGAGTAGAGTTGGGATTTCTTGAGTGCCATGGGTTAATCGCTTTCTATTTGCGAGTTTCGCGGAGTTACGACTTTTGCGCATTTTACAGTAGGAACGCCCGTTGCCGGTTGGCGTAGCGGGTAACCACATCGACAAGAGCGCGCCCTGCATCGGTGGTCAGCGCGGGCGTTCCGGCCGCTTTGCGCACGAGCTCCAGCGCTGCCTCAAGTTCCCGGGCGTTCGCCTCGAACCGATCGCGGTTGATCGTGTAGCCCCGCCTCAGGTGCTCGCGTAGAACCCGGTTCGCCCACTGACGGAACCGGACGCCCTCATGGGCACTCAAAGCGCGTAGGGGTTGGGCGTCGTCAGGTCATTGCCCTGCTCCCGGGTAAAGGCCAGAAACGCCTCGTCCAGCTGGGCGCAGACCGTATGGATCCCGAAGTCTTCGTGGCTGGTATTGCAGCACCCGTCCCGGTAGAAGCCGGTCAAAGGCTGAGTGCTACAGGGCGCGAGGGGCTGGCCGAGGACGTTGACGGACTCGAAAGGCTGACTCATGACTATCTCCAACTCCGAAGATGGGGGATCATACTGCTCGCTCCGCCGCTCATCTGCCCCTGAGCCTACCAGCATGGACCGGCCGGTTTTCACAATAACTGTGGAAAACCTTGTGGAGACACCCGGTGCAGCCCCGCGCTGTACGGGTTCGCGAGCGATGGACAGTTTCTGATCACCGCCTCCATCCACCCACGAGCAAGAGCGTCGAGTGCTGATTTCCTGCGAGCGGAGTCGAGAACCCGGGGAACCGCGCAACAGGGAGGCTCGTGACGGACTAACGGCCAGAGGACTGCGGGAACTAACAAGTTAAACCGCATTCAACGGCCAGCCGGCGACAACACCACGCACGTCGCTTGCCGACGCGAGTCCGCCTGCTCCTCCCCAGGTGGTGGGAAGGCGGACCCTGCCGTTTCGGAACTGGCGAGAGCCTTTTACAGGCGATCCGAGGCGCCTGGTTTTTTTGCATTGTCACCGAACGAGACACTACTCTGCTCAACTATCTCGTCAGCAAGATCGCGGATTGGTATGGAATGTTGCGGATGCGGACAAAGTGTTCCATGCGACTCGGTCAGGTGATTCCACAGCAAACGACACCCTGTTCCACGGCTACACTACCCTGCTCTTGCTGCAGCTCGACCTGCGGCGTCGTGCACCCTTGATAAAAACCCCAGTCTGTGTATGACTGGGCGAATCTAGTGGTTGAGCCACCACCCTGCGCTTTTGTGATCGACGGGTCACGGGGCTGTAGTGATAACCGGATCAGATGGCGCGACTCCCGTCCTTGCTGATCCTTCCAAAGCGCTCAGGGAGGAGTGTGTCTGCTATTTTTACCCTCGCTCACAACGCAGCACATTCGCATAACCGGCACCGACGGCTCACCGGCGCCGTGAGCCATCTCGTCGAGGCGTCGACCGTCGCACTGGCACTCACTAACAGGACCCTGTTACGCCGCAATCTCGGGGGTACACCACGCGATGCCTTCCGGGTCTAGCCATTCGGATACGCAGAGCGCCGAGCTTTCGTCAAGCATCGGTGGACTCGACCTCGCTCGTGCCAGTCTCGACGCTCTCAACTCCCACATTGCCGTGATTGATACCAAGGGACAGATCGCGTTCGTGAACGCGGCGTGGCGGCATTTCGCAAGGGAGAACGCAGGCGCTGGCCCCAGTCTGGAGGTCGGGGGGGACTACCTGGGGGTTCTGAAAGGCGCTATGGAGGCCCGCGAGCCCAACGCAGCCCAAGCCTACGACGGCATCATGCAGCTGCTGGCCGGCAAGACAAGCTCGTTTGAGCATGAATATCCCTGCCATGCCCCAGATCGGGAACGCTGGTTCCTCATGCAGGGTACCCCCCTGATCGAGCAGGGTCAGATCCGCGGCGCCGTGCTCAATCATCTGGATATTACGGACCGGTACCTAGCGGAAAGGTCCCGAGAGCGAAGCGAGCAGGCCTTAGGTGCAGCCAATGAGCGCCTTGAGCAAGCCGAGCGCATTGCCCGGATGGGGAGCTGGCTCGCCTATCCGGAATCCGGGGAGCTGTTCTGGTCTCCAATGATCCACGAGCTCGGTGGCTTCTCTCGTGAGGAGGAGCCGAGCCTTGCCGAACTGCTCAAGCGCGTCCCGCAGGAGGATCGCCATCAAATGGCGGAGTTCCAGCTTCTGGACGATCCGGGGCGGACCGCCTGCGAGGGATCTTACCGGTTTCGGCATCCGGATGGACGCCTCCTATGGGTGCGCGAGGTCGCGAAGCAGTGGTGGGATGGCCAGGGCCGCCGAGTTATCCAGGGCACGGTCCAAGACGTGACCGACTATCAGAAGACGCTGCAGGCCCTGCGTCAGCACCAGCGCCAGCTCGAGGCCATCTTCCACCGGTCGAGTTCGATCGCCCTGATCCAGACGGACGCGGCGGGTGTGATCGAGGAGGCCAGCCGGGGCGCCGAGGAGCTGCACGGGTACACGCGTGATGAGCTCATCGGCGAGAGTGTGCGGCTGTTCTATCCGCCGGAGGAGCGGCATGTGCCGGGCCGGCTCCTGGAGCGCTTGCGCCACGAGCGACGGGAGATCACCGAAGAGGTCCAACGTGTACACCGCTCCGGGTCGGTATCCCCGGTCCTGCTGAGCCTGGTGCCCATCCTTGACGACACCGGCGAGCTCACCGGCGTGATCAGTGCAGCGATGGACCTGAGTGAGCAGACGGCCGAGCGGGAGCGATATCGCCTGGCACAGGAGGCAGCTGGCTTCGGCGTCTGGGACTGGGATCTGCAGCGCGACACCATCCACTGGGACGCGGCCTGCTGGCGCATGCTTGGGCACGACCCCGCAGACGGGTGCCCCCTAAATTTCGGCGATTTGCGCAGTTCGGTGCATCCGGAAGATGGGGCTCGGATTGAACCCACGCTCTGGCGGTTGATCGAGCAGGGCGAGCCGATCTCTCTCGAGTTCCGCCTGCGCTGCGCCAATGGCGGCTGGCTCTGGGTCCAGGGGCGGGGCCAGACCGTGCAGCGCGCCTCGGACGGGCGCCCGCAGCGCCTGATGGGGACGTACGTCGACATCCAACAGCTTAAGGCGACGGAGCAGGCGCTGCGCCGGCGCGAGCAGGAACTCGCCGAGGCCAAGCGGATCGCCGGGCTGGGGCACTGGGTCTACGACATCCCCTCCGGCTCGGTGGACTGGTCGGACGAGATCTACAACTTCTTCGGACTGGAGAAGGCGGACACTCCCTTGGACATAGACACGTTTTGGGCCTGCATTCCCGCCGAGGAGCACCCAGCCCTTCAGGAGGCCATCGAGCGGGCTCTTTCCACGGGAGAGCCTTACGACATTGAGCACCGCATCGTGCGAGCGGATGGCGGTGAGCGGATCCTGCAAGAACTCGGTTATGCCGAGTTTGACGCCAACGGGAACCCGCGCATCTTGCGCGGCACGACGCAGGATGTCACCGAGCAGCGCCGGACCCAGCGCGAACTTGCCGAGCGCGAGGCCCATTACCGGGACTTGGTCGAGAACCAGCCGTTGATGATCGAGCGCTACCTACCCGACAGCACGATCACCTACGCCAATCGAGCCAAGGCGGATCATCTGGGTGCGGAGCCAGAAGCGCTGATTGGGCGGCGCTGGCTGGACTTTCTCCCCGCTGAGGAACGCGAGCGTGCGGAGACACACTTGGCGAGCTACACCCCACAGGAGCCGGTGGGCTGCTTTGAGACCTGCCTACCCAACGATGACGGGGGAATGTACTGGGAGCTGTGGACGATCCGCGCCTTCTTCGACCGGGGCGGCGCGCTGAGTCACTTTCAGGCGGTAGGTTTAGACATCACTGAGCGCCGCCGCGCCGAGCAGGCCGAGCAGCAGCTGCGCGAGCAGCTCCAGGCGCGGCAGCGCGAACTGGAGGCGATCTTCGAGGCGGCCCGTTCTGTCAGCATCGTCAAGACCGACCTGGAATCAGTAATCCTGGAGGCCAGCACCGGCGCTGAGGAGCTGTTCGGTTACGCCCGCGAGGAGCTCATCGGCAGGCACGCCAGCCAGTTGGTGACCGACCCGGAGGTAGACCACGCGCATGTGACACGGCTGGTCCGGGAGCGCGAGCCGCTCCGCCGAGAAACGGAGCTGATCCGCCGGGACGGCAGCACCTTCCCGGCGTTGTTGACGATCCACCCGGTCACCGATCATCGCGGCGAGGTGGTAGCCGCGGTCGGCGTGAGCCTCGACATCAGCGACCAAAAGCGTGCTGAGCGCGAGCTCGCCGAAGCGATAGAGGCCAAGACCAACTTTCTCAACGCGGTCAGCCACGACCTGCGCACACCGCTCAACGCCCTGATGGGCTTCCTCGAGCTGCTCGATGAACCGGAGCTTCCGGAACAGCAGCGGGCCGAGTACATGCAGTATTGTCGCCAGGGCGCGCAGCGGCTACTCGGCCTCATCGACTCGCTGCTCGATCTAAGCCGCTTGCAGGCGGGCCGGCTGACTTTGAAGCCGGTGCCGTTCGATCTGCACGCGTTGATCGAGTGCCAACATGCCGAATTTCGACATCTTGCTGCAGAGCGGGGATTGGAGCTGGGCTGCCGAGTCGATCCGCATTTGCCGCAGTGGGTCGAGGGGGATGCCACGCGGCTTGCCCAGACGCTTTCGAACCTGCTCAGCAACGCCGTGAAGTACACGGATGAAGGCCGGGTGGACCTTGAAGTTGCCCCTCAGGAAGGCGAGCGGGTCACCTTTCGGGTGCGCGATACCGGCCCAGGGATTCCATCGGCAGCGCAGGAGCAGATCTTCTCGGCCTTTGACCGGGGGTATTACGCCGGCGCACAGCGTGGGCACGGACTGGGGCTGGCCATTGTGCGGGAGCTGCTGAGCCTCCTTGGCGGCGAACTCAACCTGGACAGCGCGCCGGGGCTCGGCACCGCGTTCAGCGTGACCGTGCCCTTGCCAGTGGTGGCTGCACCCGCCGTCAGTCCGAGGGCCGGTCACGGGGAGCCTGTTGGGGTCGGATCGTCTCAGACCATCGATGCACCGGAGCACTCCCTCCGTGTACTGGTCGCCGATGATGAGCCAGCGAACGTGATGCTCGCCCGGATCATGCTGGAGCAACTCGGCTGCTCGGTGACCACGGCCGAGAATGCCACCGACGCTCTGGCTGCTTGGGGTGAAGAGTCA
>PUNM01000129.1 GCA_003552625.1 Ectothiorhodospiraceae bacterium
ATGGGATCCGTGGTGGAAGCCGATGCGTAACGCCCGTGGCGATGCCCTCCGCAGGCGGCGCTCCAGAGGGGTCTCCGCTTTATGGTTGTGTAGCAGCGCCTGAACCGGTCCACGGGGTAGGGTTCGGCTCTCGATCGTTCGGTGTTCCCGCCGGCCGAGTAACGGGGCAGAGATGGCTGAAAAGAGGGTCTGAGCGACGTGGGTCAGGGCGGGCACCCGCCGGCCGTCCGGGAGGGTGCGTTTGATTTTTCGTGCGCTGCCTGGTGCATGGCGGAGCCAGACCGTGGTGTCGGCGACCGCCTGCAACTGCCGCATCAAAGCCGGGAAACGGTCACGCTCCATTTGCATGCGCGCCTCTTGCACGATCACCACGATCCGCCATCTTGGGCGGGCGAGGCGAACGGCGTGCAGGATGGGCAGACCGGCATCCAGTTCTGCCCAGTTGCGCTTGACGGTCATGACCATCGAGGGCTGGGCGTGTCCCGGGCACCGGTGATCCTCGATCAGGTAGTCCACCCACATGATGTGACTCATGGGCGGCAGAGGAAGATCGGCCGGCTGGTGCTGTCGAAGTGACCGGCCGCATCCCCAATGTGCTCGACGGACGCGAAGCCTGCGCTGCGCAGATAATCCGCAGTCCGACCAGGGATGTCATCGAGCAGGAATTCCAGAGCAGGTGCCCACCGGTGCGATGTTTCCAGCGGTGTGCCCATGTCAAAAAGGAGTCCGGAACCCGTGATCTGCCGTAGGCTAGCGAGAAAACGCACACCTGCCTCTGGACCCTGAGCGGCGATGATGTGATGAACCACCGAGAAGCATAGAACCAAGTCAAAGCAAGGGAGCTGGCGAATCGATTCCGGCGTCAGTTTTTGTGCTAAAAAGCCGTATCCATACTGATCCTCCAGATCCGCCAGCCCGGTGCCCAACCGCAGTCGTGTCCGGTTGCTGTCTACGCCAAGGCTGATAAGCCCGAGCTCCGTAGCGGCCCGGCGGGTGAAGTACCCCTCGGAGCAGCCGACATCGAGCAGGTTGCGTGTCTGCAGGCGATTAGCGGCCTGCACGACGCTCTGCCAGCGAGTCTCAAAGGCCTCGTCAGGACGGTCTTTCATCGACGAAGAATGTTCGCCGATCGGTTGATACGGCTTGCCACTAGCAAGCAGCCGCTTCAAGGCATAGTGATACAGCCTCCGGTGCAGGCTGCTGGACCATTTCCGTCGTAACTGCTGGTTCATATCAGGGTTTGACTTCCTTCACATAAGAGCCCGTGTGCCGACAGCGCGCTGCAACCGCCGCCTGACCCTCTAGGTGTTTGCCCCCGAGCCTCTGGCGAAATTTCAGGTATCGGTCGCTGGCGTAAAACCAGTGCTGCCGTCCGGCCCACAACAACACCCAGAAGAGCCGATTTGTCAGCGGGACCGGCAGCAGCAGGTCGTTGTCGACATCGATCTGCAGTGCGCCCGCTTCGCCTTCTAGGTCCCTCAATCTCACGGCGGCAACGACCTCCACGACATGCAGCGGGCAGCCCCGCCACCGCGTGAGCAGGCACGGCGTGGCAGCGCACTGCGCCAACCAGAACCAACGCTTGCCGTCGCTTGCCCCTATTGCCCTCTGGGGGTCCAGGACTATGGGCTGGCGCAGGACTAGGTTGAGCGAACCAGGGTGCGGCGCGTTGCCAAGTGCTTCTTCAATCTTGAGACGGTAGCTTGCCAGGCTGCGGTCCGCCTGGCCGCGACCGACCACTGCTTTACCTAGTATGCGCATGTGGCTCTCTGTTTCGGCTGGGTAGCACCCGTAACCACCATCGTGCAAGAGTCACGAGAGCACTGTATGATAGCTGGCCCATCTCCCAGACGCTAACCAAGTTGGAGTAGTAGCGAACGATGAGCCATGATGCAGACGGCCGCTTGGCGCCCGATAAGCGGGGTTGGCTTCGTCCGGCGCCCTGGTTGGATCCGGAACTGGCTTGGCACCTGCAGCGCCCAGCGCTGCAGGTGCTTTTGTTGTGGATGGGTATCGGCCTGGTTGTTTTTTTTGCGTCGATGTATTTCTACACAGGCTCTCGAAGTGAGCATAGGGCGCTCTACTACCTCTTGGTTTTCTTGCCCTTCCTACTTTTTTTTCTTTGGCGTCCCAGCCTATGGCAAATGCTGGCCGGATCGATGGCTATGCGGCTTACGCTTGTCTTGTGTGTCGTGGCCGTAGCGAGTTCTTTCTATGCGCCGACGCCTTTCGAAGTCAGCGCTCTGTATGACAATCTCCGCTATGCGATCCTAGTGCTCTCGTTTCTAGCCCTCCTTTTTTGCCTTCAGTCCGCCTGCCCGGGATATCTGCGCCTGCTTTGGGTGGCGGTGCTGCTGGCGGCAGTGGCATCGAGTATCTGGCACAGTGCCGGTTATTTCATGGATCTCGGGGGGCTGCATATAGGGCCTCGAATGGATCCCGGGCTTTCGTATATCAGCAACCCTGGACCGCTGTCGCACTTTTTTGTTGTAGGCGCCCTGATTGCGTTCGCATTTGCATTGCGCGCATCCAAGGCAAGGAACACAGTCGTGCTCCTCGCGGCTGGGTTCGTCTGCCTCGTGCCCGTGTTGCTATCGCAGAGTCGCGGCCCTCTCCTGGCCTTCGGCGTGGCGCTGTTGATCCTTCTGCTGGTCGAGAGGCGCTGGATGATGACTCTGGTGGCTCTGATTTTCGGAGGGCTGGCGACCCTCGTCATCGCATCGGGCATGGTCGATTACCGTGATATGGCGGATATGAAGAATATCGAGACGAGGCTCGCCATCTATAAGGTTACGCTGGAGCGGGTCGCCGAGCATCCTTGGCTTGGGCATGGATGGGCGGAGTCGAATCGAGTCGAGGTGCCCGGTGCGCGGGATTATGCGCACCCGCACAACACCTACCTGACGGTCTGGTTTCATGGAGGCCTGGTAAGCCTGGGGCTGTTCTTGGCCTTGCTCTTTTTTGCGTGCCGCGAGTTTTTCCTGACCGCTAACCGCTCGTCCGAGGTTCTGGCGGCGTTTGCGGTACTGGTCTCGTTCATGGTTGGGAGTTTGGTTTCCACCCGAGCCGTTTTTACAAACCCGGACCAGGGGTGGTTGCTGTTCTGGGTACCGGTAGCCGTGCTTGGTGTTTTGGAGTTGGTGCGCAAAAAAAGGAAGGAAATTGGTATGCACAGTCAAGGTGGTGCAGCAGAATGACGGTGAATCAAGAGGGTGAAGCTCCCAGGGTGACGGTCCACGCCGGCCTGCCCAAGACCGCGTCCACGTATCTACAAAGGTTCTGGTTTAGCCGGGCGAGTTCGGGGCGCTATATCAAGAAGCCGGAGTTCAGGGAGTTGGTCCACGGGTTGAGCGACGAAAAAGCCAGCCTCCTTGTGTCCGATGAGAGTTTGTCGGCGCACACTCAAGAGGCGGATGGCGGCGGAGGGCTTCGCGCGCGGCGCCTTGATGTTCTAGCCACCCTATTGGGCGATGCTCAGTTGCTGATGTTCCTACGGGAGCCGTCACGCCTGCTGGCCAGCCTGTATGTGCAGCATATCTACCGGGGCGAGGTCCGCTCGTTCGAGGAGTGGCTGGAGGAGTTCCGGGAGGTGGGCCACTACCGCCCTCTGCTGGAAGCGATTCAAAAACAGCCTTGGCGGGCATGCCTGCTGTTCGATCAGGCGCAGTTGAAAGCGGAGGAAGACAAGGTCGTCGGCGCGATTGAACGCTTTACGGCGATGCGGTTTGACGGGCCGCAGCGTACGGATAAGCCGATCTCCGGCAATGTGGGACTTGCCCGGAGCGGGGCACGGACGTTGCGTTGGGCCAATCGGATCAAGAACAGGTCAGCCCATCAGCGCAGCCGGGTTCACACTTTGTCGTCGGCGCTACGAGTCAAGCCGCTGTGTAAGCTTAACGAAGTAGGGGGTCCGGTCGTGCCCGCGGATGTTTGTCACGAACTTGAAAAATACTTTGCGGAAGAGTGGCGTTGGACTCAGGAGGTGATCCGGGAATCTCAACTTCGTGTGTTGCCGGATTCGACGCGTCCGAATCCTTTGTTATCGGCTGGTGGATGACATCCGGCAGCGGCTGAGGGAATTAATGGGAGCGGAGGCCGCTGGGCCCCTTCGCGAATCGTGGGGGTGTCAGCGGCTTGTCGCTGGGTAGCCATCGGCCGGCGTGACCCCATATCCCGCCGTATTCATGACTAGGCCTAGCTGACCGTTCTTGCGAGTGGGCCAAGCCCACGGATGGGCAGTAACTGACCACCCCGGCGCATGACCTGGTCCGCAGAGGGGCCCTGCGGCGGCTTGCTGAAGGCATCATTCCGCGGTCGTGGGGGCTGTGAAATGGCCACGCGGCCATAGGACGGCACCGCCGGCACGCATCCAGCGGCGGGTTCGGCCCGTTTGCACGGCCAAGTTGCCCTGCTATCCCGGTGCGGGATACGCCCGCGTGAGACGGCGCAGGAGCGCGCGCCAGTGGGAGGCGGCCCGCCGTTCCAGGATGACATGCACTCGCCGGGCATGGCGCTGGACGCGCACGGCGCTTTTGAGCACCTGCTCGCGCAGCCGGCGCAGGCTCCAGCCGTCCCCGGTGCCGCGCTCCAGGCTGTCGCGCAGCACGTGCAGGAGCTGGTAGGCGAGCGCCCGGAGGGCTAGCAGCGCCTGGCTTCGGGCGAAAGCCTGCTCCTCCGTCGCCTGGCCGCGCCGGGTACAAGGCAGGGACTCGCCGATGACGTCTTTGAATTCGCCGAAATGCGCCTCTGCCATGCCGCGCTGCTGGTAGTGGCGCCGAACAAAGCGCTGGCTGCCTGCGGAGTTGGCCACCAGGTAGAAGGCTTCGCGGAAGAGTTCACCGGGCCGCTCACGGATGACCATCACCACGCGCCGTGGCCGTTCCCAGGTGCCCGCCTTGTGGACGAACTCGTCGGTCCATTCGCGCTCGCGCTTGGAGGGGCGCCCCCGCCGATAGCGCTGCGGCTCGAAGCGCCGTTCCAGCGCCGAATTGCGCGGCAGCCGGGCGATGAACTCGATCCCGTGGGCATCCAGCGCCGCGAGCGTCGTGGCATCGGAGAAACCGGCATCGAGCCGCACGCGGATCTGCTCGGCGACATGGGTACGCAGATACTCGACCAGCTTCGGGATCCAGGCCGCCGCCTCGCTCGCCGGCCCCGCGTTACCGGGGCGCAGCAGCACCCCAACCATGTCGCCGGTCTCACCACAGAGGGCAAATAACGGGTAGTGCTGGCGCTGCCCGGTGTAGTCGCTGAACGCGCTGCCGGGCTGCTGGCCATGTGCCTGCAGCGGGACACCGTCGATGTCGATGGTCATCGTCCGGGCGCGGCGACCCTTGTTGCGGGCCCGGACCCGCTGCTCAACCAGCTCGAGCAGCGCCTGATCGAGCACGGCCTGATTCTCTGGCTTGGCAAGAATGTCGAGCAGCCGCGAGATCGTCGGCTGTGAGGCGAGGGTTCGGTCCATGACCCGCTCGCCTCGGCCATCGCTGCCGCAGGCGGCGAGGATCGGATCGCTGCGCAGGGTGTCGGCATCCCGCTGGTCGTCCCAGCCCTGGCCGATCATCACCAGGCTATCGCGTAGCAGCTGACTGATCGTGTGTCGGGTCCGGCGAGGATCGCGCGGGTCCAACAAGCGCGCCTTCAGCCAGGCCACGATCCCGGTGCGCTCCAAGGCCTCGCGCTGGAGGATCGCACCCGCATCGGAACTCAGGCGCTGAGCGCCCGTTTCCACCCGCAGGGCCTTGTTGAATGACGGCGAGAACAGCGATACGGTTTCACCCATGGCGTAGCGTCGGCTCTGGTTCGTGTAGCTCCCAACTTCATGATTATCCAGAGACTCCGGCGCTACGCCAACCTATTTCCCCGCCTGTGCTGAATAATCCGGGTTGATGCTATGAGTCAGTATCTCCGCGGATAGAGGTTTGGGGGTGCCGAGCAAAAGTGGCGATGATAATGCTAGCAGTGGTATGGGCCTGATAGTCGGCCGCGGATAGATGATGGAAGGCGTTATGAAGGCGATGGGGTTTGTTGGAGCCGATACACTCGAACACGGCCCGCGTTCAGGCTGGCACCCGGGCCGCTGGCCCGTGAACACTTCGGCCTATCCGCAGCACCCCCCGCTGCAGCGCAAAGCCCGGCCCGTCAGGGGGCTGCGAAGGCCGGCGGCCTCGCCAGAGGCATCGCGGGCCCGCATCGAGCGCGCCGG
>PUNM01000091.1 GCA_003552625.1 Ectothiorhodospiraceae bacterium
AGGTGGCGTCGGCGAGCAGGGTCCACCGGCGGTCGAGCCGGTGGCTGACACCCAGGTTGAGGCTGGCCGGGATGTCCAGATCCGCCTCGCCGCCGGTTTCGGTTCCCACTGCAGGGTTTATCTCCTCCCTCAATTCGGCATCGCCGGAGAGGGTGTGGCCCATCCCGTGCCGGTACGCGATACCGAGTTGGGTGGCGTCGGTGACGGCGTAGTGGGCGCCAAGGTTGAAGCTGTAGGACCAGTCGTCGCCCTCGACATTGAGCTTGTTGTCAGCGGCTGGATTGGGGCCAGCTTGAGTCAACACCATCTGCGACAGCGTCGCATCGGCGTACTGCGCCGACAGCCCGAAGCCGACGGAGAGCCGTTCGTCCACCCGCCAGCCGAGCTGGGGGTTGATGTCCACGGTGACCAAGTCCGTGTTCACCGCGTCGTAGCGGCCTACCCAGTCCTCGGGGTAGTCGGTTTCCAGACCGTAGGGGACGTTAATGCCGACGCCGGCGCGCAGGTCCGGTGCCACGTCGAAGCCGGCGTAGAAGACCGGGGCCAGAGCGCTCTCGCCGCCACTGGCGCTAAGCCGGCCGGGCTCTCCACCCACTGCAGTCCAATCGGGTTCCCCATCCGCCTCGAAATCGAAGGTCGGGTCGATGTAGCTGAGGATGACCTCCGCCTCGGGGCCGCGGCCGGCGTGCACGCCGAGGGTGGCCGGGTTGAAGTACATGTGGCTGATGTCGTGGGCGTCGGCGCTGCGCCCGGCGAAGGCGCTGCCGAGCAGCGAGGCGCTCTGCTCCTGGAGCTGAAAGGCGGCGCCGTGAGCCGTGGTGGCGAGCCCGCCGAGGGCGAGCAGGCACGGGGTGGCGTAGACCGCGCGGCGCAGTGCGGTTTGCTTCATGGCTCCTCCTGACGGCTGGTGCCGTTCTGATCACGCGTCGTTATCGTTGTCCTTCGCCTCCGGGTCTTTGATGCCCGGTGCTTGCGGTAAACGTAGGCTGCGCCATTGCGTTTGTTCAAGTGTTTGAAACGGGCGAATTGTGCTGCAGGTGCAGCATTACGCTCCGCGACCTCGTTGAGGGGACCGCCCCGCGCATGCCGTATCGGCACCGGCGCCGCCGGTCCAGCGTGCGGCGCCGAAGGTGGGCCGCAATGAGCCGTGTCCGTGCGGCAGCGGCCGCAAGTCCAAGAAGTGCTGCGCGGATCCCCGTAGGCACTAGCGCGCGGCTGGTCTATGCTTGCCCGGCACCTGCCGGGAAGGGGCCGCCACCATGAACGACAGTCCCGATACCAAGACCCGCATCCTCGATACCGCCGAGCGGCTCTTCGCCGCGACCGGCCTCGAGGGGACATCCCTGCGCAGCATTACCCGTGAGGCGCAGGTCAACCTTGCAGCGGTCAATTACCACTTCGGCTCCAAGGAGGGGTTGATCAAGGCCGTGATCAGCCGCCGGCTCGAGCCCCTGAACCGCGAGCGGTTGCGCCGGCTCGACCGGCTCGAGGCTGGCGGTGAGGGGGGCCTCGAGGCGCTCGTGGAGGCCTTCGTCGGACCGCCGCTGGAATTCAGCCGCGATACCCGCGCCGGCGGGGATCGCTTCGTGCGGCTGATGGGGCGAAGCTACGCCGAGCACGCCGATTTCCTCCACGAGCATCTGCGCGCCCTTAACGAGCCGGTCGTGGCGCGCTTCAAGCCGGCGTTTCGCCAGGCGCTGCCCCACCTGCCCAAAGAAGAACTCTACTGGCGCCTCCACTTTGTCGTGGGGGCGATGTCCTACACCATGGCCGGTAACGACATGATGCACCTGCTGGCAACGGCGCAGCGCGTGGAGCCGGACGACTCCCGGGTCATCACCCGCCGCCTGGTGCCATTCGTCGTCGCCGGCCTGCAGGCGCCGGCTCCCGGCGAGGCTCTGGAAGAAGATGCTGCGACGCAGCACAAAAGGGCTACAGAGCGGGGGTGACAACGCCGACGTCAGCGGCTAGGTTGTTCGGAAATCAAACAAACGTTTGATGTTTGCGAATAAGCAAAATGGCGACGCCGCCGGTCTGACCGGCGAGCTGAGCGGGAGGAGACCCGACCATGCACGCGACGATCCCGATCCGCCGTGCCGCCGTCCTCGGCGCCGGGGTGATGGGCAGCCAGATCGCTGCCCACCTGGTGAACTGCGGCATCCCCACACGGCTGTTTGAACTCTCGGAAGGGGGCGAGGACCGCAGCGGCCCGGCGCGCCGGGCGGTGGAGAAACTGCCGCGCATGCAGCCAGCACCGCTACTGCGCCCCGGCCTGGCGCGTCACATCGAGCCGCTCAACTACGACGACCACCTGGCGCACCTTGCGGACTGCGACCTGGTCATCGAGGCAGTGGCCGAACGCCCGGACATCAAGCAACAGCTTTACCAGCGCGTGGCCCCGTACCTGGCGCCAGGGGCGGTGATCGGATCGAATACCTCCGGGTTGGCGATTGCCGACCTGGCCGAAGCCCTGCCGGAAGAACTCCGCCCCCGCTTTTGCGGGATTCATTTCTTCAATCCACCGCGCTACATGCACCTGGTGGAGCTGACCCCGCACCCCGGCAGCGACCCACGGCTGTGCGACGCCGTGGAGGCCTTCCTGACCAGCAGCCTGGGCAAGGGGGTGATCCGCACCAAGGACACGCCCAACTTTATCGCCAACCGTCTGGGCGTCTTCTCCATGGTCGCCACCATGCACCATGCTGAGCGCCTGGGGATCGCCCCGGACGTAGTGGACGCGCTGACCGGAAGCGCCATCGGGCGGCCGCGCAGCGCCACCTACCGAACGGCGGATCTGGTGGGACTGGATACCCTGCGCTACGTGGTGGAAGGCTCGGCGGAACTCCTCGGCGACGACCCGTGGCGGGACTACCTTCGACTGCCCGGCTGGATGGCGCAGCTGATCGATGCCGGCGCGCTCGGGGAGAAGACCAAGGCCGGCGTCTTCCGCAAGGTGGACGGACGCATTCACGTCATCGATCCGGGCACCGGCGAGTACCGCGTCGCCGAGCACGAGGCGGCGCCGGAGGTGCAGGAGGCCCTGCGCCAGCGCAAGCCAGGGGAGCGCTTCCAGGCGCTGATGCAGCTCGACCATCCCCAGGCGGAATTCCTTTGGGCCATTCATCAGGATCTGTTTCATTACGCCGCCTACTGGCTCGGGGACATCGCCCACAACGCGCGCGATGCCGACCTGGCGGTCCGCTGGGGATTCGGCTGGCAGCAAGGGCCGTTTGAAACGTGGCAGGCCGCTGGCTGGTCGGCGCTGGCCGAGGGGCTGCAGCAGGCCATCGACAACGGCCGGACCCTGGCGGCCGCCCCGCTGCCGCAATGGGTGGGGGCGGTGGACGGCGTCCACGGGGCCGATGGCTCCTACGACCCCACCGCCGGGCGCCGCACTCCGCGCTCGGCGCTCGGCGCCTACCGCCGGCAGTACCAGCCGCCGACCGTCCTCGGCGAGGCGCGGCCGGAGGGTGTCGCCACGTTCGAGACCCGGGCGGTGCGCCTTTGGCACCGGGATGAAGATATCGGCATCCTCAGTTTCCGGACCCCGGCCTGTGCCATTAGCGCCGAGGTCCTCGATGGCGTGATCGAGGCGCTTGAGCAGGCGCAGTCGCGGTACTGCGGCGTGGTCCTGTGGCAGGACAGTGATCGCTTCTCGGTGGGGGCGGACCTCAAGCAGGTTACGGAGGCGGTCCAGGGAGGGCGCTTCGAAGAGCTCGAGCGCATGGTCCGCCGCTTCCAGCAGGCGACGGGCGCGGTTCGTGCGGCACCCATTCCGGTGGTGGCCGCGATCCGCGGCATGGCCCTTGGCGGTGGATGCGAATTCGTCATGCACACGGATCACACCGTCGCCGCCCAGGAGAGCTATCTGGGGCTGGTGGAGGCCGGGGTCGGGTTGATCCCGGCCGGCGGCGGGTGTGCCGAACTGGCACGCCGGGCAGCGGCTTCCAGCCCGGACGGCGATCTCTTCCCTTATCTGAGGAAAGCCTTCGAGACGGTGGCCATGGCCACCGTGGCCAAGGGGGCGCCGGAGGCGCAGCAGCTCGGCCTGCTTCGACCCTCCGATACGGTGATCGCGCACGCCGACGAGTTGCTCCACGTGGCTCACCAGGAGGCCCGGCGCCTGGGGGAAGCCAATTACCGACCGCCGCTGCCGGAACCGGTTCCCGTCGGGGGGCGGGATCTGCTGGCGACGCTGGAGGCGCAGCTGGTCAACTACCACGCCGGCGGGTTCATCTCGGACCACGACTACCACGTGGCGCAGCGCTCGGCCGCAGCGCTGTGCGGAGGGGCAGTGGATGGTGGCCGCGAGGTCGATGCGGGCTGGCTGCTGGAGCTCGAGGTCCAGGGCTTCATGGAGCTTCTGCGCATGGAGAAGACCCAGGCGCGGATCCAGCACATGCTCGAGACCGGCAAGCCGCTGCGCAACTGAGGGAGTGCCGAGCCATGACCGATCGTGATGCATACATCGTTGCCGCCGTCCGCACCCCGGTTGGCAAGGCCCCCAAGGGCGCCTTTCGCCATACGCGTCCGGACGACCTGCTCGCCCACGCTATCGCCGCCGCCTTTCGGCAGGCACCCGCCGTGGATCCGGCGGAGACCAGCGACGTGATCGTCGGCTGCGCCATGCCGGAGGGCAGCCAGGGCATGAATGTTGCCCGCATTGGCACGCTGCTCGCCGGCCTGCCGGAGACCGTGCCCGCCTACACCGTCAACCGCTTCTGTGCCTCGGGCCTGCAGGCGGTTGCACTGGCCGCCGATCGCATTCGCCTCGGCGAGGCGGACGTCGCCGTGGCGGCCGGTACGGAGAGCATGAGTCAGGTGCCCATGATGGGCCACCGGCCGGCTTTCAACCCGCGTGTGGTGCACGAGGATGAGCACGTGGGGATCGCCTACGGCATGGGCATCACCGCCGAGCGGGTGGCCGGACGCTGGAACGTCAGCCGCGAGGACCAGGACGCCTTCGCCCTGACCAGCCATCAACGGGCGGTCGCCGCCCAGGACAACGGCTGGTTCGACGCCGAGATTGTTCCCGTGGCCACGCGCAGCCACACCCCGGGCGAGGGTGGGGTCGTGGCCGTCCGGGAGCAGGCCGTCGCGGCGGATGAGGGCCCCCGCCGGGATACATCCGCCGAGGCGCTGGCGAAGCTACGCCCTGCCTTTGCCGCACGTGGGTCGGTGACCCCCGGGAACAGTTCGCAGATGAGTGACGGGGCCGGCGCGCTGGTGCTCGTCAGCGGGGAACGGCTGCGCTCCCTGGGGATCGAGCCGCTGGCCCGCTTTGCCGGGTACGCGGTAGCCGGCGTAGCGCCGGAGATCATGGGCATCGGACCTGTCTCCGCCTACCCCCAGGCCCTGCGCCGGGCCGGGATCGATGGCGCCGACGTGGACTGGATCGAGCTCAACGAAGCCTTTGCGGCGCAGTCGCTGGCCGTGATCCGCGATCTGGAGCTTGATCCGCAGCGGGTCAATCCACTCGGCGGCGCCATTGCCCTGGGGCATCCGCTCGGCGCCACCGGTGCCATCCGGTCCGCCACGGCGATTCACGGTCTGCGCCGCACCGGCGGACGTTACGGGGTTGTGACCATGTGTGTCGGCACCGGCATGGGTGCCGCAGGCGTATTCGAGGCCGCTTGAGCGGCAGGGAGGTCGATCATGCTGGGAATGGCTGTACTCATCGCACTGCTCGGGCTGGTGGCCCTGGCCTGGTACGGGGCGCCCCTCTGGGGGTGGACGGCGGCGGTTGCCGTCTACTTCCTGGGGCTCTTCGCCGTTGGCGGCATCGAAACCCTGGGCCTGACCGTGGCGGCGGTCCTCCTCGGCGTACCGCTGCTGGTCCTCAATATCCGCGCGCTGCGCCGGGCGCTGATCTCCCAGCGGCTTTTCACCACGTTCAAGCAGGTCCTGCCGCCGATGAGCGACACCGAGCGGGAGGCCCTGGAAGCGGGTGACACCTGGTGGGAGGCGGACCTGTTCCAGGGGCGGCCGGACTGGTCGAAGCTGGCCGGCTACGAGATGCCCAGCGAGCTACCGGAGCGGGAGCAGCGTTTTCTGGATAACGAGGTGGAGACCCTCTGCCGGATGCTCGACGAGGACGACATCGTCCGCAATCGCCGCGATCTGCCGCCAGAGGCTTGGGAGTACATCAAGAAGGAGGGTTTTTTCAGCCTCATCCTTCCGCAGCAGTACGGCGGGCGGGACTTCTCCACCGCCGGGCAGAGTGCCGTGGTGACCAAGATTGCCACGCGCAGTATCTCTGCGGCAGTGACGGTGATGGTCCCGAACTCCCTCGGCCCCGGCGAGCTGCTGATCAAGTACGGCACACAAGCGCAGAAAGACTACTGGCTGCCGCGTCTCGCCGATGGCCGGGAAGTTCCCTGCTTTGCGCTCACCGGCCCCGACGTCGGCTCGGATGCGGCCTCCATGCCGGACTACGGCGTAGTCTGCAAGGGGGAGCATGACGGTAAAGAGGTCGTCGGCATCCGGGTCAACTTCTCCAAGCGCTACATTACCCTCTCGTCGGTGGCAACGGTGGTGGGGCTCGCCTTCAAGCTCCACGACCCCGATCGCCTGCTCGGCGGCGATGAGACCGACTACGGCATCACCTGTGCTCTGGTCCCGGCCGACCATCCGGGGGTGGTGATCGGTGATCGCCACCTGCCCATGGGGCTGGCCTTCCAGAACGGCCCGGTCGAGGGCAAGGATGTCTTCATCCCTGCCGACTGGATCATCGGTGGGCCGCAGATGGCCGGCAAGGGTTGGCGGATGCTCATGGAGTGCCTCTCCGTGGGGCGGGCGATCTCCCTGCCGGCGCTGGCCGCGGCGGCCGGTCAGGTTTGCTACCGCATGACCGGTGCCTACAGCCGTATCCGGCGCCAGTTCCGGCTGCCCATCGGTCGCTTTGAGGGTGTCCAGGAGGGCATGGCCCGCATCGGCGCCAATGCCTACAAACTGGAGGCGACCCGCCGATTGACGTGCGCCGCCGGCGACATGGGGATCAAACCGTCCGTGATCTCCGCCATCGCGAAGTACCACATGACGGAGATGATGCGCGTCTCGGTCAATGACGCCATGGATATTCACGGCGGAAGGGCCATCATCTGGGGGCCGCGCAACTACCTCGGCTATGCCTACCAGGCGGTGCCCGTGGGGATCACTGTCGAGGGTGCCAACATCCTTACCCGCAATCTGATGGTCTTCGGTCAGGGGGCGATTCGGTGCCACCCCTACGTCTTCCAGGAGATGGAGGCGGTGCGCGACGACGATCTGGCCGCCTTCGATCGCGCTTTCTTCGCCCACGCCGGCTATACCATCAACCGTGGCGCGCGGGCACTGCTGCTCGGCCTCTCCGGTGGCCGCCTGGCCAGTGCACCGGTCAGCGGCTGGACCGGGTGTTACTACCAGCAGCTCGAGCGGATGAGCAGCGCCCTGGCGCTGGTCTCGGACCTGGCCATGGCCACCCTCGGCGGCGAACTCAAGCGCAAGGAGCGGCTCTCGGCGCGGTTGGGTGACGTCCTCAGCCACCTCTACCTGGCCACGGCCGTGTTGAAGTACTACCAGGAGCTCGGTGAGCGGGAGGAGGACCGCGCCTATGTGGAGTGGGTCCTGGAGGACGAACTCTACCGGATCCAGGAGGCGTTTTACGGGTTCTTCGATAACATGCCTGCACGGCCCCTGGCATTGCTGCTGCGGCGGGTGGTCTTCCCCTGGGGGCGGGTCTACCGTGGGCCCTCGGACCGCACGGGTCGCAAGGTGGCCGAGAGCATGATGGAAGTCGGTGGTGCGCGGCAGCGCCTGACGGCCGGGGGCTACTGGGCGGTGGACCGTGCCGACGACATCACGGGGCGCATGGAGGCGGCGATGGCCCAGGTTGACGAGGCTGAGCCGCTCTACGACCGTTTCCTTAAACTGGTGGCGAAGGGCCAGGTCGAGGGGCATACCTTCGAAGAGCGCCTGGAGGCCGCTGTCAACGCCGGCCAGTTCAGCGCCAAGGAGGCGGATATCCTGCGCCGATTCGAGGCGGTCCGTTACGATGTGGTGCTCACCGATGCCTTCCCTCCACAGACGGTGACCGAGCCGCAGGCTGGTGACCCGGGCGGGGGATCCACCGCTGAGGCCTCAGCCCAGAGCACCGCGGCTTGATCTGACGCCGCGTGATCGTAGACTGGGCGGTTTGACGAATCCGCCCGACGCCGGAGACGGGCGGACCCTGCGCGGGTCCGCCCGCAGTCGTAAGAGCGTGGGCCCTAGCATCAGGAAGCCATGTCTGAATCCCTTGCAGAGAGTGTCAGTCTCGAACAGGCCAAGCGGCTTTTCGAGGGCTCGCCCCACGGCGCATTGCTCGGCCTGGAGCTGGTCGAACTGGGGGAGTCGTATCTCATTGCGCGGGTGCCGTACCGGCCCGAGCTGGTCGGCAACCCGGAGACCGGCCACATGCACGGTGGCGTCATCACCACGCTGATCGATCAAAGCTGCGGGGCGGCGGTCATCCGCCAGGCCGGTCCGGATGCGCGCATCGTCACCCTCGATCTGCGGGTGGACCACGTACGGCCGGCGGAGCCGGGGCACGCGGTCTATGCGCGGTGCGAGTGCTACCGCATGGCGCGGGAAGTCGCCTTCGCCCGGGCAGTCGCCTACGACACCGACCCCGACCGTCCCGTGGCCACCAGCATGAGTGCCTTCATGCGCCTGCAGGAGGAGAGCGCTCGTGGTTGATCTGCTCAACGAGGTCCACGCGGCCCGCGATGCGCGCGATTTCGACCGGCTTGGCGGGCTGATTCCGTACGCGCGGCTGATCGGCATGCGCTTCGAGGCGGATCCGGAGGAGCCGGATGGATTGTGCATCCGCCTGCCGTACCGTGAGGATCTGATCGGTCGTCCGGGCAGTGGGTCCCTCCACGGCGGGCTCCTTGGGGCGTTTCTCGAGCATGCGGCCATCATGCAGATTCTCTGGCGGGCCGAGAGTCGCGTCCTGCCGCGTATCATCAACTTCCATGTGGACTACCTGCGCCGCGGTGCCCAGCAGGAGACGTATGCGGAGGTGGATATACGCCGCCAGGGACGGCGTGTAGCCAACGTCCACGCCAGCGCCTGGCAGACCGACCCGCGGCGGCCGGTGGCCGCGGCGCGCGGGCATTTTCTTCTCTCCCCTCCGGAGGCCGAATGAGCGCAGGTGATCCGCAACCACCGCATGCACCCGAGCAGCCGGAGGTCACGGAACGCTTTGGGGTGCGTCTAACCGATCCATACGCCTGGTTGCGGGATCCCGACTGGCGGGAGGCGATGCTGGATCCGAGCTGCCTGCAGCCGGCGATCCGCAACTATCTGGAGGCGGAGAATGCCTATGCGGAGGCGGTACTGGCGCCGCAGCGCTCGCTACGGGATCGCCTCTTCACCGAGTTGCGCGGCCGGATCAAGGAGGATGACGCCTCGGTACCGGATCCGGACGGTCCCTGGGCCTACTATGTCCGCTATCGGGAAGGGGGGCAGCACCCGGTCGTCTGTCGCCGGCCGCGGAATCGGGACGACGGCGAGGAGATCCTGCTCGACGGTGACGCGCTGGCCGCTGGTCAGGCCTACTTCAGCCTGGGTGGCTGGGCCCACAGCGACGATCACCGCTTGCTCGCCTACGCTGTGGATACCGCCGGCGCCGAGGCGTACACCATCCGCATCCGCGATCTGGAGCGGGGCGAGGATTACGCCGACTGCCTCGAGCAGGCTCGCGGCGATCTGGTCTGGGCGGCGGATAACTCGACGCTCTTCTACACCGTCCTGGACGACGCCCACCGTCCGCGGTGGGTGCGCAGCCACCGCCTGGGGACGGACCCGGCGGCGGACCCTATTGTCTACGAAGAGACCGACCCGGGTTTTTTTGTCGGCGTCGATCGCACCGAGAGTCGCCGCTACCTGCTGATCGAAACCCACGACCACACCACCTCCGAGGTCCATGTCGCGCCGGCCGATGCGCCGGAGCGCGGGTTCCGCTGCCTGATTCCGCGCCAGCCCGGGATCGAGTACGAGGCGACGGACTGCGGGGACGAGTGGCTGCTGCTTACAAACCGCGAGGCAGAGGACTTCCGGATCGTTGCCGCGCCGCTGGAGGAAGCGAAGTCGTGGCGCGAGGTGGTCCCGCATCGGCCGGGTGTCCTGATCCACGCTATCGTGCTGTTCCGCGAGCATCTGGTCCGGCTCGAGAGCGAGGATGCGTTGCCGCGGATCATTGTTCGCCGCCTTGACGACGGTGCGGAGCACGCCATCGCCTTCGATGAGGAGGCCTATGCCCTGGGGATCGAAGGGGGGCTGGAGTATGAGACGCAGACGCTGCGCTTCAGCTACGCCTCACTGACGACTCCGGCACGGATCTACGATTACGACATGGAGAGCCGCCAGCGGGTACTGCGCAAGGAGCAGGAGATCCCCAGCGGCCACGATCCGCAGCGTTACGTCGCGCGGCGTCTCCAGGCGATCGCTCCGGACGGAGAGCAGGTGCCGATCTCGTTGCTCCACCGGGCGGACTGTCCGCCGGGCCCGCAGACGCCCCTGCTGCTCAGTGGCTACGGTGCCTACGGTATCAGTCAGCCGGCCAGCTTCTCGCCCCACCGCCTGTCGCTGGTGGATCGCGGCTTTGCTTTCGCCATCGCTCACGTCCGCGGTGGCAAGGAGCGTGGGTACCGTTGGTATGAGGACGGCAAGCTGGAGCGCAAGCCCAACACCTTCAGCGATTATATTGCGTGTGCAGAGTCGTTGATCGACGCGGGGTACACCGGCGCGGGCCGTATCGCTGTCCACGGGGGATCGGCGGGCGGAATGCTGGTGGGGGCCGTGCTCAATCAGCGCCCCGACCTTTTCGGTGCCGCCGTGGCGGACGTACCGTTCGTGGACGTGCTCAACACCATGAGCGATCCGTCACTGCCGCTGACACCGCCGGAATGGCCGGAGTGGGGCAATCCGCTGGAGGACGAGGCAGCGTTCCGGACCATCCTCGGCTACTCGCCCTACGAGAACGTGCGCCCGCAGGACTATCCACCGATCCTGGTCACCGCCGGCGTCTCGGACCCGCGGGTCACCTACTGGGAGCCGGCGAAGTGGGTCGCCCGCCTGCGTGCAACCAAGACGGACGATCAGCCCTTGCTGCTCTGGACCCATATGAGCGCCGGCCACGCCGGCCCCGGCGGGCGGTTCGACTACCTCGAGGAGGTTGCCCTGCGCTTTGCGTTCCTGATCCGGGTCTTCGGCGAGCCGAAGGCCACCGCGGCGGGTTAGCGCTTCATCCGCTGCAGGCGCTTGTCGTGCCCGGAGTCGTGGCAGGCCTGGCAGGTGCTGACGCGCTCCATGTAGCGTTCATGCCGGGCAATGAAGAACGGTTGTTCCTCGCCGATTTCCCCGGTCATGTGGCAGTCGACGCAGTTCTGGGATGTCTCCTCCGGGTACGTGGGCAGTGGATCATTGTGCGGGTTCACCTGGCCGGTCAAGGTCAGCCAGACCTTCCGCGCACCTTGGACCTTGTCATAGGTAAAGCCCTTGGTGTGGCAGTCCAGGCACCCGACGTCGGAGTGATCGGAGTGGTCCCAGGAGGTCTTCTCGTAGGCGTGGCAGGAGGCGCAGAAGTGGTCCTGCGTGGTGAATTCGTGGGCACCGTAACCGCCGCCGCCGAGGATCAGCACGGCGGCGATGATGGCGATGACGGTGCCGATCGGCCCTAGGCGTCGCATGGCTCCTCCCTGGCGCCCTTAGCGCAGCCGTTCGTTGCCGTCCCAGATCTTCTCCGCCTCCGGGAGCGGGTCGAGGTACTCCAGCCACGGGTGGGAGGCCAGGTGTTCTTCGTCCATCTGCAGCTTGCGGCTGTGCTCCATGATGGGCGGGACCTGCTCCTTGATCGGCTGGCCGAGCAGTGCCGCCGCCGTCTCGTAGTCCGCTGCCTCAAGGGCGAGCTCCACAGCCCGGTCGCTGTACTGCTGCGAGGAGGCCAGGGTATCGAGCGCCTTGCTCGGGTTGTGCGCGCCGGCGCTGTTCTCCGCTGAAACGTAATCCCAGAACCACTGCCCCTTGCGGATCTTCTGGCGGGCCTCATCGAGGCGGTCTTCGTCCACGTCGCCGTCGTGCTCCATGGCCAGGCGGACCGCCTCGTGGGCGCGGACGGATTTCTCCTGGGCGATATTCAGCTGCCGCCAGACGCGCTCCTGGTTGTACTCGGTGCGCTTGCGCAGCCACTCGGGGGATTTGTCCTCATGGCAGCTTTGGCAGGAGGCCTTGATCATCTCCTCGCTGCTCAGCGGAGAGGTTAGATGGTGCGAGGTGATGTCGGCCCGCCCCTCGCGGACACGGGGCATGTGGCAGTCAGCGCAGGCGACGCCGGCGCTTTCGTGAACACTGTCCTGGTACATCTCGAATTCCGGGTGTTGCACCTTGAGCATGGGCGCCTCGGAGACGGCGTGGGTCCAGTCCACGAATTGCCCCTCGAAACCATCCCGCTCCGGGTCGCCATCCTCCTTGAAGGCGTACATGTCCTCGGCGTCGAAGCCCTCATCCCAGGGGAAGTGGACTTTGGCCGCCACGCCGTGCTCTCCGTCCTCGAAGTAGTACTCCACGTGGCACTGGGCGCAGACGAGTGAGCGCATCTCCTGGTTGGACTTGTTTCGCCAGTCCTTGCCCTGGCGCTCGAGGTAGTCCTTGAGGGGGACGCTGGTGATCGCCAGGCGCATGTCGTCGTCGGGGTCGTGGCAGTTGGTGCAGCCGATGGCGTGATCCACCGGATCATGGATCGTGCGGTAGTCGTGGAAGTTGGACGACCAGAAGTCATCGCCCTTCTCGTCAAGAAGGTCGGGAATGGTGTTGGCCTTGCAGTTCCAGCAGGTGGCGGGGAGGTCGGCCTGCTCGCTGTAGCGGTTCACCCGGTCGGTGGTGGTGACGTCCTTGATGGCGTAGGTGTGCCCCCGGGCGCGCTCGTAGTGCCACATGAAGGGGTAGCCGAGCCAGAGATTCTTGAGGTAGGGCTGGGCATGCTTGTACCCCTCGGGCAGCGGGCTCTCGCCATCGTGCTTGTGGTGAGGGACGGAGCCGCCGTACTCCGTCATCACCGTGTCATCCCAGTTTTGCTGGTAGGAGCGGTACTGCGGCAGGTCCTCAAAGGCCCGGTTCCCAGGGCCCAGGTCCCAGTCCTCCACATCTTCGGCGCTGGTATCAACCCGGTCCCCGCCGACGCGTTCGTCGGCCGCGGGGGTGGCACCGCTCTCGCCGTCATAGGCACCGGCCACCCACCAGGCGGTGCCGGCGAAGGCAAGCAGGAAGGCCATGAAACTGGTGGCGACGAGCCGAATCCGGGCTGCCATGCACTCCCCCCCGACTAATGCATGAGATCTCTCAATCTCATCGTACGGAGGAATCGATCCCGGGGTCTAATGCGGGGGCTTGCATGTCTTTGCGCTCCGGGGCAGCCTTGCCCAGACTGCGACGAAAGACCGCTTACACGGCAACGAGAGGAGTAATCATGGCCGACGCACAATCCGGCCCTCCGGGCGGACGACGCAAGCAGCCCAAGAACCTGCCGCGCTGGGCCAGCTGGCTGCTGACCCTGGGGGTGATCTTCGGCTCGATCGGATTGATCTGGCAGAGCCTACCGGGCGGCGGGTTTAGCACGGATCTGAGCCGAATCGGCCAGGGCGAGCCAGTGGCTGTGCTCACCCACGAGACAGCAAATCCCACGAGCATGGGCGTCATGGACGAGATCAATGCGCTTGGGGCCGAAGAGCACGGGGGTGTGGAATTTCTGGTGGCCGACCTGGGGACGCCGGAGGGGCAGGACTTCGCGGAGCGTCTCGGCGTGAGTTCCCCGGGCATCCTGTTCTTCTTCGACGGCCAGGGCGAGATGCAGGAGGCCTTGGCGCCGCCGGAGAGTGCCGAGGAGATCGCAACCGCTGCCCGCTCGGTAGCGGACGGTCGCTATTAGCGATTCGAACGCTGCCCCGCCGGCCGTGGCCAGCGGGGCAGGGATGGTTCACTCGCTGCGGTCCGGAAGCTGCTGGAGATTGGTCCGGATGGCCTGGGCCGCTTCCGACTGCGGCGGCACCACATCGAGTAACTGCTCCCAGTAGTCGCCGGCCGTATCGAATTCCTGCCGATTGTAGGCAGCCGTCCCGGCAAGCCACAACGCGCGGACGTTCTGCGGGTCGATCTCGAGAGCCCGCTCAAGCAGTTCCTCCGGCTCGCCCTGGAGATTGCCGGTGGTCGCAGCGAGCACGTCGGCGTACTCGGCTAGCAAATCCGCATCATCATCCGCGCCCAGCTCGATGGCTTCGGCGAAAGCGTCCCGGGCCTCTTCGAGCTCCTCAAGAAAGACCATGGTGCGCGCGTAGAGCACCCACCCCATCTCGTCGTCGGGGTTGGCGTCGAGGCGCTGACGGAGCTGTTCGGCTAGCGCCTTGATCTCCTCGGTATCGTGTTCCTGCGGCGCCTGCTGCTGTTGCTGGCCTGCTTGCTGCTGCTGGCCGCGTTCCGGGGTCTGCGGCTGCTGCATGCCGCTGAACGCCCGGTCGGCGTCGCCGACACCGCTGTAGACGAGCAGGGCGAGCACCGGTACTGCAACAGCGCTCACTGCCGCGGACGCGACGACAACACCGCGCCGGGCGCGGGGCAGGTACCCGGCCTGCTCGTCCTCGGGATCGACGGCACCGCTCTGCACCAGATCCCGGTCCAGGTCCTCCATCGCCGCGTCGAATTGTGCGCGGCTGAGCGTGCCGTTTTCGAGGTCCTGTTGGAGTTCCTCAATGCGGTCCTGATGGATGCGCGCGTTCACCTCCCGGCGCGATTGGATGCGTTGCCGCGCGGCCGCGTCCCGGAGCAGCGGGAAGAGAACGAAGACCAGGGCAATGACGCTGAGGACCAGGCTGGCCCCCAAAAAGACTCCACTCATGAATCCTCCTGTTGGCTAGTCGCCGCGCCGGAAGCGTTCCAGAGCCCGCCGCTCGGACTCGGTAAGTTCCCCCTGGGCAGCGAGCAGGCGCCGCCGCCGGACGACTTGAATCCACGCCACGCCGCCGATGACCAGGAGCAGGAACGGGCTGACCCAGAGCAGTGCCGTGTTCATCTGCATGGGTGGGTTGTAGCGCACGTAGTCTCCGTAGCGGGCCGTCATGAAGTCGACGATCTCGTCCTCGCTATAGCCGTCGACGGTCATCTCGTAGACCCGCCGACGCATGTCGGCGGCAAGCTCCGCCGGCGACTCGTAGATGGTTTCCGTCTGGCAGACGGTGCAGCGCAGCTGGCGAACGAGCTTGTAGTACTGCTCCTCCTGCTCCTCGGTCTCGAAGTCCAGCGGCTGGCCGATGGAGACCGCCCCGGCCGGGGCCGCAAGCGCCACAGCCGCGACCAGCAAGAGCCCGATCCCCAGGGCGCGGAGCCGCCAGCCCAGGGCGCTGCGCTGGGGGGGCGCAGGCTTTGGATCGACTCTTACGCTCATGTCTGTTCTGCCTCCAGTTGTTCGATTAACGGCAGGATATCCTCACGGACCACGTCGGCATTGACTGGTCCGATGTGCTTGTGGCGGATGATGCCCTCGGCATCGAGGACGTAGGTCTCGGGTGTGGCGTAGACACCCCACTCCATGCCGGCGTCCGCCCTCGGGTCGTAGGCGATCTGGGCGAACGGATCGCCGAAGATCTCCAGATAACGCTCGGCGTTCTGCCGCTGATCGCGGTAGTTGAACGCGTGGATCCGCACACCCCGTTCGGCGAGTTGCCGCCAATAGCGGTGCTCCGTCCGGCACGTGTCGCACCAGGATGCCCAGACGTTGACCAGTGCCACCTCGCCGACAAAGTCGTCGCGGGTGAGTGTGACCTCCGGATCCCGCAACGACTCCAGCTCGAAATCTGGTGCTGGCTTGCCCACCAACGGGGAGGGCAGGTCCCGGGAGTCCATCCCGAGACCGACGTAGAGCAACCCCAGGACCACCAGCGCCAGGCTTAGTGGCAGGAAGATGCGCTTAATCATGTCTGACCCTCCGAGCGAGCCGGTGACTCGCCGATGATGCTGTTGTCGTGGCTGTCGATATCCCGCTCGGAGACCTGTCGCCGGTCCGTGGCGCTGGCCATGCGGTAACGGCGATCGCCGGCGGCCAGGAAACCGCCGAAGGCCATCAGCAGGCAGCCGGTCCACATCCAGAACATGTACGGCTTGTAGTAGAGCCGCATGGTCCAGGCGCCCCCACCGAGATCGTCGCCGAGCGAAACGTAGACATCCCGCGTCATGCCACGGTTGAGCGAGGCCTGATGCATCGGCATCTGCGGCTGCGAGTCGTAAAAGCGCAACTGCGGGTGCAGTACATCGATCACTTCGCCGTCGCGAATAACCTCCACGGTCGCCTGGCGGGCGTCGAAGTTCGGTCCACGGACCGTGTCGCTGTCGATCATCCGGAACTCATAGCCGCCGGCGGTCGCCGTCTCGCCCGGCTCAAGACGGACGTCCCGTTCCACCTCGTAGGTGTTGACCATGGCGATGGCCATGACGACCAGCGCCAGCCCGGCGTGGGCAAGGTGCATCCCGAAGAAGCTCGGGCGCAGCGCGGCTTGCAGGGCCTTGCCAACGCCCTGCTGTCGCCGACGCTGGAAGCGCCGGTAGAGGTCAACGGCCGCAGTGAGCAGAATCCACGCCACCAGCCCGAGGCCGAACGCGGTGAGCGGGTTCCAGGCGCCCATGGTCAGTGGCCAGAGTCCGCCGATGAGGGCGCTGACGAGCAGGATCCAGCGCAGCTGCCGCACCGTCTCCATCGGGTCGGATTGCTTCCACGAGACCACGGGGCCCACGCCGATCAGGAAGAGCAGCGGCAACATCAACGGCATGAAGACCGCGTCGAAGTAGGGCGGGCCGACGGAGATCTTGCCCAGGTTGAGGGCATCCACGGCCAGCGGATAGAGCGTGCCGATGAGCACCGCCGCGCAGGCCACCACCAGCAAGACGTTGTTGGCCAGCAGCAGCGACTCGCGCGAATACCACCCGAAGGCCCCGCCGAGCCCGACTTTGGGTGCTCGCCAGGCGTACAGCGCGAGCGACCCGAGAAGGATGATCGCCAGCAACCCGAGCAGGAATACGCCGCGGTCCGGGTCCGTGGCAAAGGCGTGAACCGAGGTGATCACTCCGGAGCGGACAATGAAGCCGCCGAGCACCGTCAGCGCAAAGCTGACGATGGCGAGCATGACCGTCCAGACCTTGAAGCCGCCGCGCTTTTCGGTGACCGCCAGCGAGTGGATCAGAGCCGTTGCCGTGAGCCAGGGCAGAAGGGAGGCGTTTTCCACCGGGTCCCAGAACCACCAGCCGCCCCAGCCCAGTTCGTAGTATGCCCACCACGAGCCGAGACCAATGCCCAGGGTGAGAAACCCCCATGCGGCGGTGGTCCATGGCCGCGACCAGCGTGCCCAGGCCGCATCCAGCCGGCCGCCGATCAGCGCGGCGATGGCAAAGGCGAAGGCGACGGCCAGGCCGGTGTAGCCGATGAACAGCAGCGGCGGATGGATGATCATCCCCGGATCCTGCAGGAGCGGATTGAGGTCCGTGCCATCGGTGGGGATGGGGAAGAGCCGCTCAAACGGGTTCGAGGTGAAGATCGTGAAGGCCATGAACCCGACGCCGACCATGCCCAGTACCGCCAGGACGCGGGCGAGCATCTCCCGGGGAAGGGAGCGGCTGAAGATCGCCACCGCCAGAGTCCACGCAGAGAGGGTGAGCACCCAGAAGAGCATCGACCCCTCGTGCCCCCCCCAGACCCCGGTAATCTTGTAGACCAGCGGCAGGGCCTCGGCCGAGTTGGCGGCCACATAGCGGATCGAGAAGTCGTTGGTGATGAACGCCCACGTGAGCAGGACGTACGAGAAGAGCAGGAAGACGAACTGCCCGACCGCCAGCGAGCGGCCGGCGTTCATCAGCCGCGCATCGCCGGTTGCGGTGCCGACCAGGGGCAGGATGGACTGGATGATGGCCAGGCAGAAAGCCAGGATCAGCGCAAAGTTGCCGAGTTCGCCAAGCATCAGTAGTAGTCTCCGACCTCATCCTCGGGGTGACCGGCACGCTCGATGGCCTCTTGAGCCTCCGCCGGCATGTAGTCCTCGTCGTGTCGGGCCATGACGTTATCGGCTTCGAAAACGCCCTCGGAGTTGATGCGGCCCTCGACGACCACGCCCTGACCCTCGCGGAAGAGGTCCGGGAGGATGCCTTCGTAGGTGACCGGCACATTCTTCCGCGTGTCCGTAACCTCGAAAGTCACCCGCGTGGAGTTGGGATCCCTATCTACCGAGCCGTCTTCGACCAGACCACCGATGCGAAAGCGGCGCTCAGGGAACTCGCTTTTGGCCATGACCTCGGAGGGAGTGATGAAGAAGGTCAGGTTGTCCCGGAAGGCGTTGAGGACCAGTGCCGTAGCAACGCTGACCCCGGCGACGACACCGAGCACCAGGAATAAACGCTTGTGTCTCGTCTTCATGGCTTACTCCCCCTCTGAACCGTTGGCAGTCGAACGTCGCGACTGCCGCTGCAATACAATCTGGACCCGCCGCCGACGGCTGCGCACCAGTAGCCACTCCACCAAAAGGACGGCGGCGACCATGCCGAACGAGCCCCAGACGTACGGGGCATGGCCGCCCATGGCTAGGAAATCACCAACGCTGTCCCACATCAGGCTTGACCTCCGGATTCCGAAACCGCGTTCTCCTGCTGCGCCTGGGCGACTGCCCGCTCGCGGGTGTCCCGCGTGAGCCGGCCACAGGCGGCCTGCTGCGCCCACTCCTTGCGGGCTTCACGGCTAAGAGTCTCGCTCTGAGCGCGGCGCAGCACGATGGCGGCCGAATACACCCAGAAGGCAACGGTCATCAGCAGCAGGGCGGCCAGCATGGACGGCGCCATACTCGGGCCGTCGGCGCGCATGACGGAGACTCCCTGGTGGAGGTTGTACCACCACTCGACGGAGAAGTAGATGATCGGCACGTTCACGGCGCCGATGATCGCCAACAGTGAGGCGGCGCGTCCGCCCTTTTCGCGATCGTCGGAAGCGGCGTGAAGCGCGATGTAGCCGAGAAAGAGGAAGAGCAGGATCAGCGTCGAGGTTAGCCGCGCGTCCCAGACCCAGTATGTACCCCAGGTGGGGGCTCCCCAGAGGGCGCCCGTCCAGAGGCTGAGGAAGGTCATCAGGGCGCCGGTGGGCGCAATGGCGCGTGCCATGACATCGGCCATCTTGATGCGCCAGATCAGGAAGATCGCGCCGTAAAGCGCCATCAGCAGGTAAAGGAACATCCCCATCCATGCGGCGGGCACATGGATGAACATGATCCGGTAACTGTTGCCTTGCTGGTAATCCGGGGGTGCGACAAAAAACCCCACGTAAAGACCCGCCACCAGGAAGAGCGCGGCGACCCCCCAGAGCCACGGTGTCAGTCGCTCAGCGAGCACGTAGAAGTTCGGCGGGGCGGTGAATTTCAGCCACGGTATGGATCGAGCGGTCATGCGCGGTTCCCGTTGTTCATTGCGTGACGCGGACGCTGCTACGCCTTTGATTCCCGGACCCCGGAGGAGGTTCCTGCCTCCGCGGTAGAGATTCAGTCCAACGCGATCCTCAATGCTCCGGCGATCGCAACCGGTACCAGCGGGACCGCCACGGCGAGCATCGCCCCGAGCAGCGACAGGTGTGCGGTGTAGGCACTGTCAAACATTGCCTCCGATACGGCACCAGCGCCGAGGATGAGCACCGGCGCATAGAGCGGAAGAATGAGCAATGCCATGAGTGCCCCGCCGGCGCGGACCCCGAGGGTCAACGCCGCCCCGACTGCGCCGAGCAGGCTCAGTACCGGGGTCCCGAGAAGCAATGATAGCGCGAGTACCAGCAGTTCCGCCCCCTCCAGGCCGAGGGAATAACCGAGGGCCGGGGAGAGGACGACCAGCGGCAGGCCCAGCGAGAACCAGTGCGCTGCCACCTTGGCCAGTGCCGCCACGGCAAGCGGCTGCGGGGACAGGGCAACCTGCTCGAGCGTGCCGTCGCGCCAGTCATCGGCGAAGAGGCGGTCCAGTGAGATCAGGCTGGCCAGGGCGGCCGCGACCCAGACACCCCCTGGGGCGAGGGTACGGAGCTTATCGGGCTCCGGGCCAATGGACAGCGGGAAAAGGGTGATCACCAGAATGAAGAAGGCGACCACAGTGAGTACGTCCTGACGGCGCATGACGATCAGCGAGACGTCGCGCCGTATGAGTGTCCACAGCGACCGCAGCATAGTGTCGGCTCAGTCCAGATCGAGGATGCGCGGCTCAGGCAGGCCGTCGATGGATTGGTGGCTGGTCGTTACGACCATCCCCCCGACCTCGAGATGTTCGGCGATGCGCTCGAAAAGCCAGGCAACCGCACGGCGATCGAGCGCGGTGAGGGGTTCGTCGAGGATCCAGAGTCGTGCCTGCGATACCAGTAGGCGGGCGAGGGCGGTGCGCCGCCTCTGCCCTTGGGAAAGGTACCGTACCGGGACCTCCTCACGGCCCTGCAGACCGGCGCGCTGGAGTGCATCCCAGGCGGTCTCTTCGTCCGTGTTCTCGTTGCGCAGGCCGAGATGAATCCGAAGGTTTTCAAGCGGTGTCAGCTCTTCCTTGACGGCGTCGCGGTGGCCGATGAAGAGCAACTGCCGCCGCGTCTCGTCGTCGAGCCGGCGGATTGGCTGCCCCTGCCAGTGGATGGTGCCCACAGCCGGCTCACTAAGGCCACACAGGGTGCGGAGCAAAGTCGTCTTGCCGCTGCCGTTGCGGCCCCGGACAAAGAGGAGTTCGCCAGGTTCGAGAGTGAAGCCGACGCCGCTGAAAAGCTGTTCGTCCCCCCGGCGACAAGCAAGGCGTTGGGCTTGGAGGGTTGCCGGGGGCTGAGCGGTGTCGGTCTGGGCGTGCATGGGGGCTCAAGTACCTAAGAAGCGCGTGGTGTGCTTCATAACAAATAAAGAGCGGAGGGGCGCTGCACCGCGCCCCTCCGCTCCCGCCGTCCGCGATCAGAGAACGGGGACGGCCGCTGCGGCAGAGTTACGCCGGCGCGTAGACGCCGCACCAGCCCTTGTCTTTGACGAGGACATCGGTGAAGTCTGGATGGCTGCACTCACCCCAACCATTCTCAACTTCGCCTTCCCAGAAGGTGCAGTTGTCACAGTACTGCCCCTCTTCGTACCGCGGATGGTCCGCGTCCGCTGCATCATTGACGTAGTCGTGAGCGTGGTCGTCCTCGGCTTGGGGCATCGCCTTGACAGTGCGCTGATGCACCAGCGTGGCCAGCGGCAGGGCGGCGACACCCATGGCGCTCGCCTTGAGGAATTTGCGGCGGCCACCGTCGATCGGGTTGCTCATGCTTGTCCTCCTTATTTTCATGTACGGTGTAGCTTTGTGACAGCAGGTGTCCCGGGTGTGTTCCCGGTTGGGCGCGAGACGTTCCGCAACGGCCTCGGCTCAACCCACCGCCACTGGGGCCAACACCTTACCGACCGTCCGATCAATCTGGCAAATCTATCGTGCGGGATTTTCTTCATAGGTCTTCGACGCTGCTGCGCCTGGCGCGGATGCTCGCGCCGTACCGGCGGCGGCTTGTTGCCTCGGCGGCTGCGCTGATTGTCGCCGCCGGCGGCGTGCTGGCCATCGGGCAGGGATTGCGGTGGGTGGTGGATCATGGCTTTGCGGATGGCGATCCGGCAATGCTCGATCGGGCACTGCTCGCAACCCTGGCCATGGTCGGATTGCTGGCGATTGCCTCCGCGACCCGCTACTACCTGATTACGTGGATCGGGGAGCGCCTGGCTGCCGATCTGCGCGTGCGGGTTTTCCATCGCCTTCTGAGCCTGGAGCCGGACTTCTTCCAGCGCAATGGCGCCGGGGAGATCCAATCCCGTCTCACCGCGGATACCACCGTTTTGCAGAATCTTTTCGGATCGGCGCTATCGATCGCGCTGCGCAATGCCATGACCTTTGCCGGGGCTCTGGCCCTTTTGTTCATTACCAGTCCGCGTCTGGCGACACTGGTCGTGGTGGGGATCCCGCTGATCCTTATTCCGATCTTCTGGTTTGGTCGCCGGGTACGCCGTTTGTCGCGGGCAAGCCAGGACCGGGTTGCCGATGTTGGCAGTTATGCCGGCGAGGCGCTCCATGCGATCAGCACCGTGCAGGCGTTCGGTCACGAGAAGGCCGATCGCCAGGCGTACGCGGAGCGGGTGGAAGGGGCGTTTGCCACCGCCATCGAGCGGACCTGGCAACGAGCCTGGCTTACCGGCGTTGCGTTACTCTTCGTTTTCGCCGCAGTGGGGTTGGTGCTCTGGCAGGGTGGGCACGATGTGCTTGCCGGTCGGATGACCCCCGGAGAGCTATCGGCCTTTGTCTTTTACGCCGTGCTTGCGGCCGGCTCTGTGGCTGCTATGGCCGAGGTCGCGGGGGAGGTGCTGCGTGCCCTCGGGGCAACGGACCGGATCTTCGAGCTGATCGATGCCAGGCCCCGGATCCAGGCGCCCGAACAGCCGGTGGCCCTTCCCCAGCCAGCGCGCGGCGAGATCGCCTTTGAGGGGGTCGCCTTTGCCTACCCGGCTCGGCCCGAAAACCCGGCCCTGCGCGGTGTGACTCTTCGCGCAGATCCCGGAGAGCGGGTGGCACTCGTTGGTCCTTCCGGCGCGGGCAAGAGCACGGTGCTCCAATTGTTGCTGCGCTTCTACGATCCGGACGCCGGACGAATCCGCCTCGATGGGATCGATCTGCGGGAGCTGGATCCGGCGCAGCTTCGCGGGTGCACGGGCTTGGTCTCCCAGGAGCCTGTCCTCTTTACAGGGACGGCGGCGGAAAATATCCGCTACGGATGCCCGTGGGCCGATGATGAGGCGGTACGCGCAGCAGCCCGGGATGCCAATGCGCTCGGTTTCCTGGAGGATTTGCCCCAGGGGATGGATACGCCGTTGGGGCCGAACGGGGTACAGCTCTCCGGTGGGCAGCGGCAGCGGG
>PUNM01000007.1 GCA_003552625.1 Ectothiorhodospiraceae bacterium
CTACCTGGGCATCCCCGAGTCGCGCAACATCAAGATCCTGCTCGTTGAGGGGACCGAAGGGGGACTGGTCGCCCTGCTGCTCCGCGGCGACCACACGCTCAACGAACTCAAGGCGGAGAAACATCCGGCGGTCAAGGCGCCCCTGACCTTCGCCGAGGCCGAACGGGTTGAGCGTGAGCTGAACTGCCCCTTCGGCTCCTTGGGGCCAGTCGGCCTGGAGGGGGTCCCCCTGATCGCCGACCACGCCGCAGCGCAGGTCGCCGATTTCGTCTGCGGCGCCAACCGCGAGGGCTACCACCTGACCGGCGTCAACTGGGGCCGCGACCTGCCGGAGCCGGAGACCGCCGACCTGCGCGAGGCCGAGGCCGGGGACCCGAGCCCCGACGGCGCCGGAGCGCTGGCCATCCGCCGCGGCATCGAGGTCGGCCACATCTTCCAGCTCGGCGATACGTACAGTCGCTCCATGCACGCGACCGTGCTCGATGAGCAGGGCGAGGAGCGCATCGTCACGATGGGCTGCTACGGGATCGGCGTCTCCCGGGTCGTTGCTGCGGCCATCGAGCAGAACCACGATGAGCGCGGTATCCGTTGGCCGGACCCGATCGCGCCTTTCCAGGTCGCGCTGGTGGCCATCAAGGCGGACGACCCGGAGGTGGCGGAGGCGGCCGAGGCGCTCTACGGGGAGCTGCTCGCCAGCGGCATCGACGTGCTCTACGACGACCGCGACAACCGCCCCGGCGTGAAGTTCGCCGACATGGATCTGATCGGCATCCCCCACCGGGTGGTGATCAGCCCGCGGGCGCTGCAGGAGGACAGCGTCGAGTACAAGGGCCGTTGCGACGAGGAACCGAGCAGCGTCCCGCGAGCGGAGATCGTGACATGGCTGAAGAAACGAATCTCGTAGGTCCGCAAGGCCGCGTTCTGATCGCCGGCTGCGGCCGCATCGGCCAAGCGCTGGGCAAGCGGCTGGCCGATGCCGGCGCCGAGATCTACGGGTTGCGCCGCCGGCCGGAGGCCCTACCCAGCGGCATAGCGCCGATCGCCGCCGACCTGGAGGACCCGGCCGGACTCGCCGCGGCCGTGCCCGAAGATCTGGATACGGTCTACTACATCGTCACCCCGGGCAGCTACGACGACGACGGTTACCGCCGCGCCTTCGTCGATGGCCTGGATAACCTGGCCGGCGTGCTGCGCAGCCACCCGCGCCCGCCACAGCGCCTGATCTTCGTCTCCAGCACGGCGGTCTACGGCCAGCGAGACGGCGAGTGGATCGACGAGGACAGCCCTACCGAGCCCGGGCGTTTCTCCGGGCAGCGGCTGCTCGAGGCCGAGGCCATCGCCCTCGCCGGCCCGTGGATCGGGGTCGCCGCCCGTTACGGCGGCATCTACGGCAGCGGGCGGGATTTCCTGATCCGCAAGGTCGAGGCCGGCGAGCCGTGCCAGGAAGGGCAGTACACCAACCGCATCCACAGCGAGGATGTGGTGGGCAGCCTCGCGCACCTGGGCCGGGAAGAGGTGCCGGGTGGCGTCTATCTGGGTGTTGATGACGCCCCTTCCACCCAGTGCGAAGTGATGGACGGCATCGCCGAGCTGCTCGGCGTCCCGCGGCCGCCGCGCGGCGAGCCGGGCAGCGGCGGCATGCGGGGAGTGGGCAGCAAGCGCGGCTCGAACCGCAAACTCAAGGCCAGCGGCTACCGCTTTCGCTACCCGACGTTTCGGCAGGGGTACGCCGCATTGATCAGTGCAGCACCGTAGAACGTGGCCATCATCAACCTATGCAAACAATCTGATTGAGGATATGGCAGGCCCGCTCGTACGTCGCTGCGTCCATTCGGCCCAACGGATGTGGGGATGCGCGCCGGGCACGCCAATCGAACGATTTGGGCTGATGGCACAGCACGTAACTTGTCACCGTTTTGTCTCTTTTGCGCCAGCCCCCTGCCACGACGGCAAACGGGTTATCGGCATTATAGGCCGCGGTGGTCATCGGTAACCCGATCACTAGTGACGTGCGTTCATTAAAGGCCCGAGCGGAAAGCACCAACAGGGGATGGTGGTCCCGCATCTCCCGGCCCGCCTGGGGATTGCAGTCAATCCAGATGACCTCACGGCGATCCGGCACCCAGTCAGCGGGGGGCGTCACCACCGCTCAGCCCCGAGATCCTCTCGAACCGACATCGCCTCCCCCGCATGACGCTGCGGGTCAAACCGTTCAAGGCGTTCCTCAAGGGTCAGCTCGTCATCAGCAATCGGCTCGATGATGATTTTCCCTTTCTCGACGGTCAGCTGGACGGTCTGATCAACCCGCAAGCGGGCTTCGCGTACCACATCGGCGGGCAGGCGCACCCCGAGGTTGTTGCCCCAAAAGCGCAGCTGGCGTTGGATTGGCTTGCCCATTGCAGCCCCCACGTTTATACGGTCGTGTATACATCAGGATATACCTCTGAGGGGCTCTGACGCGAACAACCGAACCCAAGCCGCCCATTGCCCGTCAGCGGACCATGAAATCCGTCGGTGCCGGATCGTCGGCCGGCTCGCAGTAGACCGCGGTGACGCTGGCCGCCGGCGGCCCCTGGTGCAGCCACTCGCGCAACTGCGCCACCGCCTCCGGCGGCCCGCAGGCGAGAACCTCGACGCGGCCGTCGCGCAGATTGCGGGCGTAGCCGGTCACCCCCAGGCGCACCGCCTGCTCCTGGGTGGCCGCCCGGAAGCAGACCCCCTGTACGCGACCGCTGATGTAGCAGCGGGTCTTCTCTTCGCTCATACCGCCTCCACACGCGCAGGTTGCCGGCTGTGAGGAGCCCGGCCCGGGGTCTCTTCCCGATTCTCCGACGCAAGAAGCTCGGTCAGCGGTGTATCGAAGGCTCCCTCCCAGCGCTCCTCGACCTGACGCAACCGCTCCGCCAAGCGACGATCCCAAGGCGCATCCGCCCGCTCCATCTCCGAGGCCGGCGGCAGCGGATAGGCATGGAGCCGCTGCAGGTCGGCGAGCCGGAAGGTGGAAAGATCCCGGACCAGGATCCAGTGGCCGTCCGCGTTGTAATCGACGATGCGGCTGGTACGCAAGCGTTCGAGGGCCTCGGTCAGCTTTGGTTCGCCGGCCTTCGGCTCGCGTTCGAGCAGCTCGCTGAGCGCAACCCCTTCCCCGCGGCGCTGCGCCTCGTAGAGGTGGCCGAGCAACCGCACGGCCAGCACCAGCCCCCAGCGATCCCCGGCCAGGCTGCCGCCGGTACGCCACCGGTAGCCGCGGAAGGCCTGGGTAATCTCCGCACCGATGAGGATCACCAGCCAGGAGATGTAGAGCCAGACCAGGAAAATGGGCAGCGCAGCCAGGGCACCGTAGACCGCCTCGTAAGTCGGAGCCCGGGCGATGAACAACGCAAAGCCGCTCTTGGCCACCTCGAAGAGCAGGGAGGCGACCACACCGCCGATGATGGCGTGCGAGACCGGCACGCTGCGGTTGGGCACCACGGCGTAGATCAGCGTAAAGACGATGGCCTGAACCACGAACGGGGCCAGGTTGAGCAACTGGGCGATCAGGTCCGACGGCGGCTCCAGCGGACCGAGGCTGACCGTGCCCATGTACGAGGTGGAAACCACGCTGACGCCGAGCAAAAGCGGCCCCATGGTCAGCACCGTCCAATAGACCATAAACCGCTGGAGGGTCGGCCGCGGCCGCTCCACCCGCCAGATCTCGTTGAGTGTTCGTTCGATGGTGTTGAGTAGCAGCAACGCAGTGACGGTCAGACCGGCGATGCCCACGGCCGTCAGCTCCGCAGCTCGCCCCATGAAGTTCTCCAGGTGCTCATCGACGGCATCACTGGCAGCCGGGACGAGGTAATCGACCATCGCCTCACGCAGCCGATCGGTGACCCCTTCGAACACGGGAAAGGCGGCGAGGACCGAGAAGCCGATGGTCATCAGCGGCACAATCGCGAGCAGGGTGACGTAGGCGAGCATGCCCGCGCTCTTGACGCACTCATCCCGCTGGATGCGCCGCCACAGGTAGTCGAGGAAGCCGCGGACGCGCACAACAGCGGCATGGTGGATGAGACCACGCCATTGCGAGGCCGCGGCGCTGCCGCGCTCCCGCAGGCGGCCGATTCGCTCCAGCATGCTTTGCCCTCCCTGACCGCGGGCCTTCGGGCTAGAATGGCCCCCGGATTCTTGCAAGGAGATTGCCAGGTGGCCAACGTGCTCGTGGTCTACTATAGCCGAACCGGCGCCACCGCCGACATGGCGCGCCACGTCACCCGCGGCGTGGAAGGGGTCCAGGGCGCCCGCGCGGTGCTTCGCAGCGTGCCACCGGTCTCCGCGGACTGGGAGAGTACCGCCCCGGACCTGCCGGAGGAAGGCGCCCCCTACGCCCTGGTCGAGGAGCTGGAACACTGCCAGGCACTGATTCTTGGCAGTCCCACTCGCTTCGGCAATATGGCCGCGCCGCTGAAGTACTTCCTCGACTCCACCAGCGGTGCGTGGCTCTCGGGGGCGCTGAGCGGCAAACCGGCGGCCGTCTTCACCTCAACCGGCACACTGCATGGTGGCCAGGAAAGCACACTGCTGACGATGATGCTGCCGCTGCTCCACCACGGGATGTACCTGGTCGGCCTGCCGTACACGGAGCCGACTCTCTCGAAAACCCAGTCCGGTGGCACCCCGTACGGTGCCAGCCACTGGGCGGGAACCTCCGGGCGGCAGCCGGTCACCGACGACGAGCGCGTTCTGGCTCAGGCGCTGGGGCGGCGCGTGGGTCGCCTGGCGGTACAGATCTTCGGGGAGACGCCACGATGAGCCCAACCTGGGTCCACCGGATTGCGGCAAGCGCCTTCGTCGGCTTGTTGCTGCTGATGCTCGCCTGGCTGCTCTGGCTCCACCCGCCCGACGGGGCGCTGATGTCGATCGCGCTGATCACCCTGGTTGGCCCGCTGGCACTGGCGCTGCGCGGTGTGCTTTACGGTCGCCGCTACACGATGGCCTGGAGCGCGATCCTGATCCTGATCTACTTCGTCCACGGGGTGACCTACGTGGCGGTGCCCGGGCCGGGGCAGATCCTCGGAGCCATCGAGATCGCGCTGGCGACGATCTACTTCATCGCGGCGGTTGTGTATCTACGCCTGGCCAGTGCAGGGCACGCAGCGTCTGCCGGACGAACGGCACGGTAAGTCGCCGTCCAGCGGCGAGGGAGGCACGGTCGAGGGCCTCGAAAAGCTCGAGAAGCTGCGGCAGGTCCCGCGGAACCCGGCGCAGCAGGTAATCCACCGTGGCATCGGGCAGATCGAGCCCGCGGAAGCCCGCGCGCTGGCGGAGGATCGCCCGGCAGGTCGCCTCATCCGCCGGATGGAGGCCAACGACAGGCCCCCAGCTTACCCGCGAGCGCAGGTCCTCCAACGCCACGGGCAGCTCCAGCGGAGGCCGGCGGGCGGCAAGGAGCAACCGTCCGCCAGCATCCACCGTGCGATTGAACAGATGGAAAACCCCCTCCTGCCAATCGGGACGGGCCTCGAGCTCATCGAGGTCATCAAGAGCGACCAGCGCCGCCGACTCCCAGCCCTCCAGAACCGCTACCCCGTAGCCGGAGAGCTGATGCAGCGGCAGGTAGACCGCCATACGGCCCTCGCCGGTCAAGCGCCGGCACGCCCCTTGGAGCAGGTGGCTCTTGCCGACACCGGCCGGCCCATGGAGATGGATGGCCGGGGCCTCCAGCGTACCCGCGACCAGGTCCTCGACCAGGCGCACGGCATCGGCATTGGCGCCGGCGATGTAGCGCTCCAGCGTCGCCGCCGCGTTCCACTGGATATCCAACGGCAGTTGCACCGTTCACCCTCCTGCCCTGCAGAGCCGGTCATTCCAGAGCGCCGGTGGGGGCCTGTCAAGCACGCGCCCCCTCTGGAGCGCTTGTCTGCACAACGGCGACTGGTACCCTCAAGGCCGAAGCGACCCGAGCGAAGCCATTTCGAAGGAGGGACCGGATGCACCGCTACTCTGCCACCGCCGCCGTACTGGCCGGCACCCTGCTGCTCGCAGCGCCGCTGAAGGCCGCCGCCGACCGGGAGGCCTCGGCAAGCCTGGGCATTGCGGTGAACAGCGGAAACACGGAGTCCGAGCGCTACGACCTGACCCTCGACTACCGGGAGCGCACCGAGCGCCACCGCTTTACCGGGAATCTGGAGTTCGCCCGCGGCAAGGACTCCGACGGCAACGAGGATGTCAATAACTCTCGTGTCGGCGGCGCCTACGACTTCTTCTTCGACGGCCCCTGGTACGCCAACACGAACGCCTCCTGGCGCCAGGACCGGATGGCCGACCTGCGCCAGCGCTACCTTGTCGGTGTCGGTGCCGGCTACCAGTTCTTTGACGACGAGCGCACCCGGTTGTCGGTGGAGTTCGGTCCCACGTACATCAGCGAGCAGACACTCGAGGCGCGGGAGCGCAGCCGGGAGGGCGCCGTGCGCTGGGCCCTGGACTTCCGGCAGTACATCCTCGACGGCGCGGTGCGCTTCTTCCACCGCCACGAGCTGATCAGCGAACTCGACGACAGCGACGACTGGTTCATCACCACCCGGAGCGGGCTACGCATGCCGCTGATGGAGAACCTCAGCGCGAGCCTGCAGTTCAACTACGACTACGAGAACCAGACCTCGGCGGATCACCGCTACGACGCCACCACCCTGGTCAACCTGACCTACGACTGGTGACCATCAGGGCCGCCAGCGGTAGGTGCGGGTAATCTGCCCGCCCCCGCCGGCGACATCCGCCGCCGGGAGCGGCTCGACCCAGAGCCGCTCCGACTCATCCAGATCTTCGGCCACCCGCTCTGGATTGCGCTCAACGATCAGGCTGATCACCAGCTGGTCGCCATCGACCCTGCGTACATCGACACGCTCCACCCCGCGGACAGACTCCAGGTGGCGCAGGGCACCGAGGTAGTGATCCACGCCATCGACGCCGGTGAGCACGAGTTCCAGCTGCTGGCCATCGTGCTCGCCGGGGATCGCCGCGTAGCGCTCGGTCAGCAGTCGGCCGGCGGTGTTCAGGCCTTCCTCCACGACCGCCTCCAGCGGTCCGGGGCCGACGTGGAACTGGCGGCTCTGCTCGCCGGCGAGGATGCTCCAGCGACCATGCCAGGCGCCAGAGGCGGCCTGGCGGAGCCCGACCGCGATCACTCCACCACGCCCGTACCGGGCCGACCCCTCCTCCAGACTCTCCTCGAAACCGCCCCAAACATCGAGGAAACCAACCCGGCGACGGTCGGTCAGGTCGAGCAGCGGGAAGATCAGCGGCAGTGCGCGCTCCTCGGCCCCGCGCTGCAGCCGTTCCAGCAGGTCCTGCTCCGGGCCGGTGACGGCCGGGTTCACCATCTGCCGGTCGCCGTCGATCTCCGTCGCCACCCAGAGAAGGATGGGGGCACGGTAGCTGTCCCAGACCGGGACCTCCCGCTCGCCGAGGGCGCGCCGGATCAGGGGCCCCTCGTAGCGAAGTTCCACGGCCAGCTGATCATCCACCCGGACGTAGCGAAACCCTTCCAGATAGCGCTCGGCCTCTTCCAGCAACGCAGCAGCCGGATGGTCTTCGAGGCCATCGTAGACACCGACCATGCGACCGAGCACACGCTCCAGCCCGGCCTCCACGGCGCGCTCGCGCTCCGTATCCTGGCGATTATCGACGGGGACCTCCACGGTATAAAATCCGGCCTGTGCCGACCCCACGCAGACAGCCAGCACCAGCGCACCCCCCCAAGCAAAGGCGCGCAGCAGCGAGCGCAAACCTCGCGACCACAAGCCCGAGGCGTTCTGAACGCCGCACGGCGCGCGAAACGGCGCGGGGCGGCCACCTGATAGCGGTTTGACGGCCATGGGCACAGCGCTGCGCGTTGCCTGAAGGAGCGGGCTAACATAGCACGCCGAAGGAACGACGTTGACCCTGATCCACCACAGGCGAAAGACCCCGAAGCGGCCGGCGGCTTGGCGCTCCCGGGCCCCGGCCGTCATACTACTCGTCCACCGATTTCAGGAGAGCCACCGTGGATGACGAACGCCCCTTGACCTACCGGGATGCCGGGGTCGATATCGACGCCGGCAACGATCTGGTTCAGCGCATCCGACCCGCCGTCGAGTCCACGCGCCGGCCGGAAGTCCTGGGCGGGATCGGCGGCTTTGGCGGGCTGGTGGAACTGCCGACCGGCTACCGGCGCCCGGTTCTCGTTGCCGGCACCGACGGGGTCGGTACCAAGCTGCGGCTGGCCATCGAGACCGGCCGACACGAGGGGATCGGGACCGATCTGGTGGCCATGTGCGTCAACGACGTGGTCGTCCAGGGCGCAGAGCCGCTTTTCTTCCTTGACTATTACGCGACCAGCAGTCTGGACGTAGACACGGCCGCTGCCGTCGTCCAAGGGATCGCTGCCGGCTGCCGGGAGGCCGGAGCCGCGCTGCTCGGCGGCGAGACGGCGGAGATGCCCGGGATCTACGCCGACAAGGACTACGACCTGGCCGGCTTCTGCGTCGGCGTCGTCGAGCGCGACGCCCTGATCGAAGGCACCACGGTGACCGACGGTGACGCCCTGATCGCGCTGCCTGCCTCCGGCCCTCACGCCAACGGCTACTCGTTGATCCGCAAGATCCTCGAACGCCACCCGGAGGCGCTGCAGGAAGAACTCGACGGGGAGCCGCTGATTGATCACCTGCTGCGTCCAACGCGGATCTACGTCAGCCAGGCGCTCGACTTGGCCGCCACGGTCCCCGTCAAGGCCTTTTGCCACGTTACCGGGGGCGGCCTCCCGGAGAATCTTCCCCGGGTGCTGCCCGATCACTTCGCCGCCGATCTGGACGCCTGGGAGCACCCGGCGATCTTCCGGTGGATCGCCCGCGCCGGCAATGTGGCGGATGCAGAGATGCTGCGCACGTTCAATTGCGGCGTCGGCTTCATCGCCTGTGTGCCTGCCGACCAGGCCGAGCAGGCACTGGCCCACCTCCGCGAGCAGGGCGAGGCAGCCTGGCGGATCGGTACCGTCCGCGCCAGCGATGAGCAGGAGCCGCGACTGCGTATTGACGGGCGGGCGCAGTGAGCGCGGGAATGCGCATCGCGGTTCTGATCTCCGGCAGCGGCAGCAATCTTCAGGCCCTCCTCGATGAGCAGGGCGCCGGGCGCCTGCCCGGGTCGGTGGTGGAGGTGCTCAGCAACCGGGCAGACGCCCGCGGGCTCCAGCGCGCCGCCGACGCCGGCGTGGCCACCACGGTCTTTGATCACCGCGCCTACGACACCCGGGAGGCGTTCGACGCCGCCGTCGCCAACCACCTGCAGCGCCTTGGCATCGACCTGGTGGTACTTGCCGGTTTCATGCGGATCCTCACGCCGACGCTGATCGCGCCTTTCGCCGGGCGCATCCTCAATATCCACCCGTCGCTGCTGCCGGACTTCCGCGGCCTGCACACCCATGAACGCGCGCTGGATGCCGGTGTCCAAGAACACGGGTGCACCGTCCACTTCGTCACACCGGAGCTGGATGCCGGACCGCCGATCTGCCAGGGCGTGGTCCCCGTGCACACCGACGATACGCCGGAGGCCCTCGCTCGGCGGGTACAGGCCCAGGAGCACCGCATCTATCCATTGGCGGTGCGCTGGTACACCAGCGGTCGCCTGACCCTCGCCGACGACGGCCCCTGGCTCGACGGCCGGCGGCTCGATGCCCCGGTGCGCGTCCACGCGGAGGACGACGTGGACGCCTGGTAAAAAGGAACCGGTATGTCCACGGAGCCATTCCCGAGCATGACCAACCCCGGCTACGGCCGCCTGCTCACCGCATTCGCGCTCGCCGCGGCCTTGCTGGCCGGCGGACTCAGCGCACCCGCGGCCGCAGCTGGCGATGAGCGAATTCCCGCATTTCGCGCCGAGTACGAGGTCCGCTACGGGCGCCTGACCCTGGGCGAAAGCCGCCTGGAACTCGAGTACATCGGCGACGACCGCTACCGCTACGAGATGCACGTCCGCCCGCGTGGTATTGCCCGCGCCGTACTGCGCACTGATCTGACCGATATCAGTGAAGGCCGGGTAGCAGGGGACGGCTCGCTTGAGCCGGAGCGTTTCACCCACAAGCGATCCGGCCGCAGTGAGCGCGAGGAGACCGTCGTTTTCGATGCCGAGACGACCACCATCCGCTTCGATGACGGGGAGACGCTGGACTGGGAAGACGGCGCCGTGGACCGGTTGCTGCCGCAACTTCTGATCATGCGGGATCTGGCCGGGACCATTGAGCGCAGACTGACCTATCGCATCGCCGACGACGGCGAGATCAGCGACTACACCTTTGAGCGCAAGGGGCGGGAGCGGGTCTCCGTGCCTGCCGGCTCCTACCGCGCCGAGCGGGTCCAGCGCGTTCGAGAAGGGGACAGCGACCGTGAATCGAACGCCTGGGTCTACCGCCGCTGGAGCAACCTGCCGGTCAAGATCGAGCACATCGACAGTGGCCGGACCTTCGTCATGGAACTGACCGAGGTCAGCGGGCCGATCCGCGACTGACCGCGGGGCCCGCTGCGCCACGGGATCGCGCTATTTGACCCGCATCCCCGGCTCCGCCCCCGCGTCCGGACCGACGACCCAGAGATCCTCGCCTCCGGGGCCGGCGCACAGAACCATGCCTTCCGAGGTACCGAAACGCATCTTCCGGGGCTTGAGGTTGGCCACACAGACCACCTGCTTACCGATGAGCTGCTCCGGGCTATACGCCTGGCGGACGCCGGCAAAGACCTGACGGGTCTCGCCACCGAGGTCGAGTTCCAGGCGCAGCAGCTTATCCGCGCCTTCGACCGTCTCGGCGACGCGAACCTCGGCCACCCGCAGATCGAGCTTGGCGAAGTCGTCGATAGTGATCGTCTCGTCGATCGGATCTTCAGCGAGACGGCCCTTCGGCTCGCGCTCCTGGGCCGGTTCGCCGCCCAGGCTCTCCTTCGATGCTTCCACAATGGCCTCCACGTGCTGGGGGTCGATCCGTGTCTTCAGCGGCTTGAACCGGTTAATGGTGTGGCCGAGCAGCGGTGACTGGACGCTGCTCCAGTCCAGCGCCGGTATATCCAGGAAGGCCTCAGCGTCAGCAGCCAGCTGCGGCATGATCGGCTTGATGTAGACGACCAGCACCCGGAAGAGGTTGAGCCCCACCGTACCGATCTCCTGGACGGCTCCCAGCTGCTCCGGGTCCTTGGCCAGCTCCCAGGGCTTCTCCGCATCGATGTACTGGTTCGCCTGGTCCGCCAGCTGCATGATCTCGCGCACCGCCCGGGCGTATTCCCGCCGCTCGTAGAGATCAGCAATGCGCTCGGCGCTGGCGGTGAAGGTGCGGAAGAGATCCGGAGCACGCAGCCGGTCCGCCAACTGCCCGTCGCAGCGCTTGGTGATGAACCCGGCACAGCGGCTGGCGATATTCACCAGCTTGCCCACCACGTCGGCGTTGACGCGCTGGACGAAGTCGTCGAAGGAGAGGTCGATGTCCTCTACCGAGTCCGAGAGCTTGGCCGCTGTGTAGTAGCGCAGGTACTCCGGGTCCAGATGGTCGAGATAGGTGCGGGCGGTGATGAAGGTGCCGCGGGACTTCGACATCTTCTGCCCGTTGACGGTCAGAAAGCCGTGACAGTAGACCGCCGTCGGGGTGCGGTAGCCGGCACCGTGGAGCATCGCCGGCCAGAACAGGGTGTGGAAGTAGGCGATGTCCTTGCCGATGAAGTGGTAGAGTTCGGTCTCGTCGGCGCGCTCGGCACTCCAGAAGGCGTCGAAGTCGATGCCGCGCTCGTCGGCCAGGCGCCGGAAGCTGGCCATGTAGCCGATGGGCGCATCCAGCCAGACATAGAAATACTTGTCGTCGGTCCCCGGGATGCGGAAGCCGAAGTACGGCGCGTCGCGGGAGATGTCCCAATCGCGCAGCCCGGCCTCGAACCACTCGTTGAGCTTGTTGATGATCTCCGGCTGCAGGTGCTCGGTGCTGGCCCACTGGCGAAGCAGGGCCTCGAAGTCGGCGAGCCGGAAGAAGAAGTGCTCACTCTCACGGACCTCCGGGCGCTCACCCGAGATCACCGAGACCGGGTCGCGGAGCTCCGCCGGGGTGTAAGTAGCCCCGCACGCCTCACAAGAGTCGCCGTACTGCTCAGCGGCGCCGCAGCGTGGACAGGTGCCCTTGATGTAGCGATCGGGGAGGAACATCCCCTCGCCCGGATCGTAGAGCTGCTCGATCGTGTGGCGCTCAATGTGGCCGCCGGCCTCCAGACGCTGATAGATCAGCTCGGCGAAGTGGCGATTCTCCTCCGAGTGGGTGGAGTAATAGCGATCGAAGGCGATGAGAAAGTCGGCGAAGTCAGCCTGGTGGCTGGTGGCCATCTCCTCGATGAGTTGCTCCGGCTCGACGCCGCGCTCCCGCGCCTTCAACATGATCGGCGTGCCGTGGGCGTCGTCGGCGCAGACGTAGTAGCATTCATTGCCCCGCAGCCGCTGGAACCGTGCCCAGATATCGGTCTGGATGTACTCGACCATGTGGCCCAGGTGGATCGGGCCATTGGCGTAAGGCAGGGCGCTGGTGACCAGGATACGGCGTGCCATAGGCTCAGGTTTCGTCTGGCTGCTGCGGTAAGCGGCGCATTATGCCAGATCGTACAAGATAGACAGGAGGCAGTATGCAGCGGTACCGGTGGTGGATGGTGACGGCCGGGCTCGGGGGCGGACTCGCAGCGGGCTCAGCGGCCGGCGGCCCGCTGCCCGGCGACGCCTACGAGATCATCGAGGCCGAACTGATCGACCGGCGCAGCGGCACCGTGGAGCTCTGGCACCAAGAGGTCGATCGCAGCGAGGGGGATCGGGTAGGCACATTCGGCGCCCTGACCACCCGCGGCACCGGCAACTGGCAGACCACCGTGGGCCTGGGCACCGAGGGCGTTGAAGACGAAAGCGCCGGTGCTTTTCTCGATCTCGAAGGGCTGTGGCTCTGGCGCGACCGCCGCCGCGACGGCTTCGGCCTGGGGTTGGCAGCCGGTGTCGATTACAGCATCAGCGAGGATCAGCGACGGGATCACTACGTCCTCGTTCCCTACTCCGTGGACTGGGGGCAGCGGACGACCTTCCACGCCAACTTCGGACTCAACCACAACCGGCAAGCCGACGACACCGACGGCATCTGGGGCACCGGTATCGACTGGCGCTTCACCGAGCGCTGGGACGTCATCCTTCAGGTGACCGGCAATACGGATAGCGACAACGATGCCCGCGGCGCCCTCGGTCTGCGCGCCGGCCTTCTCGACGGCCTGGTGGATCTCGATCTGGCCTACGGCCGGGTGATGTCCTCCGGAGAGGATGACGAGTTCTACCTCGGCATCTCCTTCGACGCCATCCGCTTCTAAGCCGCGCCGGCTGGCGGGCACCACCACCCCGCCAGCCGGCTGAGGCTTAGATCGGCAGGTCAATGAGGCCGGTGAGAATAGCGGCCGCCAGTGCCCAGACGTAGAAGGCGAAGACCTTGAGCTGCGCACGGTAGAGGAAGTAGATCACCAGCTTCAGGGAGATCACACCGACCACGGCGGCTACGACGAAGCCGACCGCCAGCGCTGCCGGACTGACCTCCCCCAGGCCGCCGAGCCGGTAGACCTCGATCGCCTGCAGGAGCGTCGCGGCACAGATGGTGGGGATCGCCAGGAAGAAGCTGTACTCCGCCGCCCAGCGCCGTTTGAGCCCGGCGAAGAGGCCGAAGACGATGGTCAGTGCGCTGCGCGAGAGCCCGGGCATCAAGGCGAAGCCCTGGGCGATGCCGATGATGGTCGCCGTCCCGATCCCGGTCTTTCTCAGGCTGCGCCGCCGGGGCGGCAGCTTGTCGGTCCAAAAGAGCAGGCCGCCGGTGACGATCAGCGTCACTGCGATCATCCACGGGGTCGCGAAGACGTGCTCGAAGACCGCCTTGAGGCTGAGCCCGACCAGGCCGGTGAAGAGCACGGAGAGCATCCCCAGGAGGAAGAGCCGCGCAAAAAGCGGCGGCCCCTGAAAACGCCCTGCCCGCGCCCAGCCGTAGGCGTCGCGCAGGCTGTAGCGGGTGAACCGCAGCAGGCTCGGGGCGAAGACCACGACAATGGAGATCAGCGTCCCGACGTGGACCACCAGGTTGAACAGGATCATCTCGGCGCTCTCCGGCGCCGGCATGGGGTGGTCCTGCCCGATCAGCCAGTGCTCAACCAGCACCATGTGCGCCGTCGAGCTGACCGGCAGGAACATGAAGATCCCCTGGACAATCCCGAGGAGAACGGCAATCCACAGGGCCATGTGCGCTCCGTGCAAAGAGTGAACTCAAGCGGCTCTTCATACGTGAGCGGCACGCGCGCGTCAATCGTGTTGGAATAGGGGACGGAGAGCAGGCGTACCACACCCAGTGTGCCGCCTGTGGCTCAAGCGAACACCGAATCGCAGAAGGAGCACGGGATGGAGTACGAGGCGATCTTGGAAGAGATCCGGCCGCTGCTCGATGGGCGACGCTGGAAGGAGGTCCGCGCGCGTATCGAGGAGCTGCCCGCTCAGGATATCGCTGAACTGATTCTGCGCCTGGAGAAATCCCAGCGTATTTTCCTGTTCAAGCTGCTGCCCCGGCCCCGGGCGTCGGAGGTCTTCTCTTACCTCTCCGGGGACAACCAGGACGCGCTGCTCCAGGACATGACCGACCACGAGACGCGGGAGATCGTCGCCGCGCTCACCCCGGACGACCGTACCGCGCTGTTCCAGGAGCTGCCCGCCGAGGCCACCCAGCGGCTGCTTGAGCTGCTGCCCCCGGGGGCGCAACGCGAGGCCCGGGAGCTGCTCGGCTACCCGGCGGAGAGCGTCGGGCGCCTGATGACGCCGGACTACATCGCCGTGCGCGCGGACTGGACCGTGGAAAGGTGCCTGCAGCACATTCGCGGGCAGCGCCAGAAAGCGGAGACGGTGAACGTCATCTATGTCACCGACCGCGATGGTCGCCTGCTCGACGCCCTGACGATCCGACGGTTCATCGTCTCGCCGCCGGAGACGGTCGTCGAGGAGCTGATGGACCACCACTTCATCAGTGTGTCGGCCTTCGAGGACCGCGAGAAGGCGGTGGAGACGGTCCAGCGCTACGACCTGACCGCGCTACCGGTGGTCGATACGGAAGGCGTCCTCCTCGGCACGGTCACGCCCGACGATGTCATGGACGTGGCCGAGGCCGAGGCGACCGAGGACTTCCAGAAGGTCGGCGGTGTCGGCGTGCTCAACTTCAGCATGCGCGACGCCAGCATGAAGCTGCTCTACCAACGCCGGGTAGGCTGGCTGGTGCTGCTGGTCTTCATCAACATGTTCGGCGGCGAGATTATCGCTTCCTTCGAGGAGACTATCGAAGCGGTCATCGTTCTCGTCACCTTCCTCCCACTGGTCGTGGATACCGGTGGTAATGCCGGCACCCAGTCCGCCACGCTCATGGTTCGAGCGCTGGCCACCGGCGACGTCAAGGCGAAGGACTGGCTACGCCTGTGGGGCAAGGAGGCCGGTGTGGCCATTGCTCTCGGCCTGACCGTGGGTCTTGCAGTCTGGGCGCTGGGACTCTACCGCGGCGGGCTGGACATCGCCTGGGTGGTCGCCTTCGCCATGGTGGCGGTGGTCTTCATGGGCAGCATGATCGGCATGCTGCTGCCCTTCGGCCTGACCCGGCTGAACCTGGACCCGGCCACGGCGAGTGCGCCGCTGATCACGTCGATCGCCGACATCGCCGGCATTCTGATCTACTTCACCATCGCCACTGCGATGCTCGGGCATATGCTCTAGAGGATGGACCGGGAATGACGATCAAATCCGACCGATGGATCCGGCGCATGGCCGAATCCTACGGCATGATCGAGCCGTTCGAGCCGGGGCAGGTACGCCACGGCTCGGACGGTGCCCGCATGATCTCCTACGGCACCTCAAGCTACGGCTACGATGTCCGCTGCGGGAAGGACTTCAAGATCTTCACCAACATCAACTCGGCTGTGGTGGACCCGAAAAACTTCGATGCCGACAGCTTTTTCGACGTCCACGCCGATGTCTGCATCATTCCGCCGAACTCCTTCGCGCTGGCGTATACGCTCGAATACTTCCGCATACCGCGCAACGTGCTGACCATCTGCTTGGGCAAGTCGACCTATGCGCGCTGCGGGATCATCGTCAACGTGACGCCCCTGGAGCCGGAGTGGGAGGGCCACGTAACCCTGGAGTTCTCCAACACGACTCCTTTGCCGGCGAAGATCTACGCCAACGAGGGGGTCGCACAGATGCTGTTCTTTGAGTCCGACGAGGTCTGTGAGACGTCCTATGCGGACCGTGGCGGGAAGTACATGAAGCAGACCGGCGTGACCCTGCCGCGTTCCTAGCTGATCACGGCCCCGCGGGACCGGCAGCGCCGCGCTCACCCAGAGCGACGCCGCCGACCCCGACGGCCAGACTAACGTTGCCGAGGCACTTCGCGGAGTTCGACCTCCACCTCTTGCTCCTCGCCGTCGCGCTGGATGGTCAGCGTCACGGAGTCCCCCGCACGCCGGGCGAAGATCTGGCGCTGCAGGTTGCGCGGCTCGGTCACCCGCTCGCCATCAACATGGGTAATGACGTCCCCGTCCGCGGGCAGCGGGCGGCCATCGACGCTGACCTCAAAGGTTGCACCCTGCAGGCCGGCGTCTTGCGCAGGGCTGCCCTCTTCAACCTCGACCACCATGACACCGCGATCGGGTAGGTTGAGCCGCTCACGGATGCCTTGGGGATAACCGTCAAGGCCGGCGATGCGCACCCCGAGCCGAGCCCGGGAGGTGAGATCGGTCAGCCCCCCCTCCTTGAGTTCGTCGAGGCTCTCCTGAAGCAGGTTGCTGGGGACGGCAAAACCGACGCCGACCGAGCCGCCGCGCCCCATCGGGCCACCGCCGCCCGGTACGATGGCCGTATTGACACCAATCACCTCCCCAGCGGAATTCAGCAGGGGGCCTCCGGAGTTACCCGGATTGATGGCGGCATCGGTCTGAACCATGGGGATCTCGATCTGCCCGACGCCGGGCAGGTCGCGCCCCAGGGCAGAAACGATGCCTGTAGTGACAGTGGATGCCAGACCAAACGGATTACCGATGGCAATGGTCTTCTGCCCCACCAGCACCTGATCCGAATCGGCCAGCGGGATCGGGGATGCCTCCTCCGGCAGGTCTTCGACATCTTTCGGTCGCAGCAGGGCGAGATCGTAGAGGGCGTTGGCACCGATGACCTCGGCGGGAACGGCGTCGTGATCGGCGAAGCTGAGCTTGACCGAGGCGCCCTCGCGCAGCTCGATGCTGTCGTCCTGCAACGCCGAGCGGATGACGTGGTAATTGGTGACGATATGGCCATCGTCATCGATGACGAAACCGCTCCCCGCGCCCTGACGTCGGGGCGACTCACGCCGCTCGCGCTCCGGGCGCTGGAAGAACTCACGAAACCCCGGCGGGATCATCTCTTCCGGGATCCCCTGGAGCGGATCAACCCGCTCACCACGCACTGAGACCTCGATAGCGACCACCGAGGGGCCGTAACGCTGGAAGATCTCCACCGTGTTCCGCTCCTCCGGCTGGAGGTGGTCCAGATCCTCCGCGATGGCGGGCATGAAAGCCATGGGCAGGAGGAACGCGAGCACGAGAAGGAACCGTTTCAGGGGGTGTGATACCGTCATTTCGCTTGCCACCTCTGGGTTGTCTCCTGTCGTGGTGGACAGTGAGGCTCCGGTGTTAAGTTTCAAGGTACAGGATAGTGCCGGATAACGACCGAGTCGGGAGTAGTACATGGACCTCCTCTTATTGGCGGTAGCCGCGGTCCTGGTCAACAACTTTGTCCTCACCCAGTTCCTTGGGCTCTGCCCGTTTATGGGCGTCTCCCGGAAGGTGGAGACGGCGGCCGGCATGGCCGCCGCCACGGCGTTTGTCTTGACCCTGGCCTCTGTGCTCAGTTACTTGGCATTTACCTACATCCTGGTGCCGCTCGATGCAGAGTACCTGCGCACGCCCACCTTTATCCTGATCATTGCCGTCGCCGTCCAGCTCACGGAGATGACCGTACGCTTTACCAGCCCGATGCTGCAGCAGGTCCTCGGCCTTTACCTGCCACTGATCACCACGAACTGCGCCGTGCTCGGCGTGGCGCTGCTCAACCTGCGCGGCGAGCACGATCTGCTCGCCTCAGCGGTCTACGGGGCAGCCGCCGCTGCGGGCTTCGGCCTCGTGCTGGTGGTCTTCGCTGCGCTGCGCGAGCGCCTGGAAAGCTCCGCTGTACCGCGGCCTTTCCGCGGTGCCCCGATCGCGCTGGTCAGCGCGGGCATATTGGCCATGGGCTTCATGGGCTTCGCCGGGCTCGCCCAGGCCGGTGAGCGCGAGCTGGCCGTGGAGCGGGAGGAAATGGTGGAGGTCGAGGCCAATACCCTCGCGCTCCAAGAGGGGGGTGCGGCAGCGCCAATCGTTCTGCTCAGCGAGCTCGATGGCGAGCGCGCGGTGCCGATCTTCATCGGCCCGCTGGAGGCGCAGGCCATCGATGATGCGCTGCGCGGCCGCACGCCGCCAAGGCCGATGACCCACGATCTGTTCATCCGCGCGCTGGAGACGACTGGCTACACGCTGCGCGCCGCCTACATCGATGCAATCCGCGACGGAGCCTTCGTGGCAGCCGTGGAACTCGAGGGCCCGGATGGTGAGCGCACTCTCATCGACAGCCGCGCCAGCGATGCGATTGCACTGGCGCTACGCGCCGAGGGGGCGACGCTTTACGCAGCCCCGCAAGTCCTCGACTCCGGCGAGGAGATGGAGCCACCCGGCCCCGGAGACGAGCCGCTACGCATGACGCGGCCGCAACCCGACACAAGCGGCACGAGGCTGATCCACGACTTCGGCATGGTACCCTATAGCGTATGCTCAGCGCGGTCCTAACACTTACGGCGATCGCCGGTGTCTGCGGTGTCGGCCTGGGCGCCGCCGGACGGCGCCTTGCCGGCCAGCGCGACCCGGTGGTCGAGCGCATCGACGAACTCCTCCCGCAGACCCAGTGCGGTCAGTGCGGCTATCCCGGTTGCCGCCCCTACGCGGAGGCGGTCGCTGCCGGACAGGCACCGGTCAACCTCTGCACACCGGGCGGCAATGGGACAGTCCGCGCCATTGCGGATCTGCTCCAGGTGGACGCCGAGCCGGCCAATGAGGCCGACAGCGGGCCGTTGATCGCCTTTATCGATGAGAGCCAGTGCATCGGCTGCACCCGCTGCCTGCCCGCTTGCCCTGTGGACGCCATCCTGGGAGCGCAGCGGCAAGTGCACACGGTCATCGCGGACGAGTGCACCGGCTGCCGGCTTTGCGTCGATGCCTGCCCCATGGACTGCATCCACATGGAGGCGGTCGAGCCACCGCTGAACAGTCGGGTACGCCCCCTGCCCACGGCGCAGAGCACGGCGGCGCAGCCGCAGTTGCGCCCGGGCCCCCTGCGCCACCCGGAAGTCGAGCCACGCCGCGGCGGGGTTGCCGTATCCGGGGCCAAGGATCGCACGCGCGGCCAGCCCCCCCGGAGCCTGGCGCTACCGGAGCAGTTCGTTCTGCCGCTGCTCGACCATTCCGGGGCCGAACTCACCCCCACGGTGGGGGTCGGCGACAGGGTCCGTCGCGGCACACCGGTGACGCAGCCGGGGCGTGGTGTCCCCCTGCACGCCCCGACCTCCGGGGTCATCGCCGGCATCGAGCGGCGTCCCATCGTTCATCCGGCCGGCGGGACGATCACCTGCCTAATCCTGACCGCGGATGGCGCTGACCGCCCCGAGAACCCCATGCCCACCCTCCCGGACCCGCTGCGCAGCGAGCCGCGCGAGTTGCTCACGCGGATCCGGGATGCGGGCATTCGCGGCATGGGCGGCGCCGCGTTCCCGTCCTCTCTGAAGCTGGCCGACGCCGCCCAGTGCGACGTGGACACCCTGGTGGTCAACGGCGTCGAGTGCGACACCTACCTGACCTGCGACGAAACCCTGCTTCGCGAGCGCGCTGACGACATCATCTCCGGGGCGCGCATCGCCGCGCGCGCCTGCGGGGCGGACCGCATCCTCGTAGCCGTCAAGAGCAGCGCGCCAGAGGCCGCAGCAGCGGCGCAACGGGCCATCGAAACGGCAGAGGCCGACATCCAGGTGGTTCAGGTGGCCGGTCACTACCCAGCCGGTAACGAGCGGCATATCGTCTTCCCGACTACCGGCCGCACCGTACCGCCTGGAGCGCGCCCTCCGGCCGTCGGCGTGGTCTGTCAGAACGTCTCCACCCTGGCGGCTATCCACCGCGCCTGCTTCTATGGTGAAGCCTCCATTGAACGGCTGGTCACCGTCACCGGCGGCGGTGCAACGGACCCGGGGAACTACTGGGTTCGGGTCGGCACGCCGCTGACCGCCCTGATCGGCAACGCCACTGAGCCCGGTTGCCGGGTGATTGTCGGCGGCGGAATCATGGGCACGCCGGTGGCTGATCGCGAGGTGCCCTTGACTCACGGCATGAACGGGATCGTGGTCGAAGCGCCGGACGAAGCCCCCCGCATGGAGCAACCGTGCATCCGCTGCGGTCGCTGCGCCGAGGTCTGCCCGGAGGGCCTCAAGCCGCTGGAGCTGGTCAGCCGGATCCGCGCCGGGGTTGGCGTCGGAGAGCCGGCCGAATCCATCGAACTCGACCCGATGCGCTGCACCGGCTGCTCGAGTTGCGAACTGGTCTGCCCGAGTTCGGTACCGCTCTCGGGCATTCTCGGCCATGCCCGGGATGCGCTCCGTGCCCGGATGCGGGAACGGGAGCAGGCGGAGCGGGCGCGCCGCCGTCACGAAGCGCAGCAGGCCCGCGAGGAACGCCGCCGCCGGGAGAAGGAAGAGGCGCGCCGGCGCAAGCGCGAGGCGATGGCCGCGAGCGCCAAGCAAGACCGCCAGAGCGAGACCACGGAGGGCTGAGCTTGGCGGCACCCACGACGCCCGGAATCATGGGACAGGTGGTGCTCGCCCTTCTACCGGGGGTGGCCGTCATGGCCCACCTCTTCGGCGTGGGCGTGCTGCTCAACCTGGCTGCAGCACTCGGCGCCGCTGTAATCGCGGAAGCGCTGGTGCTGCGCCTGCGCGGGCAGTCAGCGGCAGCGGCGATCCTCGACGGCAGCACGCCCCTTGCCGCAACGATCATCGCCCTCGCCCTTCCCCCGGCACTGCCGTTCTGGATCCCGGCGCTCGCGGGTGCGCTCGGTGTGCTCCTGGGCAAACAGGTCTATGGAGGGTTAGGCCAGAACGTTTTCAATCCCGCCATGGTCGGCTACCTGGCCGTGATGCTGGCCTTCCCGCAGGCGATCAGCCTTTGGCCACCGCCGGAGGCCGGCTGGGGAGCCAGTCTGCCGGCCCGCGAAGCGCTGGACTACTTCCTCACCGGTGCGCTGACACCGGTAACCGATGCGCTGACCCACGCAACACCCCTTGACCGGCTCGCAACGCAAGGATTCCCGGCGATGACCGATGGTGGCCTGAGCGGCCTGTTGGCGGCGAGCGGGGCCTGGCTCTGGCTGGGGGGGGGCTTTTTGCTGGGCGGGCTCTTTCTCCTTGCACGGCAGATCATCGACTGGCGCCTGCCGCTCGGGGTGATCGCGGGCACACTGGCCACTGCCGGGCTGCTGCAGCTCGGCGACGGCGCACCACTAACCTTCCATCTGCTCACCGGGGCCACACTCATGGCGGCCTTCTTTATTGCCACCGATCCGGTGACCGCACCAAGCGAGGGCACCGCCCGCCTGATCTACGCCGGATTGATCGGGGTACTGGCCGTGGTCATCCGCGAACTGGGTGGGCACCCGGACGGCTTCGCCTTCGCGGTACTGATGATGAACGCCGCCGCCCCCTTGCTTGACTACATCGTCCGGCGCAGCGGGGGAGGAACGGCGTGAAGGTACCCGCAAGCCTGCGCGCCGGGTTGGTGCTTGCCGGCTTTGTCGGCGTCGGCCTGGCTGCAGTGGCTCTGGTTTACGAACAGACCCACGAGCGCATCAGCGCAGCCGAGCGGCAGGTGGTCCTGGACCGGCTTGAGGCGGTCCTGCCGCATGAGTACGACAACGCCCCGGAGGAAGCCGCCTACCGCCGACCGACGCCGGTTCCCGGGGGCGAGCCCCTGCGCATCTTCCCGGCTTTTTCCGGCGACACCTTCACGGGCACCGCCGTGGAGGTGACGACACCGGAGGGCTACTCGGGCACGATCCGCCTGCTTATCGGCCTCGACCCGGAGGGCCGGATTCTCGGTGTGCGGACCGTCGCCCACCGTGAGACCCCCGGTCTCGGGGACGCCATTGAGGCCGACCGCAGCGACTGGATCCACGGCTTCGATGGCCACTCCCTGGACAACCCGCCGGAACCGCAGTGGCGGGTGGCCCAGGACGGCGGGGAGTTCGACGGCATCACGGGGGCGACGATCACAGCGCGCGCAGTGATCGATGCCGTGCGCGAGGTCTTGGTCGATTTCGCGGCCGACCCGGACGCCTACCGCGGCGTGGAGGAAGCAGACGATGGCGAGCCGGCGCCTCTGGACGGCGCGCAGACGGAGGGCCCCGCGCAATGAGTGAGACACCGCGAACTGCGACCATCTTCCGCGACGGCCTGTGGGGCAACAATGCCGCCCTGGTCCAGCTCCTTGGCCTCTGCCCGCTGCTGGCGGTGACCACCACCGCCGTGGCCGGGCTGGGGCTGGGCATCGCCACCCTGCTGGTGGTCACCGCCTCGAGCGTGGTGGTCTC
>PUNM01000018.1 GCA_003552625.1 Ectothiorhodospiraceae bacterium
CCCGATCGCGGACCTGCTTGAGCCTCAGACTGTCATCCTCTTCCTCCCCGGGGACCTCCAGCCCCAGTTCCTCCGGGGTGATCCGTTTGCCATCCGCCATGATCACTGCGCGGCGGATGACGTTCTCCATCTCGCGCACGTTCCCCGGCCAAGTGTAGGCCTCAATGGCATCGATGGCCTCCGGCGTAAACTCGCGCCGTGGCTGCTGTTGCTCGCGGGCGAAGCGCTCGAGCAGCGCGTGCGCGACAAGAGCGGCATCCCCCTGGCGTTCGCGCAGCGCCGGGATAGTGAGCTCGATCTCGGCAACCCGGTAGAAGAGATCCTCGCGGAAGTCGCCCTCGCGGATCATCTGCCCCAGATCCCGGTGGGTCGCACAGACCACGCGCACATCCACCGGGATCGACTGGCGACCCCCCACCCGTTCGATGACTCGCTCCTGGAGAAAACGCAGCAGCTTCGCCTGCAAGCTCAGCGGCAGGTCGCCGATCTCATCGAGGAACAACGTGCCGCCGTCGGCGTACTCGATCTTGCCGATGGTCTGCCGGTGGGCGCCGGTAAACGCGCCCTTCTCGTAGCCGAAGAGCTCGCTTTCGAGCAGGTTCTCGGGGATGGCCGCGCAGTTGATGGCCACAAACCGCTGCTCACTGCGCCCGCTGAGCCGATGCACGGCGCGCGCGAGGATCTCCTTGCCGGTCCCGCTCTCGCCGCGGAGCAGGACGGTGGCATCCGCCGGCGCCACCCGCTCGACCATCCGGCAGACGCGGAGCATCTCCGGATCCGCCGTCAGGAATCCGTCCAGGGGCGAGGCCGACCGCTGCGCGAGGCGACGATTCTCCGCCTCCAGGCCGTAGAGCTGCGCCGCCCGGTCCACCAGCAGCCGGAGGGTATCGGCATCCACCGGCTTGCTGTAGAAGTCGTAAGCGCCGAGCGCTACGGCACGCAGGGCGTTCTCGCGGTCGTCGTTGCCGGTGACAACGATCGCCTTGCTCTGCGGCGCCTCGCCGAGGACTTCCTGCAAGGCAGCCAGCCCCTCGCTGGCGTTGGCCGGGTCGGGCGGCAACCCCAGGTCGACCAGGATCAGCTCCGGCTCGTGGCGGCGGGCCTCCTTCACGGCCTGTGACCGATCGTAGGCCTGGACGATTTCATAACCGTCGAAGCACCAGCGCAGCTGCTCCTGCAGGCCCTCATCGTCTTCGATGATCAGCAACTTATACGTATCCGCCACAGTCTCTTGCTCCTTGCTCATTCTTACGACGCCGCCGCGGCAGGCGCCGGCGATACCGCGGCGGTGCGCGCAAGCAACTGCACGGTAAAGCGCGTCCCACTCCCGGGGGCGCTTTCCACGTCGATGCGTCCACCCAGACTGGCGATGTACTCCCGGGCCTCATAGACGCCGATGCCCATGCCGGCATTGCCCTTGGTGGTCTGGAACGGCCGAAACAGCCGATCGCGAATGAAAGCCTCATCCATGCCTTGGCCGTTGTCCTCGATCACAATATAGCCGCACGCTTCCCGTTGACGGAGCCGAACCACCACGCGTCCCTCCGCGGGCGTCGCCTCCTGGGCGTTGCGCACCAAGTGAGAGAGGACGTTGAACAGCCGATCGTGGTCGGCAACGACCTCTACCTCCTGCTCCAGATGAAGCTCCGGCTGCGGGGCACCGCGCGCCCCGTTGACCACCTGCCGCAGGACCTCGGCAAGGTCCACTCGCTGTGCCGGTGTCGCCGGTCCCGGCTGCGCATGGCGCAGTTGCGCCAGCGTGCGATCCAAACGCTCCCGGGCATGGCCCACGGTCTCGAAGGCGTTGGCCACGAACGCTGGGTTATCCCGATGCCGCTCGGCATTGGCCAGCACCAGCGAAAGCTGGCCCGAGACGTTCTTCAAGTCGTGGACGAGGAAGGCCGCCAGGCGGTGGAAGGTCTCGAACTGCCGCGCCTCGAGCAGCGCCTCGTCGGTCTGCATCAGCGCCACGTAGACGGCCAGCTGCCGGCCGGCCGTCTTGAGCAGGTCGCGCTCCTCCCACTCAATGACCCGCGGCGCGCGAGGCTGAGCCAGAACCACGAACCCGGTCAGATCCTCGCCCTGAATCAGCGGGACTAGAAGCCAGTACCGCGGATTGTCCAACAGCCACTGCGGCGGTTGCAGCGCAGGGTAGAGGTCCGGATCACGGCGAAACTCGTCAAGATCCACCACCCATCCGGTCTGCCGGAGGAACCACGCCAGCGCTCCTTCGCTCGGCTCCGGCGGGTGTTCCGGCTCACCAAGGTTCAAGACCCCTTCCAGCCGGTAGTCGCCCTGTCGGTCCTGAGCCCAAAGCAATCCCCCCGGACTGTCCACCAGTTCGGCGATCGCCCCGACCCCCCGCTGGCGCAAGGGCAGCTCGTGGTGCTCTCTGGAGAGCGTCTCGGTGAAGCGCAGCCACTCCTTCCGGTAGTCGTATTTGTAGTTGAAAAAGTGCTTGTTAATGAGCAGGCGCAATCGCGCACGAAAACTTCCGGAGAAGAGAATCAGGATCAACAGCAGGACGGCGCCGAAGAGCAATGCCGCCTGTAACAGTGCCCCCCAGTCCCCGCCGAACTCCCGCAGCAGGTAAACCGCCCCGCCAACAGCGAGCAGGTAGAGGCCGGCACCGGTCAGCGCCGCGGTGTGAAAGACCAGGTGCCGGGAAACCACCGGGGCCCGTTCGTGAGGGAGCTGACGGCGCATGGAGATGGCCAGTAATGGCACAACCAAGGCATTGACCAGCCCCCGCGCCTGGATCGTGGGGCTCTCCACAGCCTGAAAGAGCACCAGGTCTGCCACCAGAAAGAGATCGAAGGCGAAGATTCCGCCAATACCGAGACACAGGAACTTGATCGACCAGCGCTCCTGCTCCGGGGTATTACGGTAGACCTGCTCGACCAGCACCAGCCCCATGATGGGAAGCACAAGCAGAGCCAGTCCGTAGATTTGATCCCGGACCGCTCCGACACCGGTCATGGGGATCAGGACCAGCAACAGTACGCCCCCGATCATCACGCCCCACCGACGCAGGGTTCGCTGCCCCTTGGGGGAGTCGCCATACATCCGCACGAGGATGGCAAGCAGCAGGACAAACCAACCGATGGCCCGCAACAGCTCCCAGAAGCCGCTACCGATGAGTTCGGTCGCCGGCCCGGCCTGCCAGGCTTGCCATGCCTGATCCCCTGCCCAACCCACGGTTAGCAAGGCGGCTGCCATGAGCGCCACCGCCGCAGGCCGGTCCCGCCAGAGCACAAGCGTCAACCCGGCAAGCGCCAGGAAGGCGGCTACCGCGGCGACATAGCTTGCAGCAGAGAGCATGCCCCCTCCAGGACGGCTAACGGGCGCCCTGACCGAACAAAACCACTGCGACGGTGCGAATCAAAATCACCAGATCGAGGAACAGGGTATGATTCTTGATGTAGTACAGATCGTATTGCAGCTTCTGACGAGCATCCTCAATCGATGCGCCGTAGGGATAGCAGATCTGCGCCCACCCGGTAATCCCCGGCGGCACCGTATGGCGCGCCCGATAGTAAGGAATCTCCTCACCCAGCCGCTCAACGAACAGGGGCCGCTCCGGGCGGGGCCCGACGAAGGACATCTCGCCCTTGAGCACGTTGAGGATCTGGGGAAGCTCATCGATACGCAGCTTACGGATGACCCGCCCGACGCGCGTGACCCGGTCATCGTCCTGCTGCGCCCAGATGGGCACGCCGTCCTTCTCGGCGTCTTCACGCATGCTCCGGAACTTGTAGAGCCAGTAAGGCTGATTGCCCAAGCCCACGCGCTGTTGACAGAAAAAGACCGGGCCGGCGCTTTCAAGCTTAATCGCCACGGCCGTTGCCAGCATGATCGGCAGGGTCACGAGCAGCAGGGCGACGCTGACGGCAATATCGAAGCCGCGCTTGACCGTGGTCCGCGTCCCGTTCTGGCGAAATCCCTCACCGAAGACGAGGGAGCTGGTATTGAGGGAGTCGAGCCGCATTTGCCGACGCTCACGCTCCAGGAAACCGGTGATGTCGATCACGGAGATCTCGTGGAGCTTGCACTCCAGCAATTCCTTCACCGGCAGGCGCCCGCGCCGCTCGCGCACCGCTACGACCAGTTCATCTGCGCGGTAGCGCCGGCAGAGATCGAGGAGCGACTCGTCCTGCTGCTGATGGATCACTTCCTCAACGGGAACGTCCACATGGTCCGTATCCGGGGTCGCGATGTAGCCAAGGAACCGGTAGGGCAGCTCATAGCGACCGTTTTCGCCGTGCAGCTCGCAGACCGCGGTGGCGCGACTGCCAACACCCAGCGTCAGAACCCGGGGCTTGAGGGTATCGGCGAGGATCACCCGTTGGTAGAGCAGCCGCTTCGCCAGCAGCAGCAGGAAGACCGCAGCCATCGCCACCATCAGCGTTTGCGGCTCCAGAGCCAGCCAGGGGGTTACGGCGAGCATGACAAGAACCACGGCCGCCGCTGCGACAACGGCGAGGAAGAGCCGCACCCCGACCATCAGGGCGCCATCCCGCATGGTGATCTGCCCGATGTCGTAAAGCCCCACGCCGGCCATGCTCAGCAGCACGACCCCGGCAGCGAGGACCATTTCCACCTGCAGCTGCAACGCTTCCAGCCCGAGGGAGCCGAAACCGGACTGAAGCGGGAAGATCACCGCAAGCCCGAGGAGCACCACGCCCCCCTCCAGGGCGACCAGAAGCATCACCTTCCGCGGTATGTAGTGACCGAAAAAACGCACCGTAATGTGCCTCCGTGGAGCGCCTCGCTGCGCTCCCGCCCGTGGCCGCCGGTCAGAAGAAACGCTCGGGAATGATCAAAACGTCGCCAGGTTTGATATCGACATTGGCATCGATCTCGCCACGATTGAGCAGATCGTGGAGGCGAACCCGATACTGCTTGCGCTCCCCGTCCTCGTTACGGACCAGCACAGTCCGGTTGCCGGCGGCCACATCGGTGATGCCGCCGACCTCGATCATCACGTCCATCACGGACATGTCCTCCCGATACTGGAGAGCCCGCGGCTGCGCGGCCTGCCCGATAACCCGGACCTGGCGGTCGTAGGGTCCGGCAAAGCCAGTGACGATCACGGTGACGATCGGATCCCGAAGATAGAGGCTGAGCTCCTCTTCCATGACCCGGGCAAGCTCTGTGGGGGTGACCCCGCTTGCCTGGACATCCTCAACCAGGGGTGTCGAGATCTGCCCATCCGGTCGAACGGGCACACTGATGGAGAGCTCCGGATTTCGCCACACCTGAACACTCAGGGTATCCCCGGGACCGATCACGTACTGCTCGATCTCCGGATCATCGACCGTCGTCGGCGCGGGGGGGGGCGAGGCGCAACCGATCGCCACAAGCAGCGCAACCGCTGCCACGGCGATAAGGCTCCGGGCGAAGGGCGCTGCTGGAGGGCGTTCCATGCTTCTCTCCCTAATCGCGCTGGCTTACCGCCAACTTTGGATTAAACCACACAAGACCTACAACTTCCACGACACACGCGCCGGGTCAAGACCCCGTGTTTCCGCGCCACAGCTGCTAGACTCAAATTCGGCTTCCATAAGTCTATAAGGAAATTCGAACTATGCGAGTGCTGGTCACGGGCGGTAGCGGCTACATCGGCAGCCACGCGGTTGTAGCACTGATGCAGGAAGGACACGACGTTGTAGTCCTCGACAATTTGGAGAACAGCTCTCCGGCTGCCGTTGCGGGGATCACAAAGATAACCGGCCACCCCCCGACACTGATCGAAGGCGATATCCGCGACCCGGCCGTCCTCGATGAGGTTTTCCAACAAAAGCCTATTGATGCCGTCGTGCATTTCGCGGGCCTTAAAGCCGTGGGCGAGAGCGTCGAACAACCCCTTGCCTATTACGAAACCAATGTAGGCGGCACCGTCCGGCTCTGCCAGGCGATGGAGCGCGCCGGCGTGCGGCGTCTGATCTTCAGCTCCTCGGCCACCGTCTATGGGGACCCGGCCCGGGTGCCGATCGACGAGGACACCCCAACCGGCGGCGCCACCAACCCCTATGGCCGCAGCAAGCACATGGTCGAACAGA
>PUNM01000016.1 GCA_003552625.1 Ectothiorhodospiraceae bacterium
CTGGGTGTGCACCCCGGGGACGCGGTCGAGCCCCTGGTCCAGGGAGAGGCGGCGGCGATCGGCGTAGGCCTCGCGGCCGACTACGGAGACCGCCGCCGGATAGGCGTCGGGATCCACATCGAGCCGGGGCACGGTGGTAACCACCTCCGGCAATGTCGCCGCGACATCATCCGCCTGGACCGGCAACGGCGGCAGAAGGGATAGCCCTACAAACAGTCCCCCGAGAAAGGCCCCGCGACGGCGTGCTACATTGCCGCTTGTTCTGTGCCGAACCCCAGGACCACCGATGATACGCTGGCACCGCATCGCGCCTCGCCCTCTGCCCGTATACCTCATGCCACTGCTCCTGGCTGCACTAGGGACCCCAGCGGGTCCGGTGTACTCCGCGGAGACGGCCCCGGCGGAGTTGGAGCCGGGACCGCTCGGCGCCCGCGAGCTCCCGGAGGGTGTTCGCGAGGTCCGCAGTAGGGCTCAGGATCGCACGGCGTTGGCGGTAACCGTCTACCTCGACGGGCCCGCGGTATTTCGCGAGACTCGCGAGATCGGCCTACCCGACGATCGCGCGCGCCTGATCGTCGACGGTGTGCCTGAACGCCTGGATCCCGGCTCCGTGAGTCTCGACTCCGAGCATCAGGCGCACATTCAAGCCCTCTCCTTCACCGCAGGGAATCTCAACGAGGAGAACCTCCTTCGCTACCATCGGGGCGAGGAGGTCCGCTTTCGCCAGCATCCGGAGGACAAGTGGCAATCCGGCCGCCTGCTCGCCTTTGACGAGAACGAAGTCGTACTTGCCACGGGTGAGGCGATCCACCCGGTTTCCCGGGAGGCGGGAGTGCAATTCGCCTTCCCCGAGCTCCCCCCGGAGCTGCACGCTAGCGCGGCCCTGGAGTTCACCCTTAGCACCGAGCGCGGCGGCACCGAGCCAACAACCCTGGCCTATCGCAGCGACGGGCTGACCTGGAGCGCCGAATACCAGCTACACGTACCCCAGGGTAGCGCCGACCCACGGTTGACGGCCTTCGCGCGGGTCGATAATGAGACCGGCGTCGATCTCCATCAGGCAGAGATCCGCTTTATCGCAGCCAGCTTGGCACCCCGCCCCGCCCGGGTGTTGATGCGTACCGAGGCCGCCACCGATGAAAGACTCGACGGTTTCCCGCGCTACCGGCTCACTGAGCCCGGCGATCTGCTGGCGGGGCGAAGCCACCGCTTTCAGCTGTTCAGCGCGGAGCCGCAGGCCCTCCAGCGCCTCCATCGGGTCGTCGGGGACGCCGGAGCCGAACCGCAGCGCACACAACACACACCCGCGCAGCGGCTCGCTCGCTGGGAGAACGAGCGCGACCTCCCGCCCGGGCGCATCACCCTGATCACCGGGGCGGCCGGAGAGAAAGCACCCGCAGGGCAAGGGCGAATCCCCGGTACCGCCGCTGGCGACCCGGTCGAGGTCGAGCTTGGACCCGCTTTCACGGTCACGGCCGAGCGCAGCCTGCTAAAGCGCCGCGGACTGGAGGAGACCGACGGCTTCGAGGCGGAGTGGCAGCTCCGAGTCCGCAACCGCGGCGATGACTCCACACGCGTGGAGCTCGAGGAGCGCTTCCCCGGTGACTGGGAACTGCTGGAGGCCACAGTCGAACCGGTGGAGTCCGAGGGGCGCCACGCTCTCTGGGAGCTGGACGTGGATCCGGACGATGACGTCGCGCTGACATACCGGGCGCGAGTGGAGCGAGGAGAATGACCGACGACCCAATCCGCTTCGACGGCCTTACCTATCACGACCTGGCCCATCGGCAAGGGCTTGTCGAACTCGACCGGCGCTTTTGCCAGCAGTTGGCGGAGACGGCGCCGGAGCTGGAGGCACTGCTCCAGGAACACCGCCATCCCGATACCCCCTCGCTCACGGATCGCCAGCTTGGCGACTGGCTGATCAGCGTCGGCCCGCATCTCGAGGCGTTTCTTGCTGAGCTGTTCGGGGTGGAGGAGCAACTGAAGGCGACTCGCGACGCTTTGACCCGCGACGCCGAAGTCCTCGCCTTCCGTCGGGACTGGGTCCAGAAGCGCGTCCGCCGACGCCACCCCCCGGCGGGGCAACCGTTCTCGGAACTGGATCAGTGGCTGGAGCGGCAACTGGAGGCGCACCAGCTGAACACCGCCGACCGCGAGCTAGCCATTGCCCGCTTCGCCCGGGAGCTGGGCGGTAGAATGGATGAGACGGTACTGGAGTCATTCCTGGATTGGTGTGCCGCAGCGCTCCACACACCAGAGGGCCAGGCGGCGGTCGACGGCTGGGCCGCCTTCCGCCTGCCGCAGCGCGTGGATCACGCACACCTTGTGGACCTTCAACCGGAGGCCGGCCAGAAAGGCCAGCCGATTCGCTTCCACGCCCCTCGTGAGCGCTGGCGGAGCCGGGATGGCTTCGCCCTGACCGATGGCCGCGCCGAGCAGCGCCAGGTCAGCGCCGAGGCCCACTATTGCATCTACTGCCACGACCACGAGGGGGATTTCTGCTCGCGGGGCTTCCCGGAGAAGAAGGGGGACCCGGAGCTCGGTTTCAAGGTCGATCCGCTCGGTGTCCAGCTGACAGGCTGCCCGCTGGAAGAGCAAATCTCGGAGATGAACCGCCTCTACCGGGACGGCCATCCGCTGGCAGCCCTCGCCGTGGCCATGGTGGATAACCCCATGGTCCCGGCCACAGGCCATCGGATCTGTAACGACTGCATGAAGTCGTGCATCTATCAGAAGCAGGACCCGGTGGACATCCCTCAGATCGAGACGCGCGCCCTTACGGACGTGCTCGACCTCCCGTACGGGGTGGAGCTCTACCACCTGCTGACCCGGTGGAACCCGCTTCGGGCGGAGCAGTACCTCCCTGCAGAAGAGAACGGCAGAAGGGTCCTGATCGCCGGCCAGGGTCCCGCCGGTTTCACCATGGCCCATTACCTGACCATGGCCGGCTGCACGGTCGTAGCGGTGGACGGACTCAAAGTCGAGCCCCTCCCGGACGACTGGTTGAAAGGGCCGGTTCGGGACTGGTCCGCGGTGTGGGAACCGTTGGAGGAACGCACCCTCTACGGTTTCGGTGGTGTCGCCGAGTACGGGATCACCAACCGCTGGGACAAGAACTTCCTCAAGCTGATCTACCTGACCCTCGCCCGGCGGGCGCGCTACAGCATCCACGGGGGCGTCCGCCTCGGCGGCACGCTGACTCTGGAGGATGCCTGGCGACTCGGTTTTGACCACGTCTGCATCGCCACCGGCGCCGGGTACCCGCGGGTTTTGGAGGTGGGCAACAGCCTGGCGCGCGGGATGCGCCAAGCGAACGACTTCCTGATGGCATTGCAGCTCACCGGCGCCGGCAAGGCGGAGAGCATCGCCAACCTCCAGGTGCGCATGCCGGCTGTGGTCATCGGCGGCGGACTTACCGCTGTCGATACCGCCACCGAAGTCCAGGCCCACTACATCGCCCAGGTCGAAAAAGTCCTCGAGCGCTACGAGGCTCTCAGTGCCGCGCAGGGGGAAGCCTCGCTGCGGGCCGGCCTGAACGAGGAGGACACCGGGATTCTCGACGAACTCCTCGGCCACGGGCGGGCAGTCCGGCAGGAGCGGGAGCGCGCCCAGGCCGCCGGCGAGGAGCCGCAGTTCGCGCCCCTGCTGCACCAGTGGGGCGGAGTGACCATCGCCTACCGGAAGGGCCTGACAGCGTCCCCAGCCTACGTCCGCAACCACGAGGAGCTCGCCAAAGCCACCGAGGAGGGTATCCTTTACGCCGAGGGCCTTGAGCCTATCCATGCACGCCTTGATGGCTACGAGCACGTGCAGTCCGTGGTTTTCCGGCGGATGCGGCACGAGGCAGGACGGTGGTTCGCCACCGGGCGCGAGGTGGAACTACCGGCACGATCGGTCTTTGTCGCCGCCGGCACGGTCCCGAATACCATCTACGCCCATGAGCACCCGGGCAGTCTCTCGCTCGACGGCACGCACTACCGCACCCACAGCTACCACCGGAACGGGCTCCAGCCCGTCGCACGCGGCGAGCACTGCAAGGCGCCCGAGATCGCCCCCTTCACTTCGCACAACAAGGACGGCCGGACGGTCACGTTCCTCGGCGATACGCACCCGGTCTTTGCCGGCAGTGTCGTCAAAGCGATCGCCTCCGCACAGCGCAGCTACCCGTTAGTGCTCAATGCCCTGACCCAGCTTCCGAACCGTCCCGGCAAGCCGGCCCGAACCTTCCTCGACAACCTCGCCGCTCGCCTGACGCCACGCGTCGTGTCGGTGGAGCAGCCCAGTCCCGCGGTTGCCGAAATCTGGATTCGGGCCCCCCTGGCAGCAGCTCGCTTCCAGCCCGGACAGTTTTTCCGTCTACAGACCCTGGAGACACACAGCCCTGTCGTCGCTGGCACGCGCCTCCAGGTGCCTCTGATGACGGTCTCGGGAACCGGGATCGACGGGGACTGTATCCGCCTGATGGTGCTGCAATGGGGTGCCGCGCCGCGGATCGCCGCGCGCCTGAAACCCGGCGATCCGGTCGTCCTGATGGGGCCAACCGGGGCCCCCACAGCGATCCCGGAGGACCAGACGGTCATGGTGGTCGCCGGCCGCTGGGGCGCAGCGGTCATGCACGACATTGGCTCGGCTCTTCGCGAGGCCGGAAACCGGGTGCTTTATATCGCTGCCTTCGGAAGCGCGGACGAGATCGACCACCCGGACGAGCTGGAGGCCGGCGCCGATCAGATCGTCTGGGCTACCGCCCGGGAACCCGGTTTTCAGCCACGGCGCCCACAGGATAGCGCGGCCATGGCCACCGACATGGTGGAACTCGTCCGTCGCTACGACGAGGGTCAGGTGGCCCCCGACGCGCACCGCATCCCTCTCAGTGAGGTGGACCGGATCCTGGTAGTCGGCGGAACCGGGCTCCTCAGGGGCTTCCAGGAGGCCCTTGGCGCCCAGCTTGGCCAGCGTTTCCCCGATCACCTGCAGGCGATCGGCACCGTGGGCAGCCCTATGCAGTGCATGCTCAAAGGGGTCTGCGCCCAATGCCTGCAATGGCAGATCGATCCGGAAACGGGAGAGCGGACGCGTGCCGTCTTCTCCTGTGCCGAGCAGGATCAACCGCTCGGTTGGATCGATATCGGCAACCTGAGCGCGCGGCAACAACAGAACCGGTTACTGGACCGACTCACCGGTGCCTGGGTCGATCACCTGTTACGACAGCAGCCCCATTGATCTGCAATACTGTGCATACTCATCGTGAAGCAATGTGACGGAGGCAACGCCATGGAGATGACACGCAACATGGGCACGGCCGACCGCGCGATCCGCGCCGTGGTCGGAATTATCCTGCTGTCGCTCTTTTTCGCCGGCCCGCAGACGGCATGGGGGCTGATCGGACTGATCCCACTGGCGACCGCCGTCGTCGGTATCTGCCCTGCTTATCTGCCCTTCGGTTTCAAAACCTGCAGCGACAGCTAAGCCTGACTCAACCCGCCAGCCGGCGGACCGCCTCGCGCAGAGGGGTCTCGCCGGCGACGGCATCAAGTACCCGCCGGTAGGACGACTCCACCTCCAGCAAAGCAGCCAGAAGAGCGGCCACGTCTGCACGCGGAATCTCCCCGTACGCGAGGCCTTCGCCCAGAGTCACCCGGCCACGGCCCGGATCGTCGGTCAGACGCCCGGGACGCAGGATCGTCCAATCGAGTTCTGTCGCCTTCAGATGCTCGTCGGCGTCCCGTTTGGCATCCAGATAGGGGCGTCGCCGTTCCGGCGCTTGTTCCGGGCATTCCGTACGCATAGCGGAAACCATAATGAAACGGCGAACACCAGCCTCCACGGCCAGATCGATCACCCGTTTCGCACCACGCCGATCGACGGCCTCCGTCTTGTCCCGTCCTGTATGGGCTCCCGAACCGGCAGTGAAGACAACCGCATCGACGCCGCGAACCGCCTCGTGGCAGTCGCGCTCCAGATCGGCGACCACGGTCTCGGTGGCGCCGGCGGCAGCCAGGGCCGGCTGCTGGTCCGGATTCCGGACCATCGCCCGGGCTTCGTGGCGACTCGGC
>PUNM01000152.1 GCA_003552625.1 Ectothiorhodospiraceae bacterium
ACCCGACGCTCCTGGTGGCAGCTGCTGCACAGGGTCAGCTGGTCTTCCTCCCGCAGCAGCCGGTCGTTGTCGCTGTGCATGTTGTGGCAGTCCACGCAGGCCATGTCCTGGAACTCGTGGGGGCCGCCGTCCCAGTGCATCCGGTCCCCGCCGCTGTGGCAGCTGAGGCACGTCTCATTGACTTCGTCGGTGGTGATGTCCTCGCCCACCTGAAAGAAGTGCTCGAAGTTCTCGCCGTGGCACTCGTAGCAGTACTGCTCGTCCTCGCCGACGCGACCCGCCGGGGTTCGCGGGTCGGAGGCCACGGCGTGGGGGGTGTCATCCATTCGCCCGATGTGGGCGCGCAGGTCCTCGATCCGCCGCTCGGCGAGCACGGGAGAGAGCCCCCGCACTTCATCGACGAGCTCTTCCACGTCGAGCTCCTCCTCCAGGTCGTCCTGGGCGACGGCCAATGGCGCGACCATCCCGGCAATCAGCAGGGCGGCCCCGAGGAGCCGTGGGAACCACCCGCTTGTCTTGTGCACGCGTTGAGTCGGCAAAACCGCTCTCCTCATTTGTCCGGACCGTCGTTGTGGCGAGCGCTGCCGATCCAAAAAGCAATTGGCGGGCCAAAGCGGGATGAATCGATTCATCGATGATTCATTTCGATAACCGGGCGGGGCGATAATTGGAAATAAAGCGGACCTATTCCGTCTATTTCTGCGCCGCAGCATTTCGTAAGAGGCTGACCGAAAAGCTTTTGGTAAATATCAATGGCGCGCCGCACAACGCACAGCATGAGCCCTGATTCAGGTTTTTTGTTTGCCCGACAGGGTTCTCAATGCGCTATTCAGGGCTTGCGCAGAAATCGACCCCTGGCTACTTTCAAACCACCGGTGGGAAATTCCTGACCACCCCAGGGAGCGGGGATCCCGAACGCATCGATTCCCTGATTCAAACGTTTTTAAAGAGAGGTCACGCCATCCATGGGCACAACGTTCTGGCTGGCTGTCGCGCTCTGCTCCATGGCCGTACTGGCCATTGCGCTGGTGCTCTGGCTCAGCGCCTGGATAGAGGGACGACCCGCCGGGCAACGGGTCAGCGGCCCGCGGGGCGTGGCCGTTGGCGCGGCATTGAGTGCGGCGGTCATGATCCCGGCCGTGGCCGGCGTCACCTACTGGATGGGTCCGGAAACCCCGTCCGCGAACGGCCAGACGGCAACGGCGCCGGGCGAGCCGGCGGACCCTGGCGGTCCGGATGACCCGTCGCCGGAGTCCGGGCAGCCGACCCAGGACTTCGCCACCGCGCCGCAGAGCGAAGAGGACTTCCGCGCCATGGCCGAGGAACTGAACGCCCGCCTGCAGCGCGACCCGGATGATGCCGAAGCGTGGGCGATGCTCGGCCGCACGCTGGTCTACCTGGAGCAGTACGATCAGTCCGCGGAAGCGTTCGGCGAGGCGGTGGAGCGCTACGGCGACCAGGCAACCCCCCAGTTGCTGGCTGAATACGCCGATGCCCTGGCCACTGCCGAAGGAAGCCTCACCGGCAAGCCGATGGATCTGGTCGAGCGCGCCCTGGAACAGGATCCGGAGCACGTTCAGGCACTGTGGCTGGCCGGCACGGCGGCCTTTCGCGATGCCGACTACGCCGAGGCGGAGGCCTACTGGCAGCGGCTTTTGAACATCCTCCCGCCGGAGTCCGAGGAGGCGCAGATCATCCAGCAGAACCTGGCCGAGGTCGCCATGCGCGCCGAGGGCGAGGCCCCCCAGTAAAAGGAGGAGCGGCGATGCGCGGACGGGTCCTGGTCGTCGATGACCATCGAGAGATCATTTACGCGGTCCGCCGGCTTCTGGAGAGCCGCGGCCTGGAGGTACTCAGCGCCCACACGCCGGAGGAGGCGCGGCCGCGGTTCGCGGAGGCCGACGCTGCGATCCTCGACATCCAGCTGGAGGCCGACTCCGGCCTCGCCCTGCTCGAGGAGCTCCGCAACGCCGGGGATGAAACGCCCGCGATCGTCCTCTCCGCCCATACCTTCCCCGACAACGTGGTTCAGGCCTCGAAGCACGGCGCCCTGAACGTGCTCAGCAAGCCGCTCGACAGCAGCGAACTCCTGGCCGCCGTGGAGGAGGCGCTCTCCCAGTCCGCCGCGACGGCGGCGGGCGGCGAACCCTCCCTGGCGGATGAGGCCTACGGGGTGCTCGGCTCCTCCCCGGCGATGATGGAAGTCTTCAAGGCCCTCGGCGTTGCCGCCGGCAACGAACTCAACGTCCTGATCACCGGCGAGACCGGCGTCGGCAAGGAGGTCGCCGCGGAGATCATTCACCGCCACTCGGGGCGTGCCGATGGGCCCTTCGTGGCCATCAACTGCACGGCGGTGCCCGAATCCCTGCTCGAGGCGGAGCTCTTCGGCTACGCGGCGGGCGCGTTCACCGGCGCCAACCGGGCTTCGGTGGGCAAGGTCGAAGCCGCCGCCGGGGGGACACTGTTTCTCGATGAGATCGGGGACATGCCGCTGGCCTTCCAGGCCAAGCTGCTTCGCTTCCTCGAGGACAAGAGCTTTTACCGGCTCGGCGAGTCGCAGCCGCGCCGGGCCGATGTCCGGGTGGTGGCCGCCACGAATCAGCAGCTGACCGGCGACGACGAGCACTTTCGCAGCGACCTCTACTTCCGGCTGGCTCACATCCCGGTCCAGATCCCGGCATTGCGCGAGCGGCCGGAGGATATCCCGGCCCTGGTGGAGGCGTTCATCGCCACGGCCAATCGGGAGATGGGCCTGGACATCCAGGGCGTATCGGCGACAGCCCAGGAGCAGGCGCAAGCCCACCCGTGGCCGGGCAATGTGCGCGAACTCAAGAACACCATACTGCGTGCGGCGGCCAAGCAGCAGCGCGGGATCATCGAGCGCCTGGAGCTCACCCCGGCCCCGGCCGGGCGGGAGGCGACCAGCGGCGGCGGCGACCCGCTGGATTCGCGCATCGACCACGCCCTGGCCACCGGCGAACTGCAGGACTTGATGAACGAATTCGAGCGCCGCGCCCTCGAACGCAGCCTGCGCTACTACCACGGCAACAAGAGCCGTGTCGCTGCGGCACTGGGCGTGTCGCGAAATACGCTGCGCGCCAAGCTGCGGGCGCAGGGCATGGCCGAGGCAGCGGCTCAGGACGAGGGCTCCACCGCATGAGGAGCCGGAAGGCAGACCACTACAGCCGGGGCGCAGCGACGCGTACGGCGGCTGCAGGGTGCTGCGCGCTGATCGCTGCCGTCCTGGGCACCCCGCCCACCGTCAGCGCTGGCTGCGATGCGCCGCAGGAACTGCGCTTCGGCTTCAGCGGAGTGGTGGTACGCAGCGACATGGAGACGCTGGGCACCTTTCTCGATCTGCTCGAGGACGAGACGGGGCACACCTTCGACGGGACCCTGACCCGCAGCTGCCGGGAGATGATGGAGCGCATCGAGGAGGGCAGTGTCGATATCGCCCACCTCTGCGGGGCGCCGTACACCATGCTCCGGGACGGCGACCGCCCCCCGGAGCCGCTGGTCGCCCCCCAGCTCGGCGACGCCGAGGGTGATTACTCCATGGTCCTGGTGCGTGCCGATTCCCGCTACGACAGCCTGGACGACCTGGCCGGGCAACCCTACGCCTTCTCCGATCCGCTCTCGGCGCTGGGATCCCTGGTTCCCACCATCCATCTGGACGAAGCCGGGATCGGGACCGACGACCACTTCGCGCCACTGCTCTACATCCATGATCATGCCGAATCGGCACGGGCGGTCGAGGCAGGCCTGGTCGAAGGGGCTAGCGTCGGTGGCCTGGCCCTGCGTCACCTGGAGCAGGCCGCGCCGGAACTCTCGGAGCAGCTCCGGATCGCTGAACGCTTCGGCCCCTACCCGGCGGCCCCCGTCATCGCCCGCCAGGATCTGTGCGCAGAGACACGCGAGTCCATTACGGCAGCACTGACCGGGCTGGCCGACTCCGCGGACGGTCGGGCCCTGCTCGAGGACCTGGGCCACGACGGTTTCGCCCCGGTGGAGCCGGAGGACTTCGAGGCCCTCAAGGCGATCGTGGACCGGATTCGTGAGCGGGGCTTGATGCCGAATGCGCGCTGACCTGCTGAACCGGCTGTGGCGGAGTGTTGCCGTCCGGCTCGGGGCGATGTTCCTGAGCGTGGTGCTGCTCGTGGCCGTACCCCTGACCCTCTGGTTCGACCACCACGCCCGCAACATGGTCGAGGAGAACGCCCGCGAGGCCGCCACCGCGCTTTTGCGCGAAGACCGGGGGATGCTGCGCCTGAGCGTCACCAACCGGGACCACTGGCACCTTTTCAATGTGGTGGAGGCGGTGAGCAGCCCGGACCACGTGGTCGAGGCCGGGATCATCGATAGCGAGGGCAAAGTCCTCGCCCACTCCCGCCCGACCGAGGTGCCGGTGGAATCGGAATGGACGCCCGAGGTGGACAACTCCACGGAGCGGCTGCCTATTGAGGGCTTCCGCGGCGAGATCGGCGCCCTCTACATCGTCTGGGACATGGATGCGCTGACCGCGGGCTTCAACCCGGTGCGCGACGCCACCTTCGCCGTGGCGCTGGCCAGCTCCCTGCTTGCCGCCGGGGTCGGCGCGTGGGTGGCGGTGCGCCTGCGCAACCGGCTTCGACGGATCGTGGCCCGCAGCCACGTCGATCCCGGCCGTCGTCCCCCGGTCACGCCGCAGGAGGCTGCAGCAGCCGCCGCCGACCGGCCGCGCGCCGGCGATGAGCTGGACACCATCGAGGGCCAGCTGGTGCAGACGCTCGACCAGCTCACGCTCTCGCAGTGGCTGCTCGACAGCGTGGACGACATCGTCCTGCTCACCGACCGCGAAGGCATGATCCGGCACGGCAACAGCCACACCGGCGTGGCCTGCCCCTGCAGCAACCGCTGCACCGGCGCCACCCTGGAGCAGGTGCTCGGCGCCTCGATCTGGTGGCAAATCCGCCAGGACGTGCACGGCGGACGCTCCGGCACGCTGGAGGCGGAACTCACCCTGGGCGAGCGCACCTTCCCGGCGTTAATTGCCTACCGGCCGCGGGGGCGGATGGCGATCATCAAGGTCACGGACCTGACGGAGTACCGCCAGCTCAAAGAGCGCGTGGAGAAGATGCAGGCCCTCTCCACCCTTGGCGAGATGTCCACGGAACTGGCTCACGAGATCAAGAACAACATCGTCCCGGTGCGACTGCTCTGCGATGTGGCCCCGCTGGAGCGCGACGACCGGGAGGCCATCTTCCGCTCTCTGGACCACATCCAGGAGTTGGTCTCGGACGTCATGGCCTTCGGCCGGGGCGACCAACAGCCGAGTCAGCCCGTGGTCCTCTCCGAGGCGGTAGCCGCGTGGACGGCCATTCTCGACGGCGAGGCGGAGGCGCGCGGCGTCACCATCGAGCGGGCGGTGACCGACCGGGTGGTGGAGATCCCGGCCGGCGGCCTGCGTATCGTCTACACCAACCTGGTCCGCAATGCGATCCAGGCGCTGCCGGAAGGCGGTACAGTCCGCGTCCACGGCGAAGTGGACCGCCGGGGGGCCCTTTTGCTGCGGGTCAGCGACGACGGGCCCGGTATCCCCGAGCACGTCCGGGAGCAGCTCTTCGAGCCGTTCGCAACCAGCAAGCCGGAGGGCACCGGGCTGGGCCTCGCCCTGGTCCACCGCTACGTCACCGCCGCCGGCGGCCACGTGGTCTGCGATTCCGAGCCCGGGGCCGGCACCACGTTCACCGTGCACTGGCCGGGCGCCGCTGAGCCGCTCGGCCGCTCGCCGACGCCGTACCAGGGTAATCCTTCCCCGGCGTGATCCCCCGGCCTGCCCGCCTTCCATCCTGCCGCCGCGGTTGCACCGCCCCGGCGGCGCGCATACGCTCAGGTCAACCAACAGCAGACACCGCGGCAAAGACCGCCATGCCGGACATGATCGATCCCCTGCGCAACACCACCCGACTCGCAGCCCTCATCCTCGCAGGCACCCTCGTCGCCGCCTGCGGGAGTTCGGACGATGACGACGATAACGGCAATGGCGCACCGTCCCCGACGGAGCCGGATACATTGGGGATTGAAGCCACATCGCAGCAACGCGCGGTCGATATTTTCGTACCCGACGCCGACAAGGATTCGAACGCGACCATTCTCTGGTCCCAGGATCCCGATTGCGAGTGGGGGGCGAATTTCCGTTCGGTGTGCAGCAAGGATGGCACACGCGATGACACCGGGTCGGTCAGAATCGACGAGGCTGAGGCGGACGAAAGCTTCCGGGTTGATGAGGAAGACGCTGGAGTCACCGTCACGATACCTGCTGGTGACGAAGCGCTGGCCCCGGACCAGCCCTACTTCTTTGCGGTCGAGAACGGCGGCCAGGCGAGTGAGACCGTCGCTGCACGACCGTTTGTCTACCACTTCACCGGGATTGTCCGTGCCACGACGCTTGCCGAGGACGAGGTTCTTGTCGCCGGCGGCGATTTTACAGCCTTGCGTCTGCGAACCGGAGGGCTTTTCGGCTCCTTCACCGACGCACACGATACAGAGCAGGGCACACCTTCCAACCAGATCCCGCGCGTTACCGGACGCGATGCCACCGTTTATGCCATCGAGCCGGACGGCGAGGGGGGGTGGTACATCGGTGGCAGCTTCGCCGAGATCGGGGGCGTTGCGAGAAACAATGCAGCCCACCTGGACCGGAACGGGACCGTTACCGATTGGTCACCGGTCGTCGATGGCGTGGTTTACGAGATCACGCTCGACGACAACGATGATCGGGTATTCCTTGGCGGCGACTTTGATCAGGTGAACCACGAAGAGCGCGACCTCATTGCAGCCATTGATCGCACGGAGGGGTCGCTTCTTGATTGGCAAGTTGCTGGCCTCGGTGGCAACGGACAGGACGACCACGTGCGGGCCATTACTCTGCATAAGGAGTCTGTCTACGTCGGCGGCACCTTCCAGGACCTGATCGACGACGACGATGATGACGCCGTAGAGCGCGATAGCCTGGCCGCGTTTCACCGGGAATCCGGCCGGCTCCGCGGCTGGAACCCAAGGCTGGACGGCGACGACCCGAAGGTTTATGGCCTTGCCACATGGAACGACACACTTATCGTCGTCGGCTCCTTTGAAAGGAATGACCAGAAAAACCTAGCGGCTTATCAAACGCGCGAGGACGGCCCCGGCCTGGCTGGCTTGGAATTCCCCCAACCAGACGGCCTCGTTTATGACCTCCTCGTAACCGACGACGACACCTTGGTTATTGGGGGCGCATTTGAAAACTACGGTGACGATGAGCGCTCGCGCGTGGCTGCTTCGGCCCTTACCGACGACGATAACGGAGGGCTAGAGGCCGAAACGCTCGAATGGAAACCGCCCACGATCGAGGACAGCGTCTTCAGTATCGATTTGAGTGGGGACGGATCCACTCTCTTCCTCGGCGGGGATTTCACCACAGTGGATGGGGAGCGCCGCGACCGGGCTGCCGCAATCTGTTTTTCAGCGAACGATTCCTGCAATGACGAAACGCTGCGGGACTGGGACCCGGGCGCGGACCGCCCTGTGCATGCCGTTGCACACTCCCTCGACCGGGAGGAGGTCATGATTGGCGGCTCGTTCCGTCTGGCCGGGGGTGTGGATCGTCAGCACCTTGCAGCCTTTGATGGCGGGACGGGCACGCTCATGGACTGGGATCCGGCACCGGATCGCCCCGTCCTCAGCCTCGACAGGCAGGGCTCGAAGCTCTTCGTGGGTGGGGTTTTCGAAACCTTTGAGAACGCCGATGGCGAAGGTGAAACTGCGGATCGCAGCGGCATCGCACGCTTTGATCAAGAGAACAACGGTGAATCGTCTTTTACGATTCATGAGGACTTTGACCTCGGGCTTGATTACGCCGAAATCACGGCACTCGCGACCACCACCGATGCTGTTTACTTTGGAGGCAGTTTCACCTCTAACGGAAATGGCGACACCCAATACCTCGGACGGTTCGATTCCGGCGGTGGAGAACCGGACACCACAGACGCAACTGGTGGAAAAATCTACGCCTTGACCGTTCCCAACGACATCGCTTCCGAGATTATTGCCGGCGGCAACTTCCCCGACTACCTTGCGGGCTTTGACGATGGACTCGATCAAACCGACGATTTTGACGACACCAAGCCCGATGACATGGTGAACACCCTGCTCTGGGTGGATGACAAGCTCCTCCTGGGCGGTTACTTCCGCAACCTCGGGGAACACAAGCGCGAGGGCTTTGGGGCGATCACAGTCGACGACGACGGAAAGGCCGACGTCTCGGAAGAGTGGCAAACCACCTTTGGCGTTGGCGACGTTAAGGCGCTGGCTTACGGAGTTGACGACGACATTTACGTGGCCGGGCGCTTCCAGAACGTAACCGACCCGGAAGGCACGACGCGCTCCCGACACAACCTCGCCGCATTCAACGCCGATGATGGGTCCCTCCTCGGTTGGTCACCAACCATCAGCGACCAGGTCGATACCCTGACCGTGGGTGCCGCCAACAGCGAGCGGGTGCTCTACTTCGGAGGCAGCTTTGAATCCGTCGAGGATGAACTCCAGCCGAGCCTCGGAGCGATACGGGCCAATGCGGGGCAACCGCAACCGCGAATCGAACTTGTCTGGTAGGCGTGGCGATTAAACGTTCCGCAGCGCTGCTCGGCCTCTGCTTCGCGACCGCTGCTCAGGGGTCGGATCCGCCGCAGCGGACAGCCTACGGCGCCCTCCTCTCCGAAGGCTGGCGCGTGCAGGCGGGCTACGGCACCCTCGAGGTGGATGGGGCCGATGACACCGGGAGGGCCGCCACCATCGGCCTGGCCAACGGGGCGCACGTGACCAACGACCGGGGGCACCACTGGGACTTCGAGGTGGGGTTGGCCTACACGCAGACCGACGACCATCCCGAGGGGCCGGGCGGGGAGACGATCCGGATCAACCAGACGGATCTCTACTACCAGGCCCGGCGGTTGCTGGGGGAGTCGCCGTGGTTTCTCGGCTGGCACGCGGCGGGGACGCGGACGAGCATCCAGCCCGCTGACGGCGACTCGGAACGCGATCTGGATATCACGGTAGGCGCCATCGCCGGCTATCGCGGCCACGGGCGCTTCGGCTTTCAGGTGGAGGCGCTGGCCACCGATCCCGAGCCGTCCTTCAGCGATCTGGCCCTGGACTACAAGACCCGCCAGTACCGCGGCTCCCTGCACTTCCGCTTTTAGGCGCGGTCAGAGGGTGCCCTCGATCCCCACGTGAATACCGTCATCCTGGCGGGGCCCGGCCATCTCCAGGGTTCGGGTCAGGATCTCGGCCGCGCCCTCCCGCGTGTCCACAACGGCGTCCAGTTCGTACCGGCCGGCGGCCGGATCCAGCCGCCACTTTCCGCCGAGCTGCAGCGGCCCGCCGGTGTCGCCCAGCTCGCCGAGCAGCGCACCGTCCTCCGCACGCAGCTGCGTGGTCAGCCCGCCGAGCTCGGCGTACTGATCGACGGTAACGGCGGCGTCGTGCCACGCGAGGCGGCCATCCACCCGCTCCAGGCGGCCGTTGCGGTCCACCTCCACGACGTCGATGGCGAAAGCGAAGGTCCCCTCCAGCAGGATTTCCTCCCCGAACTGTGCCGCCAGCCGGCTCCAGGGCGCCGCGGGGAGGCTCCCGCTGGCGTCACGCACGGTCAGCCCGCCCGGCGCAGCCACGAGCCGCGCCTCGGCGAAACCGTCCCCCAGACTCCCCTCGACGGCCGCCTCGAGCCGGCCGGTCAGCAATGCCGCCGGGCGGACCTGCCAGCTGATCCGCTCCGCCTGCAGGGCGCTCGTGCCGACCTGAATACCGCGCCCATCCCAGACCGTACCGTCCAGGGTGCCCACCTGCACCTCCGGGGGAAGGGTCAGGTAGCGCTCAGCCAGGGACCAGGCGTGGGCCGCCGGCCAATGCGCCACCAGGAATGCCAGATAGGCGACGATACCCAGCAGGCTGAAGGCCCAGACCCGCCGACCCGGCAGCCAGCGGCGCGGCCGCGCCGGCGGCCGTCGGCGGAGTCGCTGGCGCAGGCGGCGAATCACGTCTCCACCTCCAGGGTCAGACGGACATTGACCAGGCCATCCTCCTGCGTGCGCTCCACGGTGAGCGCATCGACCTCCACGCCGGCGGCCCGCTGCAGGCCGTCGAGCCACTCCATCAGCTCATCGAAAGGCACTTGATCCATCCACACCCGCAGCGTGCCGTCGCCATCCGGCTGCACCCGGCTGAGCTGGTCGTCCAGCCCCGCCTCCCGGGCTGCCCGGTCCACCAGGCTGAGCAGCGATCGCTCGTCGGTCACCGGTTCCGCAGAGCCGCCCTCCCCGTCGTGGGCCCGGATCTCCTCGGCGGCTGCACGCATCCAGGCAAGGTCCTGGCGCTGATCGGCTACCTGGGCCTCAAGCTGGTCGCGGCGTTCCACCAGCGGCTCCCAGAAGGCCACGTAGGGCAGGATCACCACCACCAGGAGCCCACCACCGCCGAGCAGCCAGCGCTCCCGGGTATTGCGGGCCGCCCAGAAGCGTTCCGCCTCGTTTCGCGCCTGCTGAAAAAGGCCGCGGATCATGCCGGCTCCTCCTCACGAATCACCAGGCGGCCATCGACGCGACCGTCCCGGGCCGAGGCCGAGCGGATCTCCACCTCGAGGCCGGCCTCACCTTCGAGCGCAGCACGCAGGCTCTCCAGGGTTTCGATATCCACGGTATCGAGTTCCACCTCCAGGCTGCGATCACGCAGGCGCAGGGTGCGCACCCTCAGGCCCTCTCCCGCCAGTGCCGGTGCGGCCTTGCCGAGAAGCCGGGACAACTGCCCGGCGTGCTCGCCACTGTCATCACCCCGCAGGTTGCGCAGATGGTGCTCCATCTGTGTGCGCGGGTTGACGACGCGCCCCTCCGGGAAGGTGTCGCGATAGACCTGCTCGATCTCACCGGTGAGTTGCTCCGCCTCGGCCTCGAGGCGCTGGACCTCGAGCCACTGCAGTACGCCCTGGCCCAGCAGCCAGAGCGCGAGCAGGGCCGCCGCCGGGCGCAGGGGACGCCAGGCCCAGCCCCAGCGCTCCCGCCGGGCGTAGGGCCCCTGGCGCAGATCGACGGCGGTGCGCGGGTGGTACCAGGCGGCCAAACGGGCGAGCAGCGAGGTGTCGGAAACGTGGGACTCCAGCTCGGGCGGCGGATCGGCGGCCGCCACGGCCGGCTCCAGGCGGGTGCGCAGCGCTTCCGGCGCCTGCAGGGTGATTCGTTCCGGGGGCTGCTCCGCCACCGCCAGGGCCGCCTCCAGGGTCACCGGTGCCGTAGCGGGCTCCAACGCGAACCCGTCGGCACCGAGGGCAAGCACCACCCGCTGATCGTCGGCCTCCACCCGCCAGTGACCCGGGTCGGCCGGCAGCAGGCCGTTCTCCGGGACCAGGGCATCGACCTCGATCCCGAGGCCTTCAAGCTCGCTGAGCCACCCCTGCACGGCGGCGTGTTCGGCAACGGCCGCGTGGACCCCGCCGTCGCCGTCGATGCGCCGGATGGCAAAGTGCAGATCGTCCAGGTCACTGGTTAGCTGCTCTTCCAGGGCATAGGGAAGCGCCTGCAGGACCCGCGAGCGGCGCCGGGTGGGTAGCCAGACGCGGGTGATCAGCACCTCGGCACCCGGCACGACACCGATGCACCGGCGGCCGGTGGCGTGGGAGCGAATCGAGTCGCGGTCGAGCACGCCCTCGTCCTGAATGTCGCCACCCTCGCCGAGGACCGCATAGCGGTACCGGGCGTTCTCGTCGGCGGGGAGCTGGATCAGCAGATAATGGGGCATAAGGGGTACCGTACCATCGCGGCCGGTTGCCGCTAACAGGGCTGGAGCCGGCGGATGACCACCTCCCCGCTGGGCGCATGGACGACACTGCACTGGTGGTAGAGGCGATCATCGATTTCGAGACGCAGGGCCACCTGAACGTACTCGCCGAGCCCGTAGTCCTCCGGATCCATATCCTCTGGATCGGGGAGGTTGAAAGCCTCGCGCAGCGCATCGGGCGCAGCCAGGGCGTTGAAGGTCGTGCCCACCTGCGGCAGGGCGGTCACGTACGGCTCCAGGATCGCGTAAGCGTCCGCGTTCATGCCCCGGATCTGGAGCAGCTCGCTGGGCACGGCGAGAGGCTGGTTGGACGGACGGTACGGCGGGTCCTGCCGGCTGTACCAGTCGTCCTCCACCTCCGGATCGGCCCAGTCGCGCAATGCGCTGATGATCTCGGCCGGGTCGAGCTGGAAGTCCCGGTGGTCGCGGTTGAGGGTCTCGACCAGTTCGATGAACCCTTCCTCGGTCTCCTCGTCTTCATCGTCGAGCAAGTTGTTCAGGTTGATCCGGCAGTGGAGATCCTCCAGCCGCGCTTCCACCGCGACACCTTGGACCTCGGTGACAAACGGCGGCGTGCGGCAGTCCTCATCGAGCATCTCTGCGGCCTGATCGGCGTCGAGTCGCGCCTCCTGCACTGCCTCGGCGGCGAGGGCCTCGACACTGGCGGCGTGCAGCTGGGCCTGCCCGGCCGCCTGGCTGGTCTGCGCCCGGCGCAGGTCGAGCTGATGGCTGGCGGTGAGGGAGACCGCCGCCACGGAGGCAAGCGCCACGACGAGCAAGGCGGTGATCAACGCCACCCCACGCTGGCGCCGGGCCGACTGCGCAGCTGGACCGGGGGCGGGAGCGTTATCCTTCATAATGGGCTCTAGCTTACACCGCTGAGTACGCTTACGGCCTTGCAGTCCACGTATCGAAACCGGGGGAAGCCATGCCTTTCATTGATCGGCCGCGCTGGGGGGCGCCCGTAACGGTAGCCATTGCCCTGGCAACTGCCGGCTGCGCCTCGGCCAACGCGCCGGAAACCTGGCAGGGTCAGCACCACCGCGGGCCGGATCCCGTGTGCCAGATCATCGACTCCGCCTCGGACTGGAAACGGCTATGGACGCACATCGATCAGCCCGCCCCCCGCGGATGGCCCGAGGGGGCGAGCGCTGCGGTCTGGCTGGACCAGCAGCGCCCTTCCGGCGGCTATCGGATGACACTGGAGCGGGTGGAAGACGGAACGGCATTCTTGCGTCTGGAGGCGCCTGAAGGGCCCGCGACTACGGTCATGACCCAGCCCTGGCTGGTGGTGCTCTTCCCCGATGGGGACGCCACCACCGCCGAGTGCTCCGGGCCGCGCTAGGGGTGTCGCTGCGCCACGACAGAACCTTAACCGCCCAATCAATGGGTTACGCAAACCGCGGCGCGGACCGTTGCCTGCAGACAACAGCCACCCCGGGGGCTGAACCGAGCAGCACGCCAAGCACGGTCATAACTCCTTGTTTAATAGGGACCTCCGCATTTTGGCACGGGATCTGCTAGAGGAAGGGCGAGTGATCGCTTTCCCCCAGGAACGCATCACCGACTTTCCTGGCAACAACGAGGAGGTACCAATGCAGCACAAGCACTGGATCGCAGGTCTTCTGGCCCTGATGGTCGGCATGGGCTCCACGGCTGCCCTCGCTTTCGACGACGTCGATGACGGCGAGGATCAGTGGGAGGAGCCGGCTGACGACGGCTTCGAGGACGATGGTTTTGAGATGGATGAAGGGGAAGACGAGATCGACCCCTGGGATGAGGACGCCGACGACGACGGCGCCGACGACGACTTCGAGGAGGAGTGGTAAAACACCCTTCTCAACTCCCTAAACGGGCTCTCTCGGAAGGCCCAGCCCAGGACGGGCTGGGCCTTCTTTTTTCCAGTGTGCGGTTTCACTGGCCCCGCTGAGGGCGTAAAGCGTACGCTTTGCCCAGACGGAACGGGACGGGGCAGGCCGTGGCCAAGCCGACACCACCCAGCCAAGGAACGAGGCGTTACCGCACCCGAGCTGTCCGGCGGCACGGGTACACGCGCACTGGCGTCGTGGTTGCGGTTACGCTCGCCTTTGCCCCGGAAGCCGTTCCCAACACGGAACCGCACTACAGCCTCTGGCTGGGATTCGGCCCCACGGAGGCACGCTGGGAACTCCCTGAGCGCACCCTGACCCAATCGGCCATTCAGACCCGGGTCGGCGCTGGCGTCGCCTGGGGCGCCGAGATCGCACCGGACTGGCGTGCGCGCCTGGGCGCCAGCGGCTGGCTCAGCCCCACAGCGATCGAGGATGAAGAGTTCGGCGCCCGGCTGCAGACCGCCGTGCCCTTCGGGGGCGATCTGGTGGCCTCCCTGCAGTACGGCTGGACGGACACCGTGGCCTTCCACGCCGGAGCAGGGTGGGCGGTGGCGCGGCTCAATGTCGATACCCGGCGGGCGGACGGCCAGACGGTGGACGGCTTCGCCACCACGCACGGGCCGATCTACGTCGCGGGTGTGAGCCGGCGGCTCCATGACAGCCGTGCCACATGGCTGCTTGAACTGCGCCACACCCGGTACGCCACGTACAGCTGGCCGGATCTGGAGTTGCGCGTATCGAGCACCGCTCTGCGCACGGGCATCGAGTACGCCTTCTAGGGATTAGAGGGGCAGCGCCTCGAACAGCCTCCGGGCCCAGCGCTGCCGCTGCTCATCGGCGGCGATCCACCGGGCGACCGGCGGACTGACCGCGTAGTAGACTTCGACCAGGGCAGCACCCACCGGATGCGGACGCAGGACATCGTCGCGGAAGTCGCGCAGGGTATCGAGATCCGCATGGTCCGGGGAACCGTAGGCAGCGGTGGCGATGAAACAGCGCAGATCCGCATCGGCATCCCCGAAGCCGGTGAACTTCTCGGTAACTTCCGCCGTGCCGTCGCCTTCCACACGGACCTCCGCGGTTCGCGACCAGCCGGAGCAGGTTCCATCCTCCTCGCAAGCCCGCAGCCGATACCGGTAGGTGCCGGTCTCGTCCACGGTCTCGGTGAAGGAGCGCTCCTCGGGGTTAAACTCCCGATGGTCATCGAACCCTGAGGACGGCCCGGCCCGCTGCAGTTCCAACCGATCCAGGTGTTCAGCGCCGGAGAGCTGCCAGCGCACACGCACCCGCTCCCCGTCCGCGCTCGCTCGAACTTCCGTGGGACGCTGGATGCCGGCGGCGACCTCCATCCAGCGCGAAGCGTCGGACGCGCTGGCATCCGCGCAGTCACGCTGCGCCCTGAGCCGATAGTGGACGGACCCGCCCTCCGGGGTCTCCGAATCTTCGTAGCGTTGGCCTTGAACGCAGTCCCGGTCCAGCCAGTCTTGCTCGTCCTCGGACCAGCGCTGGACCCGGAAGTGATCGGCCGTGGGACTCGAGTCCAGCCAGGTCAGCTCGATGCGGTCCGGACCCTCACGCTCGGCGTGGATGAAACTCGGCGGCACGGGCGGTTCCTGTATATCCGGATCCAGGGCGTTGGCGACGTCCAGGCGTCCGCCGGTGATCAGGCGCTCCGCCAGGTGGGAGCCTGCATCGCCGCGCAGGTTGCCCGGGCAGTCGTCGTCGAAGCCGCAGGCGACCGTTCCCAGCAGGCGCTCGCGAACGTGCAGATGGAGTTCCTCGTCATCGATGCCTTCCCAGTCCGGCTTTGGCTCCGCGAACAGTAGCGCCGCCGCACCCGCGACCATCGGGGCGGCCATGGAGGTCCCCGACAAATGATCGTAATCGTTATCGGGCAACGTACTGAGGATATCGACACCCGGCGCGGCCAAATGCACCGTGCGGTAGCCGAAATTGGAGAAGCCGGCGAGACGGTCCCAACTCTGCGAGTCCGAATCCTCTTCCCGGGAAGCCGCCACCGCGATGACATTGTCGAGGGGGTAGGCAGCGGGTAACTGGATGGTCTCACCCGCGATGGCGCGACCGTCCTGATCGGATCCCTCGTTACCGCCAGCGGCTACGGCAAGCACGCCCTCGTCGCCGGCTTCGGCCAGGGCTTCACAATGGAGGAAGGACTCCCCTCCCTCCTGAAAGGCGTCGCAGTCGGTAGGCAGTGACCCGCCTTCAACGGAACCCTCAAAGGCGTAGCTCAGATTCAGGACTCGCGCGCCCTCGTCGACCGCAAACGCAATCGCCTCGATGGCGCCGCTGATCGACCCGCGGTCCTGCTCATCCAGGAATGCGGCGCTGAGCATATCCGCATCCCAGACCACACCGGCAACGCCGAGCCCATTGTCTCCCTCCGCCCCGAGGATGCCGGCGACATGCGTGCCGTGGGGCCGGCCGTCCGTATCGCGATCACCGTCCCCGAACCACTCCTGGCGGCCGAGCGGCCCGCTGAGGTCCTCGTGGTCCGCATCGACCAGGGTGTCGATAACCGCCACGGTGATATCGCTCGCACCCCCGGGCGTCTCCATGAACCCCCAGGCGCGCGGCATCTCGATGCGCTGGAGGGCCCACTGATCGCTGAACCTGGGATCGTCCGGCTCCACGGCATTGGCCGCCGTCGCGGCAGTGGAATACACCCGACGGTTCGGCTCGACATGCGCGACGTGGGGGTCCTGGCGGTACTTCTCCAGGATCTTGGCACGGTCGGCGTAAGGGGGAAGCGTCACCACCTCGAAGTCGCGGTGCTCGCTGCGCCGACGCGGGTGAACACCGTAGACCTCGTGGGTGTGGGCGCGCAGATCGGGGCCCACCGAGTCTTCAAAGCGCACCAACAGCTCGTGGGGGTCCTCCCCGGAACCGGCCTCCTCCGGCGGCGCCGGACCCTCCGGAGCCATGAGCAGATTCGGGGCGCCACAGCAGCCGATCAGCAGCACGGAAAAGAAAAGGCCCCGACCCCTGGGGGTGGGGGTTCGGGGCCAAAGACAACCCGGCCTTGGGGGGCGCCGGGTTGTGTGCGCCACGCTAGAGAGGAGGTGTGGACCGCACATCAGCGACGCTCTCACCTACTGCGACCATTAGTCGCGCTCGGAGTTCCCGATCCCGAACCACTGATCGAGCTGCGCGCTCAATTCGTCGATGCCGTGGCCCTTGAGCGCCGAGAACAGCTGCAGGCTGGGCAGTTCCACCCCGGCTGCGGCCACGTCTCGACGGACGGCCTGCAGGCGGTTCATGGCCGCGCCGCGCTTGAGCTTGTCCGCCTTGGTCAGTACGCCGTGCAGCGGCAGCCCGGCATCCGCGCACCAGAGCAACATCTGCTCATCCAGGTCCGTCGGCGCATGGCGAACATCCATGATGATGACCACCCCGCAGAGGGCACGGCGTCCCTGAAGATAGGCCGGCAGGGCCTGCTCCCAGCGGCGTTTTACCTCGAGCGGGACCTTGGCATAGCCGTACCCGGGCAAGTCGATCAGCCGGCGCGTCTCATCCAGGTCGAAGACGTTGATGGTCTGGGTCCGGCCCGGGGTACCGCTCGTGCGCGCCAGCTTGCGCTGCCCGGTCAGGCTGTTGAGGACACTGGACTTGCCCACGTTGGAGCGGCCCGCGAAAGCGACCTCCATCCCGGCGTCCGCCCCCAGGTCCTGCGGGGTCGGTGCGCTCATGCGGAAGACGGCGCGGCGATAGATGCGACTTTCGTTCATGAAATCCTCTTGCGCCAGCCCAGCCCGAGGGCCGCCGCCAGCCGCGCCGCGATCAGCACGGCCAAGCCCCCGGTGTAGACGTAGACCAGCAAGTAGTCCGCCCGCGTTTGCAGGTGAATGTGGATCAGCGCCGCCACCGCGGCCACGTAGCTCAGCCGGTGCAGACCGGTCCAGACCCCGGGCCCGAGCCGCCTTTGCCAGCCGTCGGTGGAGGTCACCCCGAGCATCAGCAGGATGACCAGGGCCCCTGCCCCCCACCACAAGTACGCCCGCCCCTGGAACTCCTGCCAGGCAAACCCCCAGGCGAAGAACTGATCAAGGCCCAGCCAGACGCCGAAGTGGCCCGCCGCCCAGAGACACGTCAAGATGCCGAGCCAGCGTCGGGGCGCAGCCAACCACCCGTAACCGGCCAGCCGCGCCACCGGCCCCAGCGCCAGCGTCGCAAGGAGGAGCACGAAGGCGACGGATCCGGTGGTATGGAGGAGGGTCTCCACCGGGTCCGCACCCAGCCGACCGGCCCACGCCCGCCAGGCCAGCCAGACGGCCGGTGCCACGGCAGCCATGAGCGCCAGCCAGCGGTAGAGACGTATCCAAATCCTGCGGGTCGTCACCAGTACGCGTCCGGTCCTTCCGGGTAAAGATCAGCCACAAGCTCCGCGTAGCCGTTGTACAGCTCCGTCTCGCGGCGACCGAGCTCACCGATGCGGCGCTCACGGGACTGATCCCAGCGGGGGTGGTCGACGTTCGGGTTCACGTTGCCGTACCAGCCGTACTCCTCGGGCTGCTCCAGCTCCCAGAGGCACTCGGGCCGTTCTTCGGTGAACTCGATGCGGACGATCGACTTGATGCCTTTGTAACCGTATTTCCACGGTACCACGAGCCGCAACGGGGCTCCGCATTGCGGCGGCATCACGTCGTCGTACATGCCGACCGCAAGCAGGGTCAGCGGGTGGACGGCCTCCTCAATGGTCAGCGCCTCGCGGTAGGGCCAGTCGAGGATCCCGCGGGCGACGCCGGGCATGACATCCTCATCGACAAGCGTCTCGAAGGCGACGTACTTCGCCCGCGACGTCGGCTCAAAACGCTCGATCAGATCGCCCAGGGGGAAGCCGATCCACGGGATCACCTTCGACCAGGCCTCGACGCAGCGGTGTCGGTAGATCCGCTGCTCGAAGTCGTGGGGCGCCAGGATATCCTCCAGGGCGTACTCCCCGGGGCGCTCGACTTCCCCGGCAATGGTCACCGACCATGGATCGGTCTCCATGCGGTGGGCCCGCATGTAGGGCTGTTCCTTGCGCGTCCCGAACTCGAAAAAGTTGTTGTAGGATGTGGCACGTTGTCGCGGTGTCGGGTCGTCATCGACCTTGAAATCGGTCTTCTCCGCCGCTTGAATGCGCGCCTTCCAGTCGTCCGCGGTTGCGCGCAGCAACGGGGCCGCCATCGCCCCGCCGAAGAGCGTTGCGCCGGTTGTCAGGACCTTACGACGACTCACCGCAAGGTTTTTCGGGGTGATTTCCGACGCCGGCGGCACCGGATAGTCGATTCGTGAACGTCTGCCGCGCCTCATCCTTGCTCCTCACCATTCGAAGCTTAGGGCTATTGAAGACTAAGCTTATGATCGATATAACCTACCTTGGAACCGTTCAAACATCCAGGTTCCAACAATTAAAGGCGCCACAGCGCCTCGCAGTCATTGAGGAGGTATCCATGCCCATCTTTTCACGCCCGGCCCAGGCGACAGCGGCCCTCGCCTTCGGCGCCCTCTTCGCGGGGTCCGTCGCGGCGGCGGATTACAGCGACTATCGCGACCAGTTTGAGCCGCTCCCGGCACTCCCGCCGATCCCGTCCGACAACACCCTCTCCGACGAGCGCGTCGAACTCGGCAACATGCTCTTCTTCGAGCCGCGCATCTCGCAGAGCGGCGTCATCAGCTGCGCCACGTGCCATAACCCGGCACTCGGCTGGGCGGACCGCATTCCGCTGGCCGTCGGCCACGAGGGGCAGGTCGGCGAACGCAACACCCCCACGGTCCTGAACTCCGGCTTCTTCGAGGCGCAGTTCTGGGACGGCCGCGAAGACGACCTGGAAGGGCAGGCTCTCGGGCCCATCGAGGACGACATCGAGATGGCCATGGACCTCGATGAAGCGCTCGACCGCCTCGCCGAGTTCGACGAGTACCAGGAGAAGTTCGAGGCCGCCTTCCCGGAGAAGGACGACCCGATCACGGCGGAGGCCGTGGCGAAGGCACTCGCCGGTTTCCAGCGCACGCTGAACACGCCGAACTCCCCGTTCAACCGCTGGGTCAAGGGCGACGATGACGCGCTGACCGAGCAGCAGAAGCGGGGTGCGGCTGCGTTTGTCGATAACGGCTGCACCGCTTGCCACAACGGCCCGGCACTGACGGATAGCCAGTTCCACCGCTTCGAGTCCCCGGGCTCCACGGATAAGGGCCGTTACCTGGTCACCGGTGACGAGTCCGACAAGTTCGCTTTCAAGACCCCGACGCTACTGAACGTCGCTGTCACCGGCCCGTACTTCAACAACGGCAGCGTTGAGGATCTGGAGACCGCAATCGAGCTGATGGCCGAGCAGCAGCTGGGTATCGAGCTCGACGAGGACGTGGTTGCGGACATCGATGCATTCCTGCACTCGATGACCGGCAAACAGCCCGACTTCGAGATTCCGGCTCTGCCGTAACGCTCCCGTTGCGAATCCATCGGCCCCCCGCCCCCCGGGGGCCGATGGGCGGGTTGACAGGGCGCCTGCCGAAATTGACGCTTTTTGTCGCTGCTGATATAAGTGTCAGCGTTTTGTGTCGAGCGCACGCACAGGAAAGCCCACTCCATCAGCGGAGCGAACGAAAACCATGTACAAGTTCACACTTACCGGCTTCACGGTCGCCGCGCTGGCGATCGGCGCCTCCGCCGTTCAGGCCGATGAGATCGATCTGGACGCAGGCGAGGAGCTGAACAATCAGGTCTGCGCAGCGTGCCACGGCGCCACCGGCGTCAGCGATGTGGACGAGTGGCCCAGCCACGCGGCGCAGCACGCCGATTACATCAAGTATCACCTGGAGCTGTTCCGGGATGAAGATCGTTGGGACCCGGACATGCTCATGACCGAGAACGCCGTGCCGCTGTCCGACGCGGACATTCGCAATGTCGCGGCCTGGCTCGCCAAGCAGGACCCGCCTCCGGGGGAGGACGTTGACGAGGAGCTGGCCGAGCGCGGTGCGGAGATTTACTACGCCGGCATCCCCGATGACAACGTCGCCTCCTGCAACGCCTGCCACGGCCCGCAGGGCGAGGGCATCAAGGGCGGCCAGTTCGCCCGCGTGCAGGGTCAAAAGGAGACCTATCTGCGCGAAAGCCTGAAGGCGTACAAGGACGAGAACCGGGTCAGTGACCGCAACCGCATGATGCGCGACACCGCCGGCCGCATGTCCGAGGAGGACATTGAGGCAGTGGCCGCCTACATGGCAAGCATGACCCCGGTCAGCGAGGAGGACTGACGAGCGCACCCTCTTTGGGCGTGGCCTTCAGGACATCCCGTGAGACCGTAACCCGGTCCACTCCGGTACGCCGTGCCGGGGTGGCCGGGTTTTTTCATTCACTTCTCCCCACCGCTCGATCTGAACAGGAACCATGACCAACCTCTCCTACCGCCTGCCGGAAGGTGTTTACGCAACCCTCAATCGAACGCGCTCCACCGAGTGGCCGGATTCCATCCGCGTGGTCAGCTACAACATCCAGGGCGGGATCGAAACCTCCCGCTACCACCACTACTTCACCCGCGGCTGGAAGCACGTGCTGCCGGACAACCAGCGCCGCGCCAACATCGAGCGTATCGGCGAGTGGATCGAGCCGTATGATCTGGTGGGCCTGCAGGAGGTGGACGGCGGAAGCTTCCGCACCGGGTTCATGAACCAAGTCGAACACCTGGCCTACAAGGCGGACTTCCCCTACTGGTACATCCAGACCAACCGCAACATGGGGCGGCTGGCGCAGCAGAGCAACGGGTTACTGGCCCGCTACCGGCCGTTCGAGGTGATCGAGCACCGGTTGCCCGGCTTGATCCCCGGGCGGGGGGCGCTGCAGATCCGGTTCGGCATGCGGGACGAGGCGCTCAATGTGATCCAGGTCCATATGGCCCTCGGGCGGCGGACGCGGCTGCGGCAGATGGACTTCCTCGCCGAGCTGGCGAACACCCACCGTCACGTGATCGTCATGGGCGATCTCAACTGCCGCTCCGACAGCACCGAGCTGAAGCGGCTGAGCGCGCGGACCGACCTCGCCGAGCCGATTCACGGCCTGCATACTTTCCCCAGCTGGCGCCCGAACCGCAACATCGACCACATCCTGGTCAGCGCCACGCTGGAAGTCCGGCGGGCCCGCGTCCTCGACCACCCCCTCTCCGACCACCTGCCGATCGCCATGGAAGTCAGCCTGCCCACGCCGGTGCGACTCGCTGCATAATCATCAGGGGTTTGTGGGCCTTGCGGAACTGTATTACGCTCTCGCGTCAAGTTCCGCAAGGGAGCATCGGCCATGACGGAGTTACGGCAGTCGATCCACGGCGAGTGGGGATCACGCTGGGCCTTCATCCTGGCAGCCACCGGTTCAGCCGTCGGCCTCGGCAATATCTGGCGCTTTCCCTACGTGGTCGGCGACCACGGCGGCGGCGCCTTCATACTGGTCTACCTCGCCTGCATCCTGCTCATCGGTATCCCGGTGATGATGGCGGAGATCCTGATCGGCCGGCGTGGCCGCCAGAGCCCGATCAACACCATGCGCAGCCTGCCGGCGGATTACGGGGCACGACCCTCCTGGCAGGTGCTCGGCTGGCTGGGCGTGGTGGCCGGCTTCCTGGTGCTCTCGTTCTACTCCGTCGTCGCCGGCTGGTCGCTGGCCTATATCCCGTTCACCGCCACCGGGACCTTCACGGGGGCCGACACCAGCACCGTGGAGGGCG
>PUNM01000160.1 GCA_003552625.1 Ectothiorhodospiraceae bacterium
CTGTTCGTGCTGCGCGCGCACTTCAGGAGCGCGCTCCGGCCGGGGCCGGCGTAGACATTGCTGTCGAGAAACGCCTACCGGCCGGCGGCGGCCTGGCCGGCGGCTCGTCTGATGCGGCGACCGTCCTGGTGGCGCTCAACTGGCTCTGGGGCGTGGGGCTGGATGAAGAGGCACTCGCCCGTCTGGGGCTTGGGCTGGGCGCAGACGTGCCGGTCTTTGTGCGCGGGCGCAGCGCCTGGGGAGAAGGCGTGGGGGAGCGTCTGTTGCCTTTGCCGGAGGCGGCAGAAGGGTTCCCGTGGTATCTGGTGGTCGACCCGGGTGCGACGGTCTCGACGGTGGAAGTCTTCTCGGCACCGGAATTGACACGCGATTCGGCTCCGATCAAAATATCGGACCTTCGCGCCGGGGAGGCCCGGAATGACTGCGAGGCGGTTGTCCGGGCGCGGTGGCCGGAAGTCGATCGGTTGCTTGGTTGGCTTTGTGGCTACGGGAGGGCGCGTATGAGCGGCACAGGCAGTTGCTGCTTCGCAGGGTTTGCCACAGAAGAGCAAGCGCGCGATGCTCTAGGAGCGCTGCCTGAGTCCTGGTCTGGCTTCGTAGCCCGCGCGGTGGCAGACTCGCCACTGCTTGAGCAGATACAGCGGGCACAGGCCGGCCAACCTGTCGACAACTGGGGCGTAGCCAAGCGGTAAGGCACCGGTTTTTGGTACCGGCATTCGCAGGTTCGAATCCTGCCGCCCCAGCCATACCCGCTTCACGCCGACTCGTAAGGTGGACATCTAGCTGTGCAAGTGAACGGCCCGATGATGGTCTTTGCGGGTAATTCGAACCCGCAGCTCGCTGAGGCCATTGCTGCCCATCTCAAGATCCGCCTCGGGCACGCGGTGGTCGGCCGCTTCAGCGACGACGAGATCATGGTCGAGATCAACGAGCACGTCCGTGGCAAGGATGTGTTCGTGGTCCAGTCCACCTGCCACCCGGCTAACGACAACCTGATGGAGTTGCTCGCGATCGTGGATGCGCTGCGCCGTTCGTCGGCCGCGCGCGTCACGGCCGTGATCCCGTACTTCGGGTATGCCCGCCAGGATCGACGGCCGCGCTCACAGCGGGTGCCGATCTCGGCCAAGCTAGTAGCCGACATGCTCCAGGCAGCAGGTTACGACCGGGTCGTGACCGTGGATCTGCACGCGGATCAGATCCAGGGGTTTTTCAATATCCCGGTCGACAACGTCTATGCTTCGCCCATCCTGCTCGGCGATATCTGGCGCCAGCTGTATCCGCGCAAGGTGGTCGTCTCGCCGGATGTCGGTGGTGTTGTGCGCGCCCGCGCGGTGGCCAAGCGCCTGGACGATGCCGAGCTGGCGATCATCGACAAGCGGCGGCCGCGTCCTAACGAGTCGTCGATTATGCACATCATCGGGGACGTCGAGGACAAGACCTGCATCATCGTCGACGACATCGTGGATACCGCTGGCACGTTGTGTCAGGCGGCGAGCGCTCTGAAGGAGCGAGGGGCCCGCAAGGTCGTCTCCTACATTACGCACGCGGTCCTCTCCGGCAGCGCCGTGGACAAGATCGCTGCTTCGGACCTGGACGAGCTGGTGGTAAGTGACAGCATCCCGCTGGGAGAGCAAGCAGCGGCCTGTCCGAAGATTCGGCAACTGAGTATTGCGGAGATCCTCGCTGAGACCATGCGTCGAGTCAGCAACGACGAATCGGTGAGCGAGCTCTTCGTAGAGTGATTATCAACCAGGAGTGGAACCAATCATGACGGTGGAAATGAGGCTCGACGCGCATCCGCGCACGGAGACCGGTCGCGGCGCCATGCGTCGCCTGCGGCGTTCCCGGCGCGTCCCGGGTGTCGTCTACGGTGCGGGCAGGGAGCCGCAGCCGGTAGCCCTGGAGAATGATCAGCTCTACCGGCTCCTTGAGGAGGAATCCTTCTTCTCCACGGTTCTGACGGTCAACATCGGCTCCGAGGAGGAGCAGGCCATCGTCAAGGACCTGCAGCGTCATCCGTTCAAGCCGCTGGTGCAGCACATTGACCTCCAGCGTGTGCGGGCGGATCAGCCGATCACCGTCCACGTGCCTCTGCACGTGCTCGGCGAGGAGCAGTCCCCGGGCGTCAAGAAGGGGGGTGTCCTGCACCACGATCTCGCAGACCTGGAAGTCGTCTGCCTGCCCAAGGATCTGCCGCCGCACATCGATGTGGACGTCTCGCGCCTGAACGTCGGCCAAGCCGTCCACATCAGCGAGCTGAACCTGCCCGAGGGCGTTCAGTCGGCCGCACTGCAGCAGGGTGGGGAGTACGATGCGCCTGTGGTCTCGGTTCAAGCAACTCGCAAGACGCGGGGCGCCAGCAGCGGCGACGACGCCGAGGGATCCGAGTCCGGCGAAGAGTGAGGCCTCGGTGGGGCGTGAAGGCGCCTTCCGGCTGATCGTCGGCCTTGGCAACCCCGGCAGCAAGTACGCAGGAACCCGGCACAATGCCGGGTTCTGGCTTGTTGATGAGCTGGTACGGCGCTACGGCGGCGAGCTGCGTGACGAGTCGCGCTTCCACGGTGCCGTCGCGCGCATTCAGATGGACGGCTACGATTGCCGCCTGCTCAAGCCGAGCACGTACATGAACCACAGCGGCCAGGCGGTCGGGGCGCTCTCGAGCTACTTCAAGATTCCGCCCGAGGCCGTGCTCGTCGCTCACGATGAGATCGATCTCCCGCCGGGGAGCGTGCGGCTCAAGCGCGGCGGTGGGCATGGTGGCCATAATGGGTTGCGCCATATCCAGTCTTCCCTGGGTACGCCCAATTTCGCACGGCTGCGCATCGGTGTCGGGCATCCCGGGCACCGGGACGACGTGGTCCCGCATGTCCTCTCGCGCCCTGGGGAGCACGAGCGACGGCACCTTGAGGTAGCCATTGAAGAGGCGGCTGCCGAAGTACCGCGCCTGCTCGCCGGAGAATGGGATCGCGTCTGCCAGCAGCTGCACGCTTAGCGGTTCTCCCGCGCGGACCCGCCGAACACGCTTCGTCAGCGCCAGGTACCGATTATGGGTTTTAATTGCGGAATCGTCGGCTTGCCCAACGTCGGCAAGTCGACCCTTTTCAACGCCCTCACGGCGAACGACATCCCGGCCGAGAACTACCCGTTCTGTACGATCGACCCGAATGTGGGGATCGTCTCGGTTCCGGACCCGCGTCTTCAGCGGATTGCGGAAATTGTCCAGCCTGAGCGGGTGGTGCCCACGACGATGGAGTTCGTCGATATCGCCGGCCTGGTGGCGGGCGCGTCGCGCGGTGAAGGACTCGGAAACCAGTTCCTGGCGCACATCCGCGAGACCGATGCCGTGGCGATGGTGCTGCGCTGTTTTGAAAGTGAGGATGTCCACCACGTCTCCGGGCGGGTCGACCCGAGAGCCGACGCGGAGACCATCCATACCGAATTGGCGCTGGCGGACCTGGATACCGTGACGCGGGCCCTGAGCCGGCAGGAGCGGGCAGCGAAGAGCGGCGACAAGGACGCGGTGCAGCTGCGCGACCTGCTTGAGCGGGCTCGGCAGGCCCTGGATAACGGGGAGCCGTTGCGGACGCTGGAACTCAACGCGGAAGAGGCCCGGCGGCTGCGCGAGTTCAACCTGATCACCCTCAAGCCCCTCATGTACATCGCCAACGTGTCGGAGGGCGGATTCTCCGGCAATCCGCTCCTTGAAGATGTTGAGGCACTGGCCCGCACGGAGGGCGCTGAGGTGGTGCCGGTCTGTGCGGCGATCGAGGCGGAGCTCTCGGTTCTCGATGATGACGAGCGCCAGGAGTTTCTGGCCGAGTACGGCTTGGCGGAGCCGGGCCTGAATCGCGTGATCCGAACCGGCTACCGGCTTCTGGGCCTGCAGACCTTCTTTACCGCCGGTCCCAAGGAGGCCCGCGCGTGGACCGTCCGTCAGGGGGCCACGGCACCGGAGGCGGCCGGGCGGATCCACACCGACATGCAGCGTGGTTTCATCCGGGCCGAAGTGGTCTCCTACGACGATTACATTGCCCACCGCGGGGAGCAAGGGGCAAAGGATGCGGGCCGCTGGCGCCTGGAGGGGAAGGAGTACGTCCTCGCCGAGGGGGACGTGGTGCACTTTCGCTTCAACGTGTGATGCGGCTCCTCGGCGGGAGGGGGTAAGCGGGGCGGCCCACCTTTCCGCCCCGCGTGTCTCGGTTTACCCGCCTCGCTGCTTGTCGGCGAGCTTGCCCAGCCGCCCTTCAAGGACCCGCTCAAGCTTGCGCGCCGCACCGCGCGCCGCGTCGTAGGCGTCATCGGCGGCGTTCTCTGCAAGGACCGGGTCGAGCCCGGCCGGGCGCGCCTCGATCCGGCAGTGCTTGTTCACGCCACCTTTGGGTCCGTTGACATCCTGAAAGTGAACCTCGATGCGAGTCAGTTGACTGCCGAAACGCCGGTCCACGGCGCCAAGCGCCTCCCGGATGCTCTCCTCGAGAGCCTCGGAGATGTGGACGCCGGCGCCGGGGTTGATCTGGATCTGCATGGATATGGTCTCTCCCTCCAAAGATGGATACGCGTTTGATGGGTTGTTACGTTTGGAGCGGTGGGCACTCCGTTCCAACGTATTCTGACGGAGTGAGCCCCGGAGCACCAAGGTTCTGGGCGGCGTGAATCCTCTACTTGACAGAGTGTACGCTTCGGCCGAGAATTTCGCGCTGTACGTGGCTATGTAGCTCAGTTGGTTAGAGCGTCGCACTCATAATGCGAAGGTCGGTGGTTCGACTCCACCCATAGCCACCATCTATCCTCCCCAGCGTACCGCCGCAGTTTTACCTCCCCAAGGTGCGGCAAAACAGCACATCCGCCTTAACAAAGCCATGTAGGCCGCCGGCAACCGGCGGTTCCGCGGTAGCGACCGTTATGAACAAAGAACCGCGGGTTGTTGACCCGGGGAGGATCTCTTCTAGCATGTGGGGACAAGGTGATCCCGAGGGAAGGGATAAGCCTTTCGTTTGTACGGTTTGACAGTGGCGCCTTAGGCTGCGTGCAGCCGTGGATCGCCTTTCCCCCGGGGCGAGCGCTCGGAAGCCGTATGCAGGTCCGTCGTTCCAGTGACCGGCTGGGGACTTGGCCGTCGATGCCGTTCGCGTGTAGGGGGGTTCATGGATGAGATTGCACAGCGCAGAGATCTTTTCCGGTCGCTGGCGCTAGGCGTCATCGAACTCGATGGTTCAGGCCGGATCCAGTTCGCATCGCAAGTGGCCTGCGATCTTCTCGGCTACCCCGCAGAAGAGCTCCACGGAGCGCCGGCCCACGAAGCCCTTCACGCGACCACACTGGATGGTGCGCCGCTGTCCCATGCAGCCTGCCCACTATGTGGCGCGCTGGCCCGCGGTGGCGAGGCGCGTGGTTGGGAGGGGTTGTTCCGGCAGGCCAATGGCGCCCCGATGCGGGTGATCGCCAGCGCGACCGGCTCCCTGGATGACCACGGTCGGCCATGCGGTGGCCTGATCGCTTTCCAGGCCCCCGCCGATCAACCCGGGATCGATGAGCGCTTGCAGGAGCGGGCAGCAGAGCTTGCCGAGGCGCAGCGAATCGCGCGGCTGGGTAGCTGGAGCTGGGACATCCAAACCGACCGGACCTACTGGACCGCTCAGGTCTACGAGATCCTTGGTGTTGACTGCGCCGAGTGGCAAAACACCTATGAGGCCTTCCTGGCGCTGGTGCATCCGGAGGATCGCGACTCCGTCGCGCGCGCAATGGAATCCTCCCTGGAGGAGGGTGGTTACGCTGAGCTGGATTTCCGCATTATTCGGCCCGACAGCGCGGTTCGCTGGGTCCGGGAGCGTTATTACTGTGACCGGGCGGAGGATGGAACGCCGTTGTGGGTCCGCGGGACTGTGCAGGACATCACGGAGTACGTCGAGGTGACGCAAAAGCTCGAGGAGGCGGTGCGTACCAAGACGGAGTTCCTGCACGCCGTAAACCACGACCTGCGTAACTCGCTCTATGCCCTCTCCGGTCTGGTTGGCCGTCTTGGTCGGACCACGACCGGTGAGTCGCAGAGCCACTGGATCGGGTTGGCCGATGGTGCCATCCGGCACATGCTCGGCCTTGTCGACACCCTTACCGACATCGCCCAATTGGAGCAGGGCCACTTGAAGCTGCGCAGGCAATGGACGCCGCTGCACTCGTTTCTCGACGAGCACCGGTCCTTGTTCGCCGAGCAGGCGGCCGAAAAGGGACTCAGCTTCCACTGGAAGGTCGATCCCACCCTCGCCGAGGCCGTGTGGCTGGATCCGACGCGGGTGTCGCAGGTACTTAATAACCTGGTGGGTAATGCCATTAAGTTCACCGACGAGGGATGGGTTCAGGTCGAATTCCGCTCGATAAACGACGAGTACCTTGGCGTCAGCGTCGAGGATACCGGTCCCGGTGTGCGCAACGAGGACCAGGCGCGGATCTTTGAACCCTTCGAGCGGGCGCCTCCAGGGGAGTGCCGGCTGCAGGGAACAGGGTTCGGGCTGACCATCTGTCAGCGCCTGATCCGGATGATGGACGGCGATCTGACCCTCTATAGCACGCCGGGCCAGGGGTCGAGATTCGTGGCGACGATCCGGGTGCCGTTGACCGCAGAGGGGGGGGCGAGGCCGCGCAGCCATCCCGGGTGGACTCGTTGCAGTTCGACCAGGCCTGCGATGCTGATGGGCTTACGCTGCTCGTGGCCGATGATGAGCCCATCAATGCCATGCTGGTTCAGGGTCTTTTGGAGCGTCGGGGCGCACGGGTGACCGTGGTGCCGGACGGGCAGGAGGCGGTTCAGGCTTGGCTCAATGGGCAGCCTGATGCCGTCCTGTTGGATGTGCAGATGCCCCGGCTCGGCGGGGTCGAGGCGCTTGAAAGGATTCGTCGGCTCGAACGCGAGCAGGGGCGGGAACGGACACCGGCGGCATTGGTGACGGCGCAGGACCCGGCGGTGTGCAAAAGAAAGCTGGCGGCGGTGGACGCCGATACCTGTCTCTACAAGCCTGTGACTGAGCCGCTCCTGAAACAGGCGCTGGCTGAGTTGATGGCGCGACGGTCGCCGGGATACCGGAGCTAGCCGGAGCGGCCCGGGCCCTCCCAGAGTTGCTCGGCTGCCGCCGGGCGGCCGAGCAGAAAGCCCTGGCGCCGAATCTGGCGGGCATCGACAGGATCTGCCAATGCTGGGGTAGCTCACCCACAGCGGCCGGGCTGGGTTACGCTGGTGGAGCCCACTAGGGTTGGAGAGAGGAGGTGCTCGCGGGCCATGGCCGATTCAGATCAGAAGCCGGCACCGCGCGCCGGGCGTTTGCGGGAGGCAGCGGGCTACCTCGACTGGCTGCTGAATCCCTGGCAAAGGCGCAGCGCGGAGGATGTCTACGATCTTCTCAGTACCCGGGCTTTGACCGAGACAGGGCTTTACCTGAATCTCGGTTACTGGCGGGAGGCGGACGATCTCGACCAGGCGAGCGCTGCATTGGCCCGGCTGGTGGCCGATACGGCGGGGATTGGGCCAGGGCAGCGGGTGGTCGATGCAGGGTACGGCTTTGCCGACCAGGACCTGCTGTGGATGGCGGAATACAAACCGCAGCGGATCATTGGTCTCAATGTGACCACCAGCCAGGTGGAGCGAGCCCGTCACCGGGTGGCCGAAGCGGGGTTCGGCGATCGCGTGGAGCTTCTCTGCGCTTCGGCCACGTCGATGCCGTTGCCCGAGGAGAGTGTGGACTGCGTCGTCGCGTTGGAGTCAGCTTTTCACTTCCGCCCCCGTACAGCTTTCTTCGACGAGGCTTGGCGCGTGCTGCGCCCCGGTGGTTGCCTGGTGACCGCCGATATACTGCCCTGGACCGCCGACGAGAGCCCGGCTTCGGGGGCCGAGCGGCGTCTCTCCTGGTGGCTGGTCGCCAGCCGTTTCGCCATCCCCGAGGAGAATCGTTATGGCCGCGCACGGTATGCGGAGCACCTCCGGGCCACCGGTTTTGGGGAGGTCCAGGTCGAGTCGATCCGTGATGACGTGTACGCCCCATTGCATCAGTGGTTCCGGCGCCACCCCGAGGCGCTCTCCCGTATCCACCCTCTGGCAAGATGGCCGGCCCGCGTCGCCCGGTGGATACCCGCCGAGCGCCTCTACGCCGGCCTCGACTACGTTCTGGCACGTGCCGTCAAACCGGCCTGACGCGGGGCCAGTCGGGACAATTCGCCGCTGCCCGGGAGCCACGGCGCTCCTGAATGGGCTATCATCGCCCCATGACCATGGGACCGCGTGACGACGACAAGCTGCTCCTCACCGCCATCGACGATCCAGCCGATCTTCGCAGGCTTCCGCTCGCCCGGCTGCCCGACCTGGCCGAGGAGTTGCGCGCTTATCTGCTGGAGAGCGTCTCCCAAAGCGGCGGCCACCTCGCTGCGGGGCTGGGGGCGGTGGAGCTTACCGTCGCCCTCCACTATGCGCTCGATACCCCGCGCGACCGCCTGGTCTGGGATGTCGGCCACCAGTGCTATGCGCACAAGGTGCTGACCGGGCGGCGCGCAGACCTGCCGCGGATCCGCCAGCCTGGCGGGCCGGCCGGTTTTCCGGTGCGTGATGAAAGCCCTTACGACGCCTTCGGTGTCGGCCACTCCTCGACGAGCATCAGCGCTGCCCTCGGTATGGCTCTCGCGGAGCGGGCTGGGGGAGAGCGGCGGCGTTCAGTGGCGGTGATCGGTGATGGGGGTCTCAGTGCCGGCGAGGCGCTGGAGGCTCTCAACCACGCCGGTGACGTCAGTGCGGATCTACTCGTTGTCCTCAATGACAATGAGATGTCCATTTCGGAGAACGTCGGCGCGCTCTCGAATTACCTCACGCGGCTACTCTCCGAGCCCCTCGCCGGACAGCTCCGGCGCGGGGCGCGGGATATGCTGCGCTACCTTCCGCCGATTCACGAGCTTGCCCGTCGGACTGAGGGGCACGTGAAAGGGTTGCTCGCGCCGGCCACTCTCTTCGAAGAGCTTGGCTTTCACTACTTCGGGCCGGTGGACGGGCACAACGTGGAAGGGCTTGTGCGTGTGCTGCGCAACTTGCGCGACCAGCCCGGTCCGCGGCTATTGCATGTGGTCACCCGCAAGGGAAAGGGGTACGGGCCGGCCGAGGCGGACCCCATTGCCTACCATGGGGTCAGTCGGTTCGACCCGAATCAGGGGCTTCCGAAGGGCAAAGCGGGCTCCCTGAACTACACCGGCGTATTCAGCCACTGGATCTGTCATGCGGCCTCTGCCGATGAGCGCGTGGTTGCCATTACACCCGCCATGCGCGAGGGTTCTGGATTGGTGGAGTACGCCCGCCGGTTTCCGCAGCGCTACTTCGACGTTGGCATCGCGGAGCAGCACGCCGTGACGCTGGCCGCGGGCCTGGCGTGCGAGGGGGCCCGTCCGGTTGTGGCGATCTATTCCACCTTCCTGCAACGGGCCTACGATCAGCTGATCCATGACGTAGCGCTGCAGCGGCTGCCGGTTCTTTTCGCCATTGATCGCGCTGGGATCGTAGGCGCCGACGGTGCCACGCACCAGGGCACCTACGATCTTAGCTATCTGCGCTGTATCCCGGATCTGACTGTGATGGTGCCGGCGGATGAGGCCGAGTGCTGGCGAATGCTGACAACCGGGCTGGCCATCGAGGGGGCGAGCGCCGTGCGCTATCCGCGGGGCAAGGGGCCCGGCGTTCCCTTGCCCGATGATCGGGAGCCGCTCCCTGTGGGGCGCGCTGAGTTCCGGCGCCGCGGGGGCAACGGCGTTGCCTTGCTCGTCTTCGGCGCGCTGCTCCCCGAGGCGGAAGCGGCTGCCGAGGCTGTCGACGCCACCGTGGTCAACATGCGTTTCGTGAAGCCGCTCGACACCGCAGTGATCGATGAGGTGGCCCGGACCCACGACCACCTAGTGACCGTCGAGGAGAACGTGGTCGCCGGTGGTGCCGGTAGCGCGGTGACCGAGTACCTGAACGGACGGCGTGTTCATGTGCCGGTGACGCAGTTGGGTTTGCCGGACCGGCCGCTTCACCATGGTGTCCGCGAGCAGATCCTGGCCGAGCTGGGCTTGGATGCTGAAGGTCTGCGTGCCACGGTGGAGCAGCTGACGGGCGCGCAGCGCTAGCTTGAGCGAGTAACCTCCAAGGGGAGCCGAGGGGCAGCATGGTGGACAGTGCCCTGATTGAAGAGGCCCTGGAGCGGCGCAAGGCGCGGCGGGAGTCGTTTGCCGGCGTGAGCTATGTGCGCCTGACCGATAGCCTTCAAGGTTGGCCCCGGGGTTCCGTGGTGCTCGAGGATGGCACCGTGGTGCCGGGGTATCCGTCTATTGGTCGAGTGCTCAATCTCGAGCAAGGGCTGGCGCAGCACTTTCAGGCCCCCTTCCACGCGGAGGAGAAGGTCGATGGCTTCAACGTCCGGATCGTCCGTCACGCCGGGTCGCATTGGGCATTTTCCAGGGGCGGTTTTGTCTGCCCCTTTACCACTGATCGCGTTCCCGACCTGATCGATACAAGCGTCTTTGACGCCGAACCCGACCTGGTCCTCTGCGGCGAGGTTGCCGGCCCCGGCAACCCGTATCTGGAAGGTCATCCGCCGGAGATCCAAGAGGATGTGGTGCTTCAGGTCTTCGATCTGATGCGCTTCGGGGCGGCGGACTTTCTTCCGGTGGAAGGGCGGCGAGCGTTGCTGGAGCGGCACGCCCTGCCGGCAGTGCCCTGGCATGGGCGTTTTGATGTGTCGCAGGCGGCAGATCTTCGGGCGCTGGTTGCCGATCTCGACCGCCGGGGCGTGGAGGGCCTGGTTCTCAAGGAAGAGGGGGAGCGGCGGAAACGCGCCAAGTATGTGACTCCGGCGTCGGTCGTCCAGGATCTGACGGCTATGGGTGACGCGTTGCTCGACCTGCCGCCGGAATACTTTACCAACCGACTGCTGCGCCTGGTGCTGATTCTTGAGGAGTCGCCCGAACTCGACCGTCCGGAGCTGCGTCGTGAGCTGGGGGCTGCACTTATCGATCCGCTGTTGGACGCGGCGCGTGAGCATCGCACCACGCACAAGGTCGCCCACAGCTTTTGCAGTCGCTTCCGCTCGAAGGAGAATGCCGAACGCTTCGTCGAGCATCTGCGGCGAATACCGCAGAGCGAGATCCACTCGACGGTGCGCAGTCTGGAGCAGGGCGAGGACGGCTACTGGGAGTTGCGCTTCGACCGGGTGTTCCCGCGGATCAGCGGGTTGCTGGGGAATTTCCTCAGCGGTGGACAGGTCTACGACTAGACGTACTCGTCCACCTGGTGGCCGTCCTCCCCGGTCGTTCCCCCGGACTGGCCCCCTGTGCCCTGGTGACGGCCGCGTCGCAGGCGCTCCTCGACCGCGGCAGGGCGACCGGTCTCATCGCTCGCATGCCCGGTCTCCTCAATGCGCGGGTAGGGCGCTATGGGCTGGATCTCCGTAATCCCCTCAAGCTGTCTGAGTCGGATGTTGCGCTTGCTGTCCTGGATCGGGGGGACGTTGAACATGGTACCCCTCCCTAGTGAATCCGAGCCACTTGGTCATTTGATACCCAGTGGATCGGCCTTGACAAGCTCGACTTGACCATTTTCTTGCTTGTCGCTCTTTTTCAGCGCCCCTCCCCGTCGTCATCTTCTCAGTCGTCCGACATCTCTTCCCACTCGTCGTCATCCCACTCTGTATCTTCGTCCCAATCGTCTTCGTCGTCCCACTCCTCCTCGTCGTTCCACTCATCGTCGTCCCAGTCGTCCCAATCATCCCAGTCGTCTTCGCCAAGCTGCTCGCGACGATTCTGCAGGTAGGATTCGCGCATGAAGACGTAGGGGTCGGTCCCGGTCTCGGCCATCATTTCATCAAGGCCAAGGAGGCGGGATCGCGCGTCAATTCCGGTCACAACGGCTGTCGAGTAGCGTTCGGGCCGCTCCAGGTCGGCCCAGTGCATGGGAGCGTGGTAGTGGCGTGTGTAGTACTGCCCGGCGAGGCCGCTGGCGTCGCGCAGTGTGCTTGGGCCCAGCAGTGGGACGACGAGGTAGGGCCCTTCGGGCGTTCCCCATTCCCCGAGCGTGAGTCCCAGGTCGGTGCGCTCCCGCTCCAGGCCAAAGGCTCCGGCCACATCGAAGAGGCCGAAGATCCCGATCGTGGAGTTGATCGCGAAACGAGTCACGCTGCGTGTTCCTGTCTCGCCGGATGCCTGGAGATAGTGGTTAGCCGCGTTGAAAGGCTCGCGCAGGTTGTTGACGAAGTTGTGGATCGGCCGGCGAATGCCGCGAGGGATGTTTTCCCGGTAAGCGACGGCCACAGGGCGGGCCACGTAGGTGTCGGCGACGTCATTGAAAGCGAAGACCCACCGGTTATAGCGCTCAAGCGGATCCCAGGTCCCGTCCTCCCAGTCGTCCCAATCGTTCCACTCATCCTCTGTGGCCCATTCGTCTTCCGTGTCTGATGCAGTATCGGCGTTGTTCGTGCTCGCGCATCCGGCGAGCAGCGTCAACACGAGCAGCCAGGTCGGGAGGAAGCGCAGAGCAACCACTACGAGGTACTCCGGTTCGGGTAGGTGGGGGGCAGTGATCGGAAGCGCAGCACGGCCGCCACAGCGATTGCGAGCACCAGGGCCGCAATGGCGACGCGATTGCGGAACGCCGGGTCGATATCCAGCTCATAAACCGCTCCAGCTACCAGCAGAGGGGGATCCCCGGGCAGGATCCAGGAGGCGTTGGCCTCCAGGCCATCGTGGCCGAAACCTTTCCACTGAGCGGGAAACACGTCGGCCTCTTCGCTCCAGGGGGACACGCTGCGGTAGCCGTCCTCATCGCTGGCTGCCCACACGTAACCGTTCGCATCGAGTGCCAGATGGAGGACCCGAAACGCCTGCCGGTCCGGGCCGACGCGTGACCACTCGGCGCTGGCCTCTGGCTGGTAGTAAGCCCCTTGATCGGTGCCGGCGAGAAGGGCGCCGTCGGGGAGTTCGATCAGTGTAAAGACCTTGCGCTCCTCGGGAAGGCCGGCGCCATCGGCCTGCCAGCGTTGCTCTTCGCCGTGCCAGCGGTAGACCCCGGCGCCATCGATCGTGCCAGTGACGACGCTCCCGTCGCTGCGGACCAGGGAGCGGTAGGGGCTGGCCTCCGGGGCCATGCCCGTGCGTTCCAGCTGCTGCCACTGTTCCGCGTCGTTTGCTTCCCGCACGAAGACACCGTCCTGCGGGCTGGTGGCGACCCCGGAGCCACCCTCTGTAATGCTGAGGTCGAGCAGGTGGACATCCTTCGGCAGTCCCTCCTCAACAGGGGACCAATCCCCCGCTTCTGGCCTCGGGCTCACATGGGTTCCCGACTGCGTGCCCAGAAAAACGCGGTCGTTGTCTCTCGCAAGCACCAGGGGTGCCCCGTTCTCAGGGAGTCGGTCCTCGTGGAGTTGCCACCCGGAGCCCTGCTGGTAGTGGAGCAGGTTGCCGGCCTGGGTGGCTGCCAAGACCTCCCGGCGCTCGCGGTCAGCGATCGCCGTCGTGACGTGCTCCCCGGGGTAGGGGCTCCAGCGCTGCCAACTCTGCGGGCCGTCGAGCATCGACGTGCCGAGCAGGTAGGCGATGACGCCGGCGGCCGTCCCCCAGGCTGCCGGGATGAGCCAGCCCCGCATCAGGTTGCCCCCTTGCCGGGATTCAGCAGCCCTTCGGGATCCAGTGCCTGGCGGATCCGCCGCATCAATTCGGTGTGTACGGGGTCCGCGTAGCGCAAGACCTCAGCGCGCTTAAGCTGACCGACACCGTGCTCCGCAGCAACCGACCCGGCGAAGCGGTGCACTTCGTCGTGAACGGCGCGGTTGAGGCTGTCCAAGTGGTGATCGAAAGTCTCTGCTGACATGGTCTCCGGCTGGCTGACGTTGAAATGGAGGTTGCCATCGCCCACATGACCAAAGATGCAGGGGCGGGCGCCGGGGCACGCCTGTTCCACTGCTGCCAGCGCAGCGGGGATGAATGCTGCGATCTGGCCCGGGCGGATCGAGATATCGTGTTTGATGCTCGCCCCGGCTCGCTTCTGTCCCTCCGGAATGGCGGTGCGCAGTTGCCAGAGTCGGCGTGCGGCCGCACCCGTAGGCGCAACGACTGCATCGCGGATGGCTCCCGCTTCCTGAAATTGCAGCAGCCCAGCCTGGAGAGCCTCATCGAGATCGGCTCGCGGGTCCGGTGTGGCGAGTTCGAGTAGCAGGTACCAGGGCGCTGTCGGGAGCGGGTTTTCGGGCGTGTCAGGCAGAAGCCGCGCCATGCCGAGGGCGGTCTGGCTCATCAACTCTGCGGCGCTTACGGCGTCGCCGCACTCGGACTGGGCCAAGCGCAGCAGGGGAAGAGCGGTGGCCACGTTCTCCATCGCGATCAGCGCGACCCTCCGGTTCCGGGGTTGCGGGGCGAGGCGCAGGGTGGCGGCTGTGATGATGCCCAGAGTCCCCTCCGAGCCGATGAATAGATCCCGCAAGTCGTAGCCGCTGTTGTCCTTGCTCAGGCCCCGGAGGTCGCTCCATACGCGGCCGTCACTGAGAACGACCTCGATGCCGAGTGTCATGCGGCGTGCCATCCCGTAGCGCAGGACGTTGAGGCCTCCGGCGTTGGTCGCCAGGTTGCCGCCGAGCCGGCATTGCTGCTCCGAGGCCAGACTTAGCGGGAGGAACCAGCCGGCCTCTTCAGCGGTTTGTTGCAAGTCACTGAGTGTGCAGCCCGCTTCGGCGGTGAGCAGTCCGTCCTCTGCGTCCATCTGGCGGATCCGGTGGAGACGCTCAAGGCTCAGGAGTAATTCGCCCGCGTGGCGGGGCGAGGCTCCGCCCACGGTTCCTGTGTTCCCGGACTGCGGCACAATCGCGACGCGGTGCTGTTGGCACAGGCGCACGGTGTCCGCGACCTCCTCGGTGGATCGGGGTCGGGCCACGACTCGACCCTGCCCCGGGTAGCGGCCGCGCTGCTCGACCATAAAGCGCGCGATCCGCTCCGGAGCGTCGAGAACACCTTCGGCACCGAGGCGGCGACGCAGTGCGGTGACAAACCGGTCGGTCGGTAGAGATTCCTCCATCCCGGCATTATGGCGCTACAAGTACGGCGATGCGAGCCAGAATGCCGCATCCCGCAGGCGCTCGGCAGGGGCGCGTTCGGCCAGCTCCTCCGCGGTTACGGGCCGGGAGCGGGCGCGTATGCGCTCACAATCAGCCGCCATCTCCCTGGCAATGCTCGGATCATAGATCTCTGCGTTGAGCTCGAAGTTCAGCCGGAGGCTGCGCGGGTCCAGGTTCGCCGATCCGACCTGGGCGTAACGCCGGTCGACGACGAAGAGTTTCGTGTGGGCAAAGGGCGGTGGCTGGTAATAGATGTCCACGCCCCAGTGGATCAGCTCGCCGAGCATGTGGCGTGTAGCCCAGTGCACAAAGCGCAAGTTGTTCTCCTCGGGTAGCAGTACGTTGACGCGAACCCCGCGCAGAGCTGCCGCCTCCATCGCCGTCATCAGCGAGCGCATCGGCAGGAAATAGGGGGTTACCATCCAGACCTCATCACGTGCTGCGGAGAGTGCACCGATCAGGGTCATCACGAGACGGTCCAGGTCTTCGTTGGGACCGTCAGTGAGGATGCGGCACAAAGCGCCGTCCGCATGCGGGCGACCTCGCGACGAGTGGGACTGGGGCTCGCCGGTGGTGAAAGCCCAGTCCTCGAGAAAGACTTCCTCCATCTGCGCGGCGACGGGGCCGTCAATGAGAAAGTGCACGTCGGCGACCCGGTGCTCCCGGTCTGTCTGCATCAGATGACGGTCGCCGAGGTTCATGCCGCCGGTAAAGCTGGTCTGTCCGTCGACCACAAGGATCTTGCGATGGTTGCGCAGATTGATCGACACCTGCGGTGGAATGAGTCGTGGGGGCAGGAAGCGTGCCACCGGAACGCCGTTGCGCTGCAAGAGTTTGCTGACTCGAGGCCACGAGTAGAGCTCGCCGATACCGTCGATCAGGACACGAACGTCCACGCCGCGGCGATACGCGGCGGTCAGCGCCCGGACGAACTGCCGGCCACTGCTGTTGCTTTCGAAGATGTACGTGCTGAGGTAGACCGTTTCCTGCGCCCGATCGATCGCCTCGAGCATGGTGGGGAAAGCCTGCTCGCCGTTATGCAGTACCTGGATCCGGTTGCCGTATTCCAGCGGCCGGCCGGTGACGGCGTCGGAAATCCGGATTTGCTCCGCGTATTCTGGCCCGATGGAGGGGCTGTGAGTCTCTGCCGAGGGGCCGGGGCTCGGTGGGATCCGCTCCTGCTCGACAAGCTTGCGTGCTCGCGTGCGCACACGATTGATTCCGAACAGGTAATAGAAGAGCGGGCCGGCAACCGGGAAGAGGAGGCAGACCGCCATCCACGAGGCGGCGACCTGTGGCTCGCGTTTGGTGAGCATGGCGTGCCCCGCCGCGCCCGGTCCGATCAGGGCGGCGAGGAGGCTGGCGGCAGCGACGATCCATGCGGTTGCGGCATCCATGCCTGCATAGTCTCGGTTTTTTCACCGCAGTTGGGAACCGGGGCGGTGCTTGAGCGACCGCTATCATTAGGATTAGACTAATTTTTGTGAAGTTGCGGCCCCCGCAAGCAACCAAGGACCGACCATGACCGATACCCGCCCGACCATCACCGCACAGGAAGACCGGGGTGCAAGCCATCTTCGGGCCGTCGGCCTGCGGCCGACGCAGCAACGGCTCGCCTTGGCCGGTTTGCTCTTCTCTGGTGAAGATCGCCACGTGACGGCCGAGTCGCTCTACGAAGAGGCGACCGCCCACGGCGTCAAAGTATCGCTGGCGACGGTCTACAACACTCTGAATCAGTTCAAGGATGCTGGACTGCTGCGGGAAGTCATTGTCCACTCCGGCAAGTCGTACTACGACACGAAGACGGAGGCCCACCATCACCTCTACGACGAAGAGTCAGGCCGGATCCAGGACGTGCATCTGGAGGTGGATGAGGAGGAGCTCCGGCAGAAAGTGGACGTGCCCGCTGGCAAGCGGATCTCGGGTGTGGATATCGTGGTTCGCCTGCGTCAGAGCGGCAACTGAGGCTGCGCGCGATCCGTGCGCGTCGAGGCTTGCGCGATCGGGGGCGGAAGCATCGTGGCCGCCGTGGCCTCCCCGCATGGGCCTTACTCGAGAAAGCCCCGTAGGACAGCGCCGAGGGCCTGGCGCTGACGGGGCACCCGCAGTCGTTCGGTTTCGATCAGGCAGCGCAGCTGGCCAAGCGCTGTTGAAAAATCGTCGTTGACGATCAGGTAATCGTACGCTTCGTATTGGGCGATCTCTGCGCGTGCTTCGCTCAGCCGGCGCTCGACGACCTCGGTGCTATCCTGGCCCCGGCCGCTCAGCCGGCTCTCAAGTTCTGCCGGCGAAGGCGGCAGGATGAAAATCAGCACTGCACCGGGTATCAATCGCCGCACCTGCAGTGCGCCCTGCCAGTCGATCTCGAGGATGACATCGAAACCCTCGGCAAGCCTTGCCTCGACGGCATCCCGCGAGGTCCCGTAGCGGTTGCCGAAGACCTCCGCGTGTTCCAGGAATCGGCCGGCCTCTACCTGCGCGAGGAAGGTCGACTCGTCCACGAAGTGGTAATCAATGCCGTCCACCTCGCCTCGGCGTCGGGGGCGGGTGGTGTGCGAAACGGATAACTCCAGGCCATCGACCGCGTCGATGAGTGCGCGCACGAGGCTGGTCTTGCCGGCTCCGGAGGGGGCCGATACGACGAACAGCGTTCCGTGGCCGGAAAGCGACGCGTCACTCGACATTCTGGACTTGCTCCCGCATTTGCTCGATCAGGACCTTCAGCTCCAGGGCATCCCGGCTGGTGTCGCCGTGGCTGGCTTTCGATGCAATCGTGTTGGCCTCGCGGTTGAGCTCCTGCATCAGGAAGTCGAGCCGGCGCCCGACCGGCTCCTCCTCGTCGTGGAGCCGTTCAGCCAGTTCGTCAAGATGCGCGACGAGGCGTTCCAGCTCCTCGTCGATGTCCATGCGCTGGGCGATGTAGACCAGCTCCTGCTCGAGGCGGCCCGTTTCGGCGGGCGAGGGGAGCTCTTCCAGGCGAGCCTCCAGGCGGCGCCGGATCGTGGCGTTGACCTCCGGGCGCGCAGCCACCAGACGCGTGGCGATCTCTCGCGCGGTGGCGGCGCGTTTCTCGATATGGCTGCGCAGGCGTGCGCCCTCCGCGACACGCGTGGCGCTTAGTTCGTCCAGGGCAGTCTCCAGGAGTTCGAGCGCTGCTGTCTGCACCGGTTCGACCGCCGTCTCAGGCTCACGCAGGACGCCAGGCAGGCGCAGGATCTCCGTGGTGGATGCCGGTCGCACCTCGTCGCCCAGTTGCTCCCGGATCGCCGCTGCGATCGAGCGGATCTCCTCGATCCGTTGCCAGTCGACTTCGAGCGCACCCGTCGTTTGGGTCGGCGTGTAGCGCAGATGGCACTCCACCCTGCCGCGCCCGACCCGGGCGGCGACGCGCTCGCGCACCGCCGGTTCGAGGCTACGCAGCTCTTCGGGCAGGCGAGGATGGATGTCCAGATAGCGATGGTTGACCGCGCGCAACTCCCAGGTGAGCCGCGCGGGCTGGCCGCCCCAGTCACCGTGGGCCTCGCGCCGGGCGAATGCCGTCATGCTGCGTGTCACCGCGGGTACCTCCGAGCCGGATAGGAGCCGAATCCTACCGGAAGCAGCGGGCCGCGCGCTATTCGTGAAGGCCGATCAGCGTGTGTCGGCAAAGCGCCGCACAAGCCGCGCTGCGTGATCGATCTCTTCGGTAAGCTCTTCCATCCGCGTGCCTGCCGAGTCTGCGGCCCCGCGCACCTGTTGGGCGAGCTGGTCGATGTTGTTGATGTTCTGGTTGACCTCATCGGCCGTAGCGCTCTGCTCCTCGGTGGCGCTGGCAATCTGGGTGCTCATGTCCTGCATCGATTCCACGGCCTGGCGGATCTCCTCGAGGGCGGCACGGGCCTGATCGGCGTGCTCCCGGGTGGTGCCGGCACGGTCGCTGCTGTCGTGCATGGCGGCCACGGCCCGTCGGGCCCCGTCTTGCAGGGACTCGATGATGGCCTGGATCTCCTTGGTGGAAGATGACGTGCGGTCGGCCAAGACGCGAACCTCTTCGGCCACAACGGAGAAGCCGCGGCCGACCTCCCCGGCGCGAGCAGCCTCTATCGCGGCATTCAAGGCGAGCAGGTTCGTCTGCTCGGTGATCTGCTGGATTAGGTCGAGGGCGGTGCCGATGCGTTGCGTCTCCGCCTCCACTTGGTCGATGACTTCGGCAGAGCTGCGGATGCGTTCCACCAGTTCACCGACCGCATCGGCGCTCTTCTGAACCGTCTCCATGCCATGCTGAGTCTGGGTGTGGGCTTGCTCGCTGGTCTGCGCGCCCATGGAGGCGTTCTGCGCGACCTCCTGGACGCTCTGCGACATCTCTTCCATTGCCGTTGCCACAAGCTGGGTCTCTTCCGTCTGCTTGCGGGACTGCGACTGGGCTTGCTCGATTGCCTCGCGCGCCTGTCGCTGCGCGTGCTGGATATGCAGGGTGACGTTGTCCAGGCGTTTGGGGACGGCCTCCATCTCCGTCTGCATCTGGAGCATGGCGAGGCGCAGGCGACCGATTTCGTCCTGCCGGCCCGTGTAGAGGTATTCGGCGAGCGGGTCGTCGCAGCGTTGGCGGGCCATTTCCACCGTCTCGCCCACGGGGCGCCAGGCTAGTGCGGCGCCGAGCAGGGTGAGCACCGTTGCCAGCAGTACCAGGCCTGTCAGCAGGAGCGGAGCGGTGCCCAGGGCAAGGCCGCCGATGGCGACGGCGGGAACGGGAAGGAAGAGCGCTAGCAGCCGTTCTCGAATTCCGAACCATCGCCGTGGTCGCGGAGCGGGGCTGACCTCGCCTTTGTCGGGCTCCGTGGCGCGGACCTTGGCGTACAGGGCTGCGGCGCGCTCGACGGCCGCCTCATCCGGGGGTGCCTGCCGGACGGACTGGATCTCGGCGATGCGTCCCTGGTCATCGAGAACCGGGGTCGCATAGGCGTGGACCCAGTAATGGTCTCCGTTCTTGCAGCGGTTTTTGACCAGTCCCATCCAGGAGTGACCGGCTTTTAACTGGGACCACATTTCGTAATAAGCTGTGCGCGGCATGTCCGGGTGGCGCACGATATTGTGTGGTTGGCCCAGCAGCTCCTCGCGGCTGAAGCCGCTGATCTGCTCGAATTCCTCGTTGACGTAGGTGATCCGGCCCTTCAGATCCGTGGTCGAGAGGATGGTGGCGCCCTTGGGGACCGGGGCCCGGCGCTGTGTGACTGGTTCATTGATGCGCATGGGGAACCTCAGGGGGTCGAGTTGCGCAACCATGGCCCGGTTTCCGGGCCCGGACCAGGCCGCGGGTGCGTTGGAAAACCCTAGTGCGCATAATCCATTAACGGGCCACTGGCGTCCATACGGCAACCCCGAATATATGGCGAAAAGCCGCGTCTTTACTCAGGATCATCTCAGGAGGCCTTCATGCGCCCGAGCGGCAGAAGAACCGACGAACTTCGCAGTGTCACGATCCAACGCCAGTACACCAAGCATGCCGAGGGTTCCGTGCTGATCGGCTACGGGGATACCCGCGTGCTCTGTAACGCCAGCGTCGAGGCGCGTGTGCCGCCCTGGCTGCGCGGTCAAGGGCGTGGCTGGGTCACTGCGGAGTATGGAATGCTGCCGCGAGCGACCCACACCCGGAGCGACCGCGAGGCGGCACGAGGCAAGCAGCAAGGGCGAACGGTGGAGATCCAGCGCCTGATCGGGCGTTCTCTGCGTGCGGTGGTGGACCTTGAAGGTCTCGGCGAGCGGAGCGTCGTCGTCGATTGCGATGTCCTTCAAGCGGACGGTGGTACGCGCACTGCGGCGATCACGGGGAGCTATGTCGCGCTGACCGATGCCCTTGAAGGCCTGGTGCGGCAGCGTGCGCTCCCCGAGTTGCCGATCCACGGTCAGGTAGCGTCGGTCTCCGTCGGGGTCTACCGGGGGCAGCCGGTCCTCGATCTGGATTATGCGGAGGATGGCGAGGCGGAGACGGACATGAATGTGGTCATGAATGACGCCGGTGGTTTCGTGGAGATCCAGGGAACGGCAGAGGGCCACGCGTTTCGTCGGGACGAGCTGGATGCGATGCTGGAGTTGGCGCAATCGGGCGTCGGGGAGCTTCTGGCGCATCAGCGGGAGGCATTGGGGCGATGAGAGTGGTACTGGCGACGGCGAATGCGGGCAAGCTCGCGGAGATGACTCGCATGCTCAGCGAGCTGCAGGTCGAGGTTGTCAGCCAGTTGGAGTTGCAGCTGGCTTCCCCGGCGGAGACCGCCTCGACCTTCATCGAGAACGCGCTGATCAAGGCGCGCAGCTGTGCAGAGCAAAGCGGCCTGCCAGCGATTGCGGACGATTCCGGGCTCGCGGTACCGGCCCTGGCCGGTGAGCCGGGCGTCCGGTCAGCGCGCTACGCCGGGGATGAGGCCAACGACCCCGCCAATAACCGGAAACTGCTCGATGAACTGGCCGCGCGTGGCGGCGGTGACCGGCGAGCCACATTCCACTGTGTCATGGTCTACCTGCGGCACGCTTCCGATCCCGCACCGCTTCTCGCTCACGGGCAGTGGGAGGGCCACATTGTCGAGGCGCCGCGCGGCGGGCATGGTTTCGGGTACGACCCGCTTTTCGAGGATCCGGAGCTGGGGCGTACCGCAGCTGAGCTGGATGCTCCGGAAAAGGATGCACGCAGCCATCGCGGACAGGCCCTGCGAGCGCTGCTTGCCGGCATCGAGGCGGAAGTGCACCCCGGGGCGGGGCGGTGAATCGCGGTCATACGCTGCCGCCGCTTGCTGCCTATATCCATCTGCCGTGGTGCCTGCAGCGCTGCGGTTACTGTGACTTCAACGCCCACGCCCTCCGTGGGGCCCTGCCCGAGGCCGCGTACGTAGCTGCTCTGCGCCGGGAGATCCGGCGACAGGCCCCTGCTGCACGGGGCCGCGCGTTGCGTTCGGTCTTCATCGGCGGGGGTACGCCGAGCCTGTTCAGTCCGGGGGCGATTGGTGAGTTGCTGGAGGAACTGGACCGCCTGATCGGGATCGAGTCCGACGCCGAAGTGACCCTCGAGGCAAATCCCGGGGCAACGGAGCGGGAGCGTTACGCGGCCTTCCGGGAAGCCGGCGTGAATCGGCTGTCGCTGGGCGTGCAGAGCCTGAGCGATAAACACTTGGGGGCGCTGGGCCGTATCCACGACGCCGCGGCTGCGCGTTCAGCCATTGAGGCGGCGCAGGCTGCCGGGGTGTCGGGCGTTAATGTGGATCTGATGTACGGCCTGCCGGGGCAGACCGTGGCCGCGGCCATGGCCGACCTGGAGACCGCCCTCGCGCTGGCGCCGGACCACCTCTCCTGGGACGAGCTCA
>PUNM01000048.1 GCA_003552625.1 Ectothiorhodospiraceae bacterium
CCACCAGCTTCGCTACCGTTGGCAACCCTACGTATGCCAAGGTAGACACCAGGCCAGGGGCGAGCCCGCTTGACTCCCCGTTGGCGGGCTCCGAAGAGCCGGTGCTGCCACACCGGCTCTTCTCCCACTTCCTTGTGACCCCTGGGCAAACAACACTTGATAGTGCTCGAACCGCGGTAGGGGTTCGACCTGCTATCCCGCTCAAATCGCCTAAACACACCTCCCCGCTTCACTTGCTGCAGCACACCCCCGATGCGCCGCAGCCATATTCGCTTCCCATCACCGCATGACTAAGCGCCCCAGTCAAGCACCGAGCCCTTCTGATCTACCTTCGCCGTCGCCCGCCACCTGACCCCCGTGGGTCCGGCAGCCCATCTACCAGTCGATGCAGCTGCCCCAGGTCCGGTTCCACGTACTGCATCGTGGTCACTAGGCTGCTATGCCCGAGGAGCTGCTGCAAGCCACGCAGGTCGGGTTGAGGTTGCCCAGCAATCTCGCTGGCACAAGTGTGGCGCAACCGATGCGCGGTGATCGACTCCCCCAGCTCATCGGAGAGACGTCGGAAGAAGCCAGACACCTGCTCGCCGGTGAGGCCGGTCTTAGCGAAGTATTTTTGCCGGCGTGATGGCGCGGGCCTGAACAGCGGCAGGTCGAAGATGGCTCGATCCCCGCTCGGCGGGGCACCAAGGACTCGCGTCGCCTCCTGCCAGAGGACAACAAACTCCTGCTGAACAGGCCGCGGGACCGGGATCTCCCACTCCTTGCGAGTCTTGCTGGTCTCGCTGACCAGCAGCAACGCGGCGCGCCTTGAGTCGTAATCGCGCCAAAGGAGGTGCATCAGCTGTCGCCGGCGCATCCCCGTGTAATAGAACGTGATCAGAACCGAGCGCCAGAACCAGCGCGGCTGGAGCGTTTCGCCTTCCCGGCTGAGCGTATCAAGCGCGCGCGCAAGCACGGTCTGGCTGACCCGTTTCTTGCGGTTCCAGGGCTCCGGGGCCGTAGGCACATGACTGAAAGGGTTTTCTTCGATCCAACCGATCTCCTCCGCATAGCGCAGAAGCGCGCGGAGATGGCGTCGATAGGTGTTCCATGTGGTTGGCGAGGCCCGTCTGAGGATCTGGTTCCGCCACCCCAACAATCGGTCACGCGTCACCTCTTCCAACAGACGAACTCTCTGATCAGCCTCAAACCGTCGACAGACCAGGCGATAGGTGCGGACAGTGTCGGGCTGCAAGGCACGAACCTGGCAGTAGAGCTGGAATAGCTCGCCGAGCGTCCGCCCTCCCCGGCCTTCCGTGTCCAGGGAGCTCTCTTCAGGGGCCATGATGGCGCCTCCTTGCCTCCTACTCTCACAGGAGTGAGCAGCAGAACAGCACTTTAAAAACAAGCCCCTGGCTCTTTTCAATTTCCCCGAGGAGAGAACATACCACTTTCTAACGCGACCAATGCGCGCATACGAATGGATTGGGATTTGGAGGGCTGGAGAACAGCTGGGCTGCCTCGGGGATAATGACGCCTTTCAGCTCACTAGCCCTTCTTTGCCCCTTGGCAACGAAACGGTGAATGTTGGTCCCATCCGGCGCTTTCCGATGCAGCTGCTTCTTAAGGAAGCGCCTCTGCACGCGCTGCCACTCCTGGCCCTGCTCTCGCCCGTAATCCTGGAAAATCCCAGGACTGACGAGCAGCAAGCCGTGGCTGCCATCCTCGAGCTCTACAACGTGGAGCCGGGCATCACGCTGATTAACCGCCAGCTCACCCCGGTCGAGCCGCTGGGTGAGCCACAGCCAGAAAGCGTCGCCTGGGTCTGAGTCATCCGGCAACGCCGCCGCAGACTCAGCCCGCTCACCAACCTGATGAGAACGATCATCACCCACGGAATCCAGCTTGTCCGCGGATTGCTCCTCCTCCTCGGCTGTTACACCAGGCTCCTCGCTACCGGGCACCGGCTCGACCGGTGAGCTTGTGTCCTGTTCTTCCGTGGCCGGCTCGACGCTACCCTCAAACTCGGAGGGGCGCTGCTCAGGTTCGGGCCAAATCCGAGACGCCTCTACCCTGAGTAGGGTCAGCTCGTGCCGCCATCCATCGCCCGTCACCCAAGCTTTCCAGATGGCCCTATCGCCGTTGGGTACCACCACCCCCTGCTCCTGGAGGACATCGAAGAGCCTCTCGTTGCGAGAAGGCAATGAGTGGAACCCCTCCTCGTGGAGCTGCTCCCGAAGCGCGTCCGCAACCCGCTTGGAAACCAGCCACAGGTCCTCTCCCTTGAGCCACCCAGCCGCCCCGTTGCGATTCAACGGCATACCCTTCTCCCGGAAGAGGTAACGGAGCGTCTTCAGCAGCCGTTCGCCCAAGGGCTCTTTAACAGCAGCGACTGGCTCAGGGAGCTCCCCACCGAGGCTCCGCGCAACAGACTCGCGATCCCCCTGCTGCAGCAACTGCCCGAGAATGCCAGCATCCTCAAGCCGGCCTTGGAGAGCAGCGACCCAAAGCGAGAAAAGGTCAGGATAGCGAGCGATCCAGGCTAGCCCTGACGCAGGGATTACCTGATGGGCTAGCAGGGCTGAGACAGGCTCATGCAGCCGATGCACCCTCCCCGAGGCATATCGAACCGCGTACCAAACAGCCCCCATATCGGACATGGTCCCGTACCAAGGCTCCCACAGCCGCAACCTTTGCCCACCCGTGCCATAGAGCGTGATCCGCTGATCCACCACGACTTTCCCGACGTCATGGACGAGGGCCAAAGCCAGCAAAGCATAGGTCCAGGCATCCGCTTCGTGAACGACGCGCTCCGGCTCGGCGTGCGGAGGCAAGACGTGCCCCTGACGCCGCTGCAAGCTGTATATCGCTGTCTCAAGACCGTGATCCAGCAGCCCCCCTCTCCCGGCATGGTGGTGGGTCTCCGAGGCTGGCAGCTCCTGCACCAAACCCGCGAACGACCTCAGGAGAGAATCCACCAGCTCTACCCGGTGCGTCGCCGGGAACGCTGTGAGCTGGACGATCTTGCGCACGCGTTTAACCCGCTCAGGAGTTCGCAGCAGCCTCCCCGCTGAGCAGACAGGCAGGAGACCGGGGCGCGGTGGCTCCTCTGGATCCTCCTTCGCACGCGATCGAAGCTGCGAGAACAAATCCAGCATCCAACCTCTTCGCTCTCGACACCGTGGACCTCCGAGACTGCTCGTCACCGCAGCAGGCTAGAGCGAGAATTCCTGCTTCCCCCTTCTGCGTTTTCCCTTCTTCGGCTGTTGGCGAGATTCATAGTCTGACTAAGGCGCGTGGCAACGGGAGGTAGCCCGATGATTCTGAATCATCGACAACAGCCGTGGACCAAGGCAGAAGCTACTCATATCCGGCATGTGCTCCATCGCTTCAGCGGTACGAGATTTACGCTCGTGGAGCATGACAATGGCTACGCCCTGCGGCCGGACTACGACGTGAGTGATAACCAACAGGCTCTGCGCTCACAGCCACCGGTCCGCTTGCGACCAGCGTGGCGCGCGCAGACCGGCCCCTTGGCACTAACCGCAATCGGCGGGGGCCTTGTTCTACTGTCCAGTAACGCAGAGCAATTGGGCCGTAACCTATCCGGGACGCTGGCTCAGTTTGCGCTGTGGGAGCCCTCCTGGTTAGGGGCCTCATTGGTAGGTGCCTCGGTCGCGACCCTCGGGTTGATGCTATTCGTCTGGGGCAGCTTTCGCCTGTTCCTGAACGTTTTCTCCTTCCGATACGAGCTTGGGACAGACCGACTGGTTGCGCAGGAAGGTATTATCCGCCGACAACGGCGGTCGATTGATTACCGGCATGCCAGGATTCCCACGCTCAGGCAAGGTGTTATCGAACGCCTACTCAGGATCGGCTCCGTGCACGTCTCCTCAGCCGGGACCGGGGACTCTGGGGAGATCCACCTGCGCGACATCAAAAACCCCCAGACCATCCTCGACGAAATCCAAAGCCGCATTGATGCCGCCACGAGAGGAGCTTGGCGATGAGCCGTGGAAGTTTCGCGACCATCAGCAGTGAGCAACAACCCTTGGCCGCGTGTAGCAGCTCGCAGAAACCGGGCGGGCTTCGAGGCCAGGCACGCATGACCATCCAAACACGGCAGGCTCAGCGTTTGGTGCATGGCCGCAGTCGCCGCCAGGAGCCGCATAAAGCCGAGATCATAGGCCTGACTCGCTTCGCCACACTCATGCGAGGCATCTGGAACGCGGCCAGCAGAGATGACCCATGGGCAGACTGGCTTCTGCTCCAAACTCACGAGGCAGTACAAGAGAATCGACAAGGCCTTGAAGCTTTGCGCGAGCAGATGGATCAGGCCCTGCAATCGATGCCAGCGGTCGAGATCGAACTTGCTGAAAGCCTCCGACCGATCCAGGTCCCTCTGTCCTTCACTTCCCCCTACGGATACATGGGCGCCTATCTAATCGCCGAGTTCGACCAGTACGCGAGAGCCGTGCTTACGGCGCGCCATGTCGGGCTACTGAGTCGCGACGACAGCGAGCGACGCCTCTATGAAGGGGGACGCCTCGTTCGCGGGGTGTTCCACATCCCGCAAGGCTGGCGCTACCGTGCGGTCAAACGCCCCGACTTAGAACAACCGACACCTGCTGCTCAGCAGATGATCGAGGAATGGGGCGAACCACCGCGGGCGATCATCGAAGGCACTTTGCGTGCTGAGGTTGCACCGGCAATCCAGGCCGATCAGGCAGCGGCCGATAACGATGTCACTTAGCGCCTCGCCCCACCGGAAGGGGGGTGCACGTAGCACCCCCACATCCTTATGCATCAGCCGGTAACGATAAGCGTCTTAGGGGGTGCACGTAGCACCCCCTGGTCACCCATCATGACTGGCCACCATGCGCCGTGATCCCAGATGCATGGTCCAATGAGGGCGGGTTGAGTCACCGACTGCGACTACCACCCCCTTTTAAAGGGCCCTTTAAGGGCAAGGGAGGCGTTGGATCCATGATCGAGCTCGATGCACCGGACGCCATCGAACAGGCTCGTAGGCGGTCAGCCGAGCTGGAGAAGAGCTTGCTCTGCACCTGCGAAGAGATGAGGGCCCTCGTAGAACGATTTCGGCGTCAGTGGCCGACCCAGCCCAGGCCGATCTACCCCGGCATCCACGCCAGCGGCAACGAACGGGCCCCGGTGATCCGCTGGCGCCTTGGAGGCACCAGGGAGTCTCGGCAATCCTGGCTCAGTTTTACCTCGGAGCAGGTCCAAGAACACTTGGAACACCAGAACGTCCCACAGCTGACTCGTCTCGCGTGGCTCAACATTGACCGCGAGGCCCAGCGACTCAATACCCAGGCCAGCGTCGCGAACGCCGAGTTGCGCATGCTGAAGCGCTTCGCCGAGCACATGGCTCAGCTCGATGCGCTAGAGCGAAATTGGTCATCGCAGTGAACGTTTTTTGACCCGCGAATTGGCACATCCTCCCAGACTGGATAACCACCACCCAGCAGGAGGAGGACGCAGCCATGGCCAATTTCTTCCGTGGCCGAGGCAATCTTGGTGCGACACCGACCTTGCGCCACGCCCAGGACACTCCAGTTGCCAACCTGCGGGTCTACTTCGATCGACCCATCCCCGACGGCGAAGGTGGTTTTAACGAGCGCGGTGGCTTCTGGGCCAACGTGAGCCTCTGGGGCTCCCGCGCCGAAACCGCAGCCCGACTCCTGCCCAAGGGCACGAGGGTTGCCGTCGAAGGTGAGCTTTTCGAGTCGCAATGGGTGGACAAGGAGACCGGCGAGGAGCGTCGCCAACTGGAGATCCGCGCCCGCCACGTTGACCCGGACCTGGGAAGGATCGATTCCCTCACCATACGCCGCCGACATAACGCCCAAGAGGAGAACACCTCGGACAG
>PUNM01000118.1 GCA_003552625.1 Ectothiorhodospiraceae bacterium
AGCGGCGCACTGACATGCACGCGCAGCCGATAGCTATGTCCGTGCAACTGGCCGCGGCTATCCTCGACACCGGCCACGCGGGTGGCCGCCTCGAAACGCTGAGCCTTCCAGATCGTATGTCGCGCACCGTCGAACGTGCACCCGGAGTGTTCCGTTTCGTGTACATGGATCCGTCGCAGGCTGACGTGTGCGGCTAGCCGCTCCCAGAGCCAGGCGGCAATAAGCTCGCTCGTGGGGTTGTCGAGGAAGTCGTTCAGACAGCTACGATGCAGCTCCCGCCCTACGGGCTGCCAGATCCGACCCAGCGTCTCGGCGTCCGCATCGTCAGACTCCAGCACCACTTCGTAGCCGTGCCCATGCATTCGTCCGCAGGGGTGCCCTGCCGGAACCCGCGGCAGCTGATGCGCAGCCTCAAAGCGGAACGAGCGCCAGCACCAAGGACGCACCTGTGACGTGCTCCAGCCCGCCCCGCGGTCCGGAGCACTGCGAAGTGCCAACCGCGCGGGCTCGACCCCGCGCTCCTGGAGTTGCGCGAGCAGGTGCGTCAGCAGATCTGGATCCTCCGCCGATGGCACGTGCTCATCGAGCAGCGCGTAATCGAGCGGTCCCGCAACGGCCCGGGCGTGGCGCTCCAGCCCATCTGCGTCCGGAACGTTCGCCCCCTGCGGTGCGCGAACCCGCAGCCTGAAGGAGTGACCATGATAGCCGCACACGCCCCGCCGCGCAGCTTCGAAGGGGGCCTCGGCCAGGAAAAGAAGTTTTGTCATGACAGCCACCTAGCTCGGACCGACACCAATCAGAGGAACCCGCAACTCAGTGGCCGAAGCGCCGCCGTGCACACCAACTTGACGAAATGGTCCTTCGCCGCGCAGGCGATCCTTAATCACCCACCCGTCGGCCGGCAGCAGGACCCAGTCGCCAATCCGGCGCCGGAATTGCGCGTGCTCAGGCCCCGGCCCGAACCAACCGGCCGCGACCAGCTCTTCCGAACGAAAAGCCTGGCAGACACAGCCCATCCTCTCACGGATGTACGTCTCAAAGGCCTGTTCTGTCCCCGGCCGTAGGTAGCAGTAGGCGGCGCGCGGCTCCCCACACAAGGGCAGTGCCAGCATATCGGCCAGCTCCGGATGCTCGTCCAGGTAGATCGTCCGCTCGGGAGCCGTATCGACCAGACCGTGATCCGCGATCGCGAGGAGAACGCTGTCACTGCCGGCGAGCGCCGAACGTAGCCGGCCGAAAGCGGTATCGATGGATCGGAACTGATCCAGCACCGCACCACTGCGCACACCGTACTGGTGGCAGCGCGTGTCGAAATCCGGCCAGTAGGCATAGACAAAACGACGCTGCCCATTGTCCGGAGCTGTGGCCAGTCTCTGCAGTGTCTCAATGAGGCCATCCAACCCCTGGTACCCGTGCCGCTGCGCCTTGCCACCGGTAACCGCACGACTGTAGGGCGTATCCACAAGCCAATGCGGCTGTACCACGTGTACCTCGGCGTCGAACGCCTCCCACACTGCTTCCCGCTCCAGGAGTGACTCTGCCTCCGGCTCGATATCGACCCACTGCCCCTTGCCGACGCGCGGCCCAAAGGGAAGCCACGCCGTCACTGCACCTAGCTCATGGACGTAAATGAACCAACCGGTCACCCCGTGCGCACGCGGTGGCTGACCGGTCATGATGCTCGTCAGTGCCGCCGAAGTCGTCGCCGGGAAGACGGTAGTCAGCCCCTGCACCCGATGGCCGTAGAGATTGGATTCCGGGAATCGCGCCAGGTAGTGGTCACCCAGACCATCGATCACCCAGAGGATAACCGTCCGCGCCTCGTCCACCCCGAGTTCAGCCTCGAGCTGCAGGGCGGGCAGCCCGGCGCCTGGCGCCCGGAACGCCTGCGCCAGGCGTGCCATGAGATTCACGACACCCTCACCGTCGTAACTGGGCCTATCCACACTCATCCCCGTCGATCACCGCTGGCAGCGTCTGTGGCATGTCCACCCAGAAAACGGACCCAACGCCATACTCACTGGAGAAGCGGATCTCCCCGCCCATTCGCTCGACCAGCCGCCGGGTCACCACAAGCCCGACCCCTGTGCCCTCAACGCCGGAGTGCTCCAACCCCAGCCGATTGAAAGGATGAAACAGCTCCCGCTGGCGCTCTGCCGGGATCCCTCGCCCCGTATCGCTGATCTGCAGCCGTACTCCGCCATCGGCATTCGGACCGATCCCGGCCGTCACTCGGCCGCCGGCATGGTTGTACTTGACCGCGTTGCTCATCAGGTTGATGGCGATCTGGCGAAGACGGCGGGGATCGGACTGGATAGTCGGCGTATCGGAGGCGATATCGACTTCCAAATGCACCTCGGCGTCATCGGCCAGTGGCTGGATCAGCTGCGTGCATTCCCGCAATACTGCAGCGGGGTCGACCGGCCCCGGCTGCAGTTCGACGCGTCCCGCCTCGATCCGCGCCAGATCGAGGACGTCGTTGATCAACTCCAGCAGGTGACGCCCCCCCTTAAGGATCTGCTCCACATACTGCGCATGGCGCTCCGCCAGCGGCTGCCGTTCATCCTGCTCCAGCATCTGGGCGAAGCCGAGAACCGCATTGAGAGGCGTACGGAGTTCGTGGCTCATATTCGACAGAAACTGGGTCTTGGCGCGGTTGCCCCGCTCGGCCTCCTCCTTGGCCTGCTGCAGTTCCAGGTTGATCCGCTCCAACTCCCGGGCGTTGCGGGCCACTTGGCGGCGCTCCTCATCCAACTGGTATGCGGCCAGGCGCAGATCCAGTTCGTCCACCGCCAGTGCCGCCAGCTCCTCAAGCGTATCGAGCTCCTCAGGGCGCAGTGAGCGCGGTTCGTAGCCGGCCAGGCAAAGGGTACCGATCGTCTTTCCGCCTTCCACAGTCAGCGGGGCTCCAGCATAGAAGCGGACTCCAGGCGGCTGCTTGACCAGCGGGTTCTCCGCGAAACGCGGATCCCGCTTGGCATCCTCAACCACCAGGGTCGAACCGTGGTAGATAACGTAAGAGCAAAACGCGATTTCCCGGTCCGTTTCACAGAGATCGAGCCCCCGAACCGCCTTGAACCACTGCCGATGACGCTCGACCAAGGAAACGAAGGCCACGGGCACCTGAAAAACGCGCTCACAAAGCCGTACGATCCGCTCGAACGCTTCCTCCGGTTCGGTATCGAGAATGCGGTAGCGCTGCAGCGCCTCGATCCGCTCCTGCTCGTCCTCCGGAATCGGGACCCGGGATTCCTCCTGCCGCGATTGCAACACCACCTCCTTTCAGTCCGCTGCGACAGGATACCGCAAGTCGTCCAACCACGCCCGAAGCCCCAGGAGCGCGGCATAATCAGGATCGTCAATACGCTTTAGTGGTACCTTCGCCAGGTAGTCGCTGAAACGGCCCTTGGCCAGAAATCGCGCATGCAGGCCGCTGCGGCGGAGCCACTCAACATCCAGCCGAGGAAGGATCCCGCCGGCCAGGTAGGTTCCGCCGCGCGCACCAAGGGTCAAAGCCACATCACCGGCGACCTCACCGAGGAATCCGCAGAAACGACGGAGTGTCTCCTCTGCCGTGGGATCACCGGCATACAGGGCAGCCACCAACCGCTCGGGAGACTCGTCCACACTGTGCAGAAGCCGGTGCAGCCGCTGCAGTCCGGGCCCACTGAGGACCGTCTCCGCCGAGACGTGGCCCAGCTCCGCACGCAGGCTAGAGACGAGCTCAGCCTCCGCCTCATCCGTGGCCGCCAGAGTCACATGCCCCCCTTCACCGGCGATAACCGCCCACCCGCTGCGGGCCGGCACCACGCCCGAGACGCCGAGCCCTGTCCCGGGCCCGAGCACGGCATAGGTCCTGCCATCGCCGTCCAGGCCCCCGCCAATCGGGGTGCACGCCTGCTCCGATAATTCCGGTATGGATCGCGCCAGGGCTTGATAATCATTGACCAGAACGGCCTCGTCAGCGCCAACCTCCTGCGCCAGGCTTGCGGCTTCGAGCTCCCAGCCCAGGTTCGTCAGGCGCACCCGACCGGCCTGAACCGGCCCCGCCACCGCGGCTGCGACAACCCACGGCGTGCCCACAGGCGCCTGCGCCTGCCGCCTTTTCAGGCGCAGCGCCTCAACGGGGCCGGCTAGCTGATCGTTTCGGTACCTGGCCACCTCATAGGGCGCCCCGCCCGGCTCCGCGAAAGCCACCCGCGTATGGGTTCCACCGATATCCGCGAGCAGGTAGCGGGTCACAAGGCCTCCGACGTGCGGGCGCGATGAGCATCGTGGAGCGCCTCCAGGAAATCGCTCCGCCACCGGTGGATATCCTGCTGACGCAGCGCCTCGATCATCTGCTGCCAGCGCTCACGGCGCTCGTTCAGCGGCATGGTCAGGGCCTGGTGCATGGCCGCCACCATTTCATCGACGTTATAGGGATTGACCAGAACGGCGCCCTCCAGCTCATGGGCAGCGCCGGCGAAGCGGGAAAGCACCAGGGCACCGGGGTTCCCGGGATCCTGGGCGGCCACGAACTCCTTGGCCACCAGATTCATGCCGTCGCGCATCGGCGTCACAAGCCCGACATCGCTACGCGCCAGGAAGCCGAGGATATTCGAGCGGTGGAAACCGCGATTCAGATAGCGCAAGGGTATCCAATCGTACTCGGCATAGCGGCCATTGATATGGCCGGCCAGATACTCCAGGTGGTGGCGGATCTCCTCGTACTCCGGGACGTCCCCGCGGGAAACCGGGGCGATCTGGAGGAATACCACATCGCCGCGGTGCTCGCTGTGGCCCTCGAGCAGAGCCTCGTAAGACTCGAACCGATTGCCAAGGCCCTTGCTGTAGTCCAGCCGATCCACGCCGATCATCAGACGCCGGTCGCGAAGGCTTTGCTGCAACCGCCGTCCCTGCTGGGAGTTATAGCCGCGCTGCGCCTCCCGGGCTACCTGGTCGACATCGATGCCGATCGGGAACGTCTCTACACGCGGAGGCGGGTCCAGCCGTGGCTCGAAATGCTTCAGACAGTCCAGGAAATTGTCCCGGTCAATCGCTGTCTGGAAACCAACCAGGTCATAGCGGCACAGGGCAGCCAGAAGATCCGCGTGCCCCGGAAGAGCCCGAAAGACATCCCAGGGCGGGAAAGGGGTATGCAGGAAATACCCGATAGGGGCCTGCACCCCGCGTTCGCGCAACAGTTGGCCCAACGGGATGAAGTGGTAATCGTGGATCCAGATGACCTCATCGCCCACAAGCAGAGGCGGAAGGTGGTCGGCGAAGAGCCGATTGACGTCCCAATACCCCTCCAGGCGCCGGTTGTCGCAATGGATAAACGACATCCGGTAATGGAAAAGAGGCCACAGGACCTGATTGGCATACCCGAGGTAGTAGCGGTCGTACTCCTCCCGACTCAATCGCAGCGTGGCGTACTTGACGCCGTTCGATTCCTGCACGCGCGGCGTCCGGGGGCCAACGATCTGTTGCTCCACCCCGCCGTCCCAGCCGAACCAGATCCCGCCGGACTCCTCAAGTGCCGAGCGCAGCCCCACCGCCAGTCCACCTTGCGCGGCCTGGAGCTGGCTTGGTAGCGCAACACGATTCGATACCGTTACGAGTCGGCTCACAGCGGATCCTCCCAACTGCGGCTCAGACGCATGGCGGAATTGATCAAGCCAACCATGCTGTAGGTCTGCGGAAAGTTCCCCCACAACTCCCCGGTATGGGGGTCGATATCCTCGGATAACAACCCGACGTGGTTCCGGCACCCGAGCAAACGCTCGAAAAGCTCTCTTGCCTCCTCTTTGCGGCCCACAGCAGCGAGCGCGTCGATATACCAGAACGTGCAGGTCGTAAACGCTGTATGCGGCCGCCCGAAGTCGTCCTCGTGGACGTAACGAAAGAGAAAATCACCCTGTCGCAGGTCACGCTCGACCGCCTCGACTGTACCAGCCAGGCGCGGATCATCCTCCGCCAAGAACCCCCACTCATAGAGGAGCATCAGGCTCGCGTCCATGTCCTGGCCGCCAAAACTCGCCATGTAACTGTTGCGGGTCTCGTCCCAGGCCTCCCTGCGGATGGTTGTTTCCATCTCGGCAGCACGGGCCCGCCAGTACTCCGCGCGCTCCGGCAGGTTGAGCTTGACAGCGATTGCGCGCAGGGCGCGGGCCGCAGCCCAGCAAATCGCCGCTGAAAAGGTATGTACCTTGGCAAAGCCGCGGAACTCCCATGGCCCGGCGTCCGGTTCCCGATAGACCGCCACCGCTTGCTCGCCGAGGCGTTCCAGACGACGAAACAGGGCTTGATCCCCCCGCCGGCGCAGACGCTCATCAAAAAACAGGTGCGCCGTTGCCAGGATCGTCGACCCGTAGACATCGTTCTGCTGCTGCTCATAGGCCTGATTGCCCACTCGCACCGGCCCCATTCCCCGATAGCCGGGAAGCCCGTGGGCGATGGTCTCATGGAGATCGTCGCGACCGTTGATGCGGTAGACGGGGCGCAACCCGGCACCGGAACTCGATGCCGTGGTATTGATGATGAAGCGCACGTAATGCTCCATCGTCTTCGTAGCCCCGAGGCGATTCAGGGCATTGATAACGAAGTAGGCATCCCGCAGCCAGCAGTAGCGATAGTCCCAGTTACGCCCGGTATCCGGCGCTTCCGGCAAGGAGGTCGTGATGGCCGCAATGACCGCGCCGGTATCTTCGAAGGTATTGAGCTTGAGCGTAATCGCTGCGCGGATCACCGCCTCCTGCCACTCGAAGGGGATCGCCAGGTTGCGGACCCACTCCTGCCAGTAAGTGCAGGTGTGCTCGAAAAACTGATACCCCGTCTCGTGGGCCGAACTCGGCAGTGTCTCGTCCGGTCCGAGGACCAGGGTGAGCCCTTCCTCCAGCAGAAACGGCGTCTCATCGACCAGCGCTGTCACGGAAGCGTCGGTGGTCAAGCGAAGGACCTGGTCCGGTCCCACGTAACGAACGTGATTGCTCCCCTGGGTTAGCGTCGGAAGGCTGCGGCCGTAGTCGAATGTCGGACGAACAACCAGGCGGATCATGGGAGAACCGGCCAGTCTACGCACCTGCCTGACCAGCATCACCGGCCGGAACGTGCGCCCGAACTGCTCGAAGCGCGGTGCAAAGTCGGTCACCTCCACGGCGCCGCCGTTATGATCGTACAAACGCGTGACGACGATGGCGGTGTTCCGGACGTAGAACTGCTCACTGCGGGCGAGCCCTTCCAGCTCCACAGCGAAGCGGCCCCATCCGGTCCCTGCCTGCGGCGAGCCGAGCAGCGCGCAGAAGACCGGATCGCCGTCGAAGCGCGGCATACACGCCCATGTGATTTCCGCCTGGCGGTTGACCAGCGCACCGTAGGCGCAATTTCCGATAATCGCTTGATCGAGCGTGCTCACGAGCCCTCCTTTTCTGGCAGACCGGCCTTAAGAGTGGCGAATCGCCCTATCGGTCATCGCGCGCCGAGGCCACCGCCTCCCCTTCGCTGTTGGTCGCCAGGCTACAGAAACCCTGTGGGGGGACATCCAGCGCGTTATTGAACTTCGTGGTCATATTCTGGAAGGCGATCAGCCCAGTCAGTTCGATCAGCGCTTCATCATCCAGGTGCCGTTTCACAGCGCCTACGATGTCGGCGCTTACCGGTGCATCGGTCCGGGTCATGGCCTCGGCGTAGTCGAGAACGACCCGTTCACGGTTCGAGAATTGTTCACTGGAGCGCCAATCACCGATCGCCCCGATCTTCTCCCAAGGAACGCCGCGTTCGTGCAAGGCGTGGGAGTGAAGATCCACGGAGAACGCACAGCGATTGACCTGGGCGACCCGCGCAGCGACCAGGTCCCGAAGCGGCGGCTCGATGGCGCTCGTCCGTCGCTCCAGAGCCCCGCCCAATAGCGACAAGGCAGCGAATACCTTGGGCATGCGTCCCCACAGACGCGCCGGCTCGGGAATTTGCCCGTATCTGCGTCGCAACCTCGTAAAGAGGGGGCGAACGTACCAGGGATACGAGCTAAGGGGCTTCGGATCGACGTACATGCGCAACTCCTTCGTGCCAGGAACCATTCAACCACAACCGAACCAGCGCAGATGGCTCTTGCACCCACCCCGGCAGTCACTCGCTCCAAAGCCACGGACCTTCACGACCCCACCGTTTCGCTGATTGCGCCTGCACTCGGGCTCCCGGTGCCGCGTAACCGCGATCACGTGTACGCGTGAATCCGCAGTCAGATAATCGATATGCCAGCGCAGCGATTTCTTGCGACGTAAGTGCCGCGCGATCCGGGTGTCCATGTTGCGCCGGGCACTTCCGGTATAGACCCACCACCCGGGCTCAAGATGAATCGTCCCGAGCCCGCCGGCCCGAATGGACACCGCCTCGGTCAGGAACAGCGTTAAGCAATACGTGGTTGCACCGGTCAACAGGCTCGTTCGTCACTCCTTGCTCAGCCGCGCCTCGCGAATCAGGGCGTCGAGCTGCTCGATTTCGAACGGTTTAAGAAGGTAATCGTCGAACCCTTCCTCGAGCGCCCGGCGGCGGGTCTCATCGGTCGCATCCGCGCTCAGCGCCACCATCGGGACGCGCTCCAGCCCCGGGACTCGCCGCAGGCGTCGCCCCAGATCGAACCCGTCCATATCGGGCAGGTGCATGTCGATCAGCATGAGCTCGGGCTGATAGCGCTGCGCCAACTCCAGACCCGTCGCAGCATCCGATGCTTCGAGCAGCTCCACGCCCGTTCGCTTCGCCACAAGCCCGCTGAGCAGGAGCATGTTGATCGTATTGTCCTCAACGGCCAGCAGACGGAGCGCAGGATCGTCGGAGCGCTCCTCCATGAGTCGCGGATCGAGACTCGGGGAGCGATGGCGATCCCAGCCGACGGCGTTGACGGTGGGTAACGTCAAGCGAAACCGGGAGCCTTGCCCCGGCGTGCTGGCCACCAGCTCCAGATCCCCACCCATCAAGCGGCTCAGCTTCAATGCGAGAGCCAGCCCAATGCCGGCACCCTCAATCTCCCCGAATTCCCGCCCAAGCCGCTCAAAGGCCTGGAAAAGCGCTTGCTGGTCCCCGGGCGCGATCCCGGCACCCGTGTCCACAACATCGATGCAAGCAACGCCGTCGGCCTGGCTGCAAATCAGGGTGACCTGTTCGCCTTCCCGGTTGTACTTGATGGCGTTGGTCAGCAGATTGAGGACGACCTGCTTAGCGCGCAGCCGATCGGCGTGCACGAACAGTGACCGGTCCTCCGGGCAGCCTTCGAGGCGAACCGAGACCCCGCGCTCGGCCGCAGTGTCACGGATCAGCCGCATGCACTCCTGGATCAGATCGCGTGCTGAGACCGGCTCCAGCGTCAGCGAAGTCTTCCCCGCCTCAATCCGCGCTAGATCGAGAACGTCGCCGACCAGATCCCGCAGATGCCACCCGGCACTGAGGATGTGCCGCAGGTAGTCACGCTGGGTAGCCGGTTCTTCCTCCGCATCCGTGTTGAGCAGCTGTGCAAACCCGACAATGGCGTTCAGCGGGGTTCGCAGCTCGTGGCTCATGGCAGAGAGGAACTCGGATTTGGCCCGATCCGTTTGCTCAGCAACCCGGCGCGCTTCGCTCAACTCCAGCTCGCGGCGCTTGTACGCGTCGATATCAAGCAGCCCCCCCTTGACTGCGACCACCCGCCCGCACTCATCGAACTCTGGCCGACCCACGGCGCGAAGCCATCGCTCCCCACCCTCGGCCGGGGCGATCCTGAACTCCACGTCGTAGGGCTCGTGCTCGCTCACACACCGGCGGTACGCCTCCAGCAACCGCTCGCGATGCTCCGGGACGTAGTGGGCCAAACCCTCATGGGCCGGCCGCGGGCCGCTTTCGGCAATCCCGAAAAGCGCGCACGCCCGGGCGCAGAGGTGAATCTGGCCGTGGACCGTATCCACTCGCCAACCTCCGACCCCAAGGGCCCGGGCTGCCTCTTGGAGCAGGTGATCCTCGCTGGTCGGGTCGAATTCCTCGGGCACGGGGGTTTTGCCTGTTTTCCGGGTCGGTTCGCCGAACTGCAGGCCGCAGATCAACGGGCGTGCCACCTACTGTAGCCCCCGGGCGCCAATTCACCCAAGACCCGTGGCGTGGCATTCGGCGGACCGCGCCCCGTCGCCCTGGCCGAGAACATGCCCCGCGAAGATGACTTAGTCGCGGAAAGCCCTTACCCTAAACGCTGGAAGGGCGCCGATACCCGCTACAGCCAGCACCCACGTGAGCGATGGCAGGAGAAGACCTTGCGGATTAACGAGCCGGTCACCCAAAAGCGCGTACCCGTCTGGGAGGGGGCCAACATCCTCTCGACCACTGATGCCAAGGGTCGTATCCGCTACATCAACGACGACTTCGTGCGAATCAGTGGCTACCAGCCCGATGAGCTGATCGGCCAATCGCATAACGTTATCCGGCACCCGGACATGCCCCGCGTCGTCTTTGAGCACATGTGGCGACAGCTGCAGGCCGGCCACTCCTGGATGGGGGTCATCAAGAACCGCTGCAAGAACGGGGATCACTACTGGGTCCACGCTTATGCCACACCAATCCGCAATGAGCGTGGCGAGATCACGGAAATCCAGTCGGTCCGCCAGCGCATCGAGGACGAGTCGATCATCCACCGGGCGGAGGCGCTCTACCAAAGCCTCCGCAGCCGTGAGCCCGACAAGGGCAAGATACCCGAGGGGCTGCTGCCTGGCACGGCGCGAGCCGGCTGGTTCGGACTCGCCGCCGGTACCGCTCTGGTGATTGCCTGCCTGGTTGCACTCGCGACGCTGCCTCTGCCGACCTGGGCGCAAGTAGCGACAGCCGCGGTCGGGGTCGTCGGCTACGCCGCCGGCGTCTGGCCGGTGGCGCATCAATTGCGGGCCGCTCAAGCGGAAGCCACCTCGTACCTGTCCGATCCGCTCGGCGAGCAGGTCTACCTCGGCGCACGCAATCCCAGCGCCACCATCCAGCTCGCGCTGTTGCATCTGGCCACGGAGACCCAGGCGATCAGCAAGCGCCTCGGCGACGACACCCACCAGCTTTCGCGGAGTGCCGGCCAGGCGCGTGAGGCCATGCAGACCGTACGCAGCGAGGCGCAGCGTCAGAGCGACGAGACGCGAAGCGTCGCCACCGCCATGGAGCAGATGAGCGCCACCGTGGAAGAGGTGGCCCGGAACGCCTCCCACACCTCGGACGCCACCCAGCGCGCGAACCAACAGACCGAACACGGCCGCGAGACCGTTGAGAAGAGCCGCGAGGCCGTGCGCAGGCTGGTCGAGCGGATCGAGAGCGCTGCAGCACTTATCGAGCGCGTTGATACCGAGGCGGAACGGATCGGCAAAGCATCCACGCTGATCAACAAGATTACCAAGCAGACGCATCTGCTCGCGCTGAACGCGTCGGTGGAGTCAGCACGGGCGGGGGAAGCCGGGCGCAGCTTTACCGTCGTCGCCGAGGAGGTCCGCAAACTCGCCAGCCAGACAGCCGATTCAACCCGCGAAATCAGCGAGATCATCGAGTCGCTGCAGGCGGGCTCGGCCGACGCGGTGGCTGCGATGCAAGAGAGCCGCTCGCGCGCTGAGCAGACCCTTGAACATGCCGACGACTCCGGCACCGCATTGCGCGAGATCGAGCAGGCCGTCGAAGAGATTCGCGATATGGCGGGTCAGATCGCCACCGCCACCGAGCAGCAGGGCGCCACTGCCCGAGAGATCGCCCGCAGTATTTCCAGCATTGAGGAAGTCGCCGGCCGGGTCACCGAGGAGTCGCACCACACCGACGATCAGATGCACCGGGTCATCGACCGCATCGACGGCATCACAGCGCTCACCAGCGGTTTCATCCGACGCCGCGACCACCGGGGCTAGCGCCCCGCCACGGCCCAGGGCTCGTGCGCGTTTCGGCGCGATCAGGTAGTGTATCCATTCTGTCTTGGGCGCTCCCTTGAGCGCGTCCGCGCCCCGGTGAACCTGATCAAGCGATGCCTCAGAGTCCGGAACGAGCCAACCTAAAGCGTGCGGCCAGTCATCCCGCCAACGGATGGACCGCAGGACCGTGCCCGCAGGCCTGGCGACGGGCCGTGGAACACCTCGTCGAACAGGTGCATGCCTGGGAGTTTGAGGGCGGGCCGGTCTGGCGTGCGCAGACGCCCGTGCCCGAGACCGATGCCTTCAGCTGGCTGGAGGCCAACCCGCAAGGCTCGCGCATGTACTGGCGCGACCGAAGCGGGACTACAGAGCGCGCCGGGCTTGATATTGCCTGGCAACGCATTGCCGAGGGCCCTGCAGGCGTGGAGGGTCTGCTGGAGGAATCCCGACAGCTGGCTGCTTCCTACAACCTGCAGATCCAGTGTGCATTCTCTTTCGACGGTCAACCCGGCGAAGCGGAATGGTCAGGGTTCCCCGCCGGCGTGGCGTCGATCCCAGCGCTGGAGTTGATTCGCCAAGGGGAAGAGCTGCACCTGGCGGTCACGCTCATCGCGCACACCCACCGGGACTGGATGCACGGCAAAACCCGGCAGATCGAGCGCCTGCGCGCGCTGCACCCTGGCGGTGAACCGCCTCTGTGGCCTACGCACGTCGTTGAGCGGAGTAACGACCAGGACTATATCGAGTGCCGGCGGCGCATCGGGCGGATCCTCGATGAGATCCGTGCCGGGCGCCTGCACAAGGCCGTCCTCGCCCGGCAGGTCGTCCTGCAGTTCAACCGTCACCTGCCCGCGTTCACGACGCTACGCCGATGGTCAGAGATCACCGGCGGCAGTTACTGCTTCGCTTTGCAGTGGGGGGAGCGGATCTTTATGGGGTGCAGCCCGGAGCGTCTCTTCCGGCGCCAGGGCGATTTCGTCCAGACCGAGTCGCTGGCGGGGACCGTCCGCCGCGGTGAAACCCCGACCGAAGATGAACAGCTCGAGCAGGCGCTGCGCGAAGACCCGAAGCTCATCCGCGAGCACGCTTGGGTAACCCGCTACATACAAGGCGAGCTGGAAGCGCTGACCCACGCCGTCGAGGCGCCTGACCAGGCTAATGTTCTCAAACTGGACCGGATCCAGCACCGACAACTTCCGATCGAGGCGACACTGCGCCCCGGCGTCGGAGATGGGCAACTGCTTCAGGCGCTCCACCCGACACCCGCCGTCTGCGGATTCCCCCGAGATCGCGCACGAAACTTGCTCGCGCAGGAAGAGGTCTTCCAGCGGGGCTGGTACAGCGGTGTGGTGGGCGTGGTTGCACCGCAGGCTTCGGAGCTAGCCGTCGCGATTCGATCGGCGCTCGTCCATGGTGATCGCGCCTGGTGTTATTCCGGTGTCGGTATCGTCGAGGGCTCCGAAGCGGACGCCGAATGGCAAGAGCTCGAGGCGAAGATCGAGTCGTTCCTGGCCGCGGTCGAGACCTGAGCCGCATGGGCGCCGAAGGCGACCAACTGACCCCCCGCTGGGCCGCTTGCCTGATCGATCGGGCAGTGGCGAACGGCATCGAGGATTTCTGCATAGCGCCGGGCAGTCGCAGTGCCCCGCTGGCCCTGGCCGCTTCCCATCGTGCGCGCACGTCCGGCGACTGCCGGCTCCACACCCACTTTGATGAGCGGGGCCTGGGGTTTCTCGGCCTGGGGCTGGCTCGCGGACGCCCAGGCCCCGTGGCCCTGATCACCACTTCCGGCACAGCCGTCAGCAACCTGCATCCGGCACTGACCGAGGCGCGCCAGAGTGGCGTGCCGTTGCTCGCCCTGACCGCCGACCGCCCGGTGGAGCTCCACGATTGCGCCGCCAACCAGGCCATTGACCAAAATGGCATCTTTGCCCAACAGGTGGCGTGGCAACTGAACCTTCCGGAGCCGGATGAGCGGCTTCTCGGTGGATGGCTCCCCCAGCGGCTCGACCAAGCCTTGGAACACCTGGCCGGACCGGCACAGATCAACGTCCCTTTGCGGGAGCCCCTTTACGAAGCCCCTGCACCAACAACCAAGCTGGCAGGGCACCCGGCCAGGCAACCGAATCCGCAATGCACATGCACCGGCCCGCGACTACCCCTGGAGCCGCCCGTACTCTTCGTAGCCGGACAATTAAGCGTCACGGAGAGCCAGGCGCTGCTGGCCGCAGCCGAGTCCCGCAATATTCCCCTACTGGCCGATTACGGCTCCCAGCTTCGACTGCTGGATCATCCGTGCGTCTACCCGGCTCCCGACGCCCTGGTGGCGACACCGGAGGGGCGAGACGCCCTGACCCGTGTCGGCACGGTGGTTCAGTTCGGCGGCCGTCTAACGGGACGCCGCCTCACGGCCTGGCTCGACACCGAAGCCCCGCGGCGGTGGATTGTCTCCCCCACCGGCGAGAACCTGGATCCGTGCTGGCAAGCGCGTACTGTCATCGGCTCAGTCGCGTCGATCTGCGCGGCGTTGCCACCCTTGTCCCAGGCTTCTCTACAGGGGCTCTCGGCGGCCCGGCAGCGCTTTCACTCCGCGCGCCAGGCCATCCTCGACGCCGATGATTTCGCCGAGCCCCAGGCTGCGGCCCTAATCAGTGAATCGCTACCCGCCGGGATGACGCTCTTCGCCGGCAATAGTCTACCCATCCGTGCGCTCGATCTCTTCGCATCCCAGGGCTCGGGCAACCCGGTGCTGACGCAGCGGGGCGCGAGCGGAATCGACGGATTGATCGCGACAGCCGCCGGGTATACCCGCACGCAGACTGCCGGCACCACGCTACTGATCGGAGACCTATCAGCGCTTCACGACCTCAACAGCCTGCCGTTACTCATGCACTCTCCGCACCCGTGCGTCGTCGTCGCGCTGAATAACGACGGCGGAGGCATTTTCGGCCTTTTACCCGCCGCCGAACATGGCCCAGTCCACGACACGCTCTTCCGCATGCCCCACGGCTTCAAACTGGAGGCCGCTGCCCAGGGATTCGGTGTGCCATACAGGCCCTGCGCGACGCCCGATGAGCTCAAGATCGCGTACACACAAGCGTGCCAACGGTCGGGCGGCAGCGTGCTGGAAGTTTTCTGCGCGCCGCACGGCTGCCGATCCCAAATGCGGCATCTCTTCGAAACGCTGGAGGCAGACTGACTCGTATGCTCGCGCTGGGGCCGCCGGGAGCGCCCATGGTGGTCCTGCTTCACGGCTTTCTCGGCGACCCCGAGGAATGGCTTCCAGTGGCCGAGCACCTCGCTGGTGACCGTTATGTGCTCGCACCTGTACTACCGGGGCATGACGGCGAGGCCCCTGCTGCTGACGATTACGCCGGACTGGTGCAGACGCTTGCAGAACGCCTGGAGCCCCATCTACCGGAACAATTCCTGCTCGCCGGCTACTCGCTGGGAGGCCGGCTCGCCCTCGGCCTTGCCGCTCACTATCCGCACCACCTCTCCGGTCTGGTCCTGGAAGGTGCACACCCTGGCCTCCAGTCCGCCCGCGAACGCCGGGAACGGCGGACGCACGACGAGCACTGGGCGTCGCGCATGGAAAGGGAGTCGTGGGCGGAGGTCCTCGATGCCTGGTACCGGCAGCCGATCTTCGCCGACTTGGATGAATCACAGCGGCAAGCCCGGATCGACCGCCGCCGTAACCTTCGGCCCAGCCATCTGGCAGCCACGCTGCGAGCGGCCAGTCTCGCCGGCCAACCCGACATGAGACCGCTAATCCAGCAGCTCGACGTGCCGCTGCGCTATATCGTCGGCGGCCGTGACCGGAAATTCATCCGGATCGCCCGGAGCCTAGAGCGCATAGCGCCGGCGCTGGCGGTTGCCAAACTCCCGTCTGTCGGGCATAACTGCCACGCGGAGGCCCCGGAGGCGGTGGCCCAAATCCTCGACAACACTGCGATTCGCGAGTAGGCCACAACATGAGTGAAAGTCACCCGAATTCTATCGTCCCCGCACTGGAGTGGACCGATTGCTCTGCGGACTATGAGGATATCCTCTACCACAAGGCGGACGGGATCGCGAAAATCACGATTAACCGCCCGGAGGTGCGCAACGCCTTCCGGCCCCGGACCGTACTCGAGATGCAGCAAGCTTTGGCCGACGCACGCTTCGATCAGGACATCGGTGTAGTGATCCTGACTGGATACGGCGACCTGGCCTTCTGCTCCGGCGGAGATCAGCGGGTCCGCGGCGATTCCGGCTACCAGGACGAGAGTGGCACCCACCACCTGAACGTCCTCGATCTCCAGCGGGACATCCGCTCCTGCCCCAAGCCCGTTATCGCCATGGTTGCTGGCTACGCCATCGGTGGCGGCCACGTCCTGCACTTGATCTGTGACCTGACCATCGCCGCCGACAACGCCCGCTTTGGGCAGACCGGACCGCGTGTCGGCTCCTTCGACGGCGGATTCGGCGCCAGCTATATGGCCAGCGTTGTCGGCCAGAAGAAGGCACGGGAAATCTGGTTCCTCTGCCGCCAGTACGACGCCGAGCAGGCCCGCGACATGGGTCTGGTCAACACCGTGGTGCCGCTCGCCGAGCTCGAGCGGGAGACCGTGGAGTGGTGCCAGCGGATACTCGAGCACTCGCCCATCGCGTTGCGCGCGCTGAAATCGGCCTTCAACGCCGGCACCGACGGCCAGGCCGGCGTTCAGGAACTCGCCGGGAACGCGACGATGCTCTTTTACATGACCGAAGAGGGCCAGGAAGGGCGAAATGCCTACCTGGAGAAGCGGCCACCGAACTTCCGCAAGTTCAAGCATAATCCGTGAACCAGTGCGCCACCGGCCTTACGCTGGACTTATGGCACTATCGGGTTTCGCTGCGCTGCCCCGCACCCGTACGCCGGCGGGAGGGCCTGGTCTGTCAGTGGCGGACGGACTCCGGGCACGAATGCTGGTCGGAAATGGCACCGCTGCCTGGCTTCAGCCGCGAGGACCTGGCGACCTGCGAGCTTGCGAGCCGACAGTTGCTGGACCTGCTGCCGGTTGAGCAGGCCCTGGAGCAGCGGCATACCGCAAAACTCCCGGCAGCTGCCCGATTCGCTTTCGAGGCAGGTCGCTGGCAACTGCTCGGGGGTCCGCCCGAGCCGCCGCGCCTGGAGCCGTGCCGGCTCCTGGGCGCGGAGGCGCTGGCTGCAGGGGAGTGCCCCGAACGGGCGGCCGCTTTAAAGGTGAAGGTCGGGCGTGCGGCCCCGGAGCGCGAGCGCGCCCTGCTCCTTGCCCTCCTTCACAAACTCCCACCCGGGGCACAGCTTCGCCTGGACGCCAACCGGAGCCTGACCGCCGCACAAGTGCGCACCCTCACTCACGGCTTGCCGCCCTCACAGGTGGAGTTCCTCGAGGAACCTCTCCTGCCCGGAAGCCGTTACGATGACTGGGAAGAGATCAGCACCATCCCATTCGCCTGGGACGAAATGCTGCTCCAAGCCCCAGAGCCCGACCTGAGGACACCGGGCCTTGGGGCGCTCGTGGTCAAACCCATGCTCCTCGGCCTCGAACCCGCCCGCGCCTGGGTGGAAAAAGCGCGCGCTGCCGGTGTGAAGGTCATCCTTAGCGGAGCGTTCGAGAGCAATCTGAGCCTCGACCTCTACGCTGCCCTGGCCCATGAGTGGGAACTCGAAGGGCCGCACGGGCTCGACACCTTCGGGCCCTGGCCGGAAGCACTGATCCGGCCGCTGATCAGTCAGCCCGATTGCCAGCGGCCCATCCGCAACCTCGAGCAATTGGAGCACCGGGGACGATGGGCGAGCTAGGGACGCAGAAGCTGGAGTGCCGACTCACCAGAGCCGCCCGCCTGGCCGGCGCGCGGGAGGCGTTGATCACGCCCGCGGGAACGTGGAGCTTTCAGGAATTCGACGAACGGGTGGAAGAGCGGGCCCTGGCCCTCCAGGCGTTCGGGTGCCGCCGCGACGAGTGGATCGCCGCGGCGCTGCCTGCCAACGCCGAAGGCCTGGTCGAGTGGCTTGCCCTGTTGCGTGCCGGCTGCCGGCCCATCCCGCTGGCACCCCGCATGCCGGAGGCCCCACGCCACGCCCTGTTAATCGAGCAACAGATCCAACGGTTTATCCCCGGGCCGGGGCGGAAGCCGGAACCTTCCTCCGCCCCGGTGCACGGCCCGCTTCTGCGGTCTTTCGATGCGCACGCGCCTCGGGCCGGGGTGGCAACCTCCGGATCGACGGGCAATCCACGCATCGCTGTCCACAGTTACGCCAATCACGTACTTAGCGCCCAGGGCTCCAGCGTCCTGCTGCCTCTTGCCCCCGGCGATCGATACTTGCTCTCTCTGCCGATCCACCACGTAGGCGGTCTCGCCATCCTCTTTCGCTGCCTTGAGGAGCAAGCCACCTTGATCACCGGTGGACGGGCCGAGGACCCGGCGTTCCTCGAGCACCACCAGGTCACCCACTGCTCCATGGTCGCAACCCAGCTCCAACGCCTGTTGGCCGGGGGCTCCGCACCCGGTTCGCTGCGGGCGATCCTCCTGGGGGGCGGCCCCATGGATACAGACCTGACCGCGCACGCCCAGAGGCTAGGTCTGGCCTGCTACACCAGTTACGGCCTGACCGAGATGAGTTCTCAGGTGGTTACTCACCCGCCGCAAGGCCCGGCACGGATCCTTCCCCACAGGGAGCTGTCGATCGCCGAGGACGGCGAGATTCTCGTCCGGGGCGGCACGTTGTGCCTCGGCTACCTCAAAGCCGGAGAACTGCAGGGGGTTACCGACGCTGCGGGCTGGTTCCACACCCGGGACCTCGGCGTATGGCGAGACGGCAGGCTGGAGGTCATCGGACGTAAGGACCATCAGTTCATCAGCGGCGGCGAGAATATCCAGCCCGAAGCCGTTGAGACCATCATCGCGCAGCACCCCTCCGTCCAGCGCGCGGTCATCGTGCCGGTTCCGGATCGCGAGTTCGGACAACGACCGGTGGCTTTCATCGAGACCGGCCAGGACCTCGATCCAGAGTCGCTTCGCGCCTGGCTCCGGGAGCGGCTGACCCCGTTCATGATCCCGGTGGCCTTCTTCCCGCTGCCCCCGTTCGACGGCATCAAGCCGCCACGCCAGGCACTCACGCAGCGAGCCAGCGAGCTCCTGCACAAGCACGATTAGATCGACGCCGTTGGGGCCGGGGGACACGCACTTCCCCTACACTGGGCCTGCGAGTAACGCCAATGAAAGGAGCCGATTCATGTCCATCGCACACTGGATGGTTCTGGTAGCAGCCTTCCTGCCCATCGTCTTTGCCGGTGCGGCAAAGGTCGGAGGGGGCCAATTCGATAACAGCCGTCCCCGGGAATGGTTCGAGCGGCAAAGCGGCTGGCCGAAGCGAGCCCACTGGGCGCAGCAAAACGGCTACGAGGCGTTCCCGCCATTCGCCGCCGCCGTGATCATCGCCCATCAGGTGAGCGGCCCCCAGGGGATGATCGACGTCTTCGCCGTGCTCTTTGTGGCCCTGCGCATCCTTTACGGGCTCTTCTACATCGCGGACTGGGCCAACCTGCGCAGCCTTTCCTGGCTCGGCGGAGCCCTTTGCATTGTCGCCCTGTTCCTCGTCGCCGCTGGTGGCGGCTGACTAGTCGGTCAGCTTGGGGGTCGCCCCCTTCGCGATCTATACTCGCCTCACAGGTGCAAACTCAGGAATAAAAGGGAGTACAGGAATGACTCGTCTCAACGCAGCACCGTTAAGCAGGATAGGCCTTGGGATTGCCAGCGCTGCGCTGGCACTGGCGGTCAGCACTGCCGCAGCACAGCCGCAGGAGCGGGGTGGCCCCGGAGCCGGGAAACACTACGGTCCGATGATGCAACCGAACCCAGGCATGATGCTTCACCAGGGCCAGGGCACTGGCTACGGCCCCGCCTGGGAATGGATGCGCGGCGGTTATCATGGGGGCTTCGGTGATCCGATGAGTCCCCTCTGGGCCCTGGAATTGGAGGGCGAAAAACTGACCATGCTCCGGGACCTTCGCCGGGCCCATCGGGAGCTGCAGGCGGGCCACGCGGTGAAGCTCGCCGAGATGCGTGATGAAATGGCGGAGCTACTCGCTGTGGAGAAACCGGACGCCGAAGCGGTGGAGGAGCTCTACCTGCGCATGGCGGAACTCCGCGGCGAACTGCTTGCAGAGCGCGTCCGGATGCGCAACGAGATGATTGAACTTCTCGATGAGGAGCAAAGAGAGCGTTTCCGGGAGGAGTTCGGCCCACGCCGTCGCTGAGTCAACAACGACCGCACGTTCCATCGACTCTCTGCGGGCGGCACCGCGCCGCCCGCGGGCGGGTCAGCCCTCCACTCGATCGGCCCGATCACTGAGCATGACCGCGATCCAGCGCGTCTCCGGCTGCGCCTCCAGGGCGAGCTTCGCGATCATGGTCAAGGGAATGGAGAGCAGCATCCCGACCGGACCGAAGACCCAGCCCCAGATCATCAGGGACATCAGTACCACCAAAGGCGAGAGCCCGAGCGTCCTGCCCATAAGCCTCGGCTCCAGAACGCTACCTATTGCCACGTTCGTGGCCACGTAGAGGGCTACGGCGAGCACGGCGTCGAATAATCCCCCTCCGACCAGGGCGACAGCTACCGCGGGCACCGCGGCGATGAAGGAGCCGACGGTGGGGATGAAGTTGAGAAGACCCGCCAGGATCCCCCACAGCACCGGGAAATCGACTCCGATCAGCCACAGGCCGACGCCGATCACAATACCGGTAAGTGTGCTTGTGGCGCTTTTGATGAAGATGTACCGATCCACCGCCCTGAGAAATCGCCGGGTCCGCACTCGCGCCCGGCGGCTTGCAGGAAACGCGACGGCCAGCTTACCCGGGAGGGTGCTCTCCTCCAGAAGCAGGAACATGAAGGCGAGCAACACCAGGAAGGTCGCGGCAGTGAACTGGCCGAGGCCACCGGCCAGCGTCGTGGCCGCATCGGTCAGCGTGCCGACCGCCGGAAGCGGGATCTGCTCCGGTATCGCCTCCTCGGGAACACCCAGCTCCATCAGGTATTCGCGCACCTGAATGAAAACGCTACCCAACTGCTGCTGGTACTGCGGAGCCTGCGCCGCCATGGTTTCCACTGCGCCGCGCAGCGCATTGAACAGCAGGAAGAAAACCAGACCAACGGCAAGAAACAGGACCAGTACGGCGAGAGGCCCCGGCACACCGCGCTGCTGCATCCAATTCAGCGGGGTCGCCGACGCGATGGCCAGGAAGGCTGCCAGCAGCAGGGGGTTCACTATCGACGAGACTGCCTGCAATCCCGCCAGCACGATCACAAGCGCCGCTGCACCGACCAGCCAGTGCCAACTCGTCAGGGCCATCTGGGGTTTACGCATCACGGAAGCGGATCCTCACCATACGACGCCTCACCTCGGGTAAGCGGCCAACGCGGCTGAACCCCGCCGCCACCGTAGTAACTAGCCATCTCGACACCATCCAGCACCTGCGGTGTCTTCGTCGGATGGTACAAATGTTCCAGGATCGTCTGGTAGGCCATTACGGCCTGCACATAGCTCCGCGTCTCATGAAAGGGGATGGATTCGATCCACACGTCAAAGGGTTTTTCGGGCGCTTCCAGCCACTGCGCTACACGGCTCGGCCCGGCATTGTAGGCAGCCAGCGCGATGGGGCGATTACCATCGAACCGGTCGAGCAGACGGCGCAGATAGGCTGCACCCAACAGGGCGTTCGTATCCGGATCCCAGAGGGACTCGGTGCTCGCCAGCGGCATGCCGAAACGCTCGGCTTGCTCACGGGCCGTCCCCGGGAGCAGCTGCATCAGACCACGCGCCCCGGCCCCCGAGCGAGCACGCGGGTTAAACCCTGACTCCCTGCGGGCAAGCGCCATCAGGAGGTAGGGGTCCAGATCCTTCGCCGCTCCAACGCTGCGAAAGGTCTCTTCATAGGCCGGCGGGAAACGCCATCGCAACGCACCATCGGCATCGGCGCGTCGGGCCGCATCGACGGCAAGCTCATACCAGCCGGCATGAGCAGCATGAGCCGCAAGGCCGCGCAGCTCAGCGGATGAACGACCCCGGAGCAGAAAAAGCCACTCATCACGAGCCAGTCGCAGTTCGCCGGCTGCCCGCAGCTGTTTCACCCGCAACAGCCCGGCCTCAGGGTCGGGAGGCGCGGCAGGCAACTCCGTTGCCCACAGCG
>PUNM01000053.1 GCA_003552625.1 Ectothiorhodospiraceae bacterium
GGAAGGAGGCGGGCCAACGCCACGGGGCTTGAGTTGGGAACGAAGAAGCCGCTGAGCAGCTGTGACTTTTCCGTGACTCAGGCCCCTTTTGTGACTCGGCATGCAGCCGCTTGGCCCCATAACCTGCTGTTTTTGGCGGAGAGGGAGGGATTCGAACCCCCGGAGGGCGCATGCCCTCACCCGATTTCAAGTCGGGTGCTTTCGACCGCTCAGCCACCTCTCCATAGCGTGCCGATGTTACCGCACAGGCCGTGTCCGTACCAACGCGGCCGACACGCTCACGCCAGCCCGGCCCCTACCTCAGCCGCCACCATCCGGCAGCGGGTACTGCATCTCCAGGGTATTGCCCTCGGGGCCGGAGGAGTAATGGACATGCCACATCAATGCGCAGATGATGCCGATTCCGCGCCCCCCCTCCTGCCCGCATTCGAACTCCCGGGGCGGTATCAGCTGCCCATCCATCGCCCGCCCTTGGTCCTGAATCCTGAGAACGAGCCACCGGTCCTGCCGCTCCGCAGTCACGCGCACCAAGCCGCCGGAGTGGTCCCGATACGCATGGATAATGGCGTTGTTGACACCCTCGCACAGGGCCAACTCGATCTCGTTGATCGCCTCGGTGCCGATCCCGATTTCCCGGGCGCACCGCTCCCAAGCACGGCACGCGTCGGCGACCCGCTGCAGGTCGGCATCGATTTCAAGATTCAGAAGAAGGCAATGGCTCACATCTCATCCCGCCAGGGCAGCCACCGCTTGATCAGCATCCGGATACATGACGAAAACCCGTTGATCGAGCTTGGTCACCCGGAACAGCTGCACCACCTTCGGCGCATGGACACCAGCCAGGACCACCGACCCACTGGGATCGATGTTCTTGCGGACCGAGAGCAGGGCAGATAACCCACTGGAATCGATGAAGGTGACCCGGCTCAAGTCGATTACCATCCGCGTGAACCCCTCATCCACGACTTCCAGGGCGGTCCGCTTGAACGTCGGTGCCTCACTCGCATCCAGCCGCTCAATAGCAACCTGGAGAACAGCGACACCGTCTGTGTCCGCACGCGTGTATCCCAATACTCAACCCTCCTTGCGATGGCTCCGCGGCGGGTGCCCGGACACGCCCAGACAAGCGAACGTCAGGTCATCCAGTGGCGGCCGCGCACGGTGGAGCCTCGCCATCTGCTCAACCCCGTGGACGACGGTCTCCACGTCACTCCCCCGCCAGTCTCGCAGTGCCACCTCGAGGCGATGACTGGAGAGCGGCTCACCCGCCGCATCCTCGAGTTCAACCAGGCCATCCGTATAGATGAACAGCAGATCCCCCGCTTCCAGGGTTACGCGGGCCTCTTCATAGCCACCGCCATCGCCGATTCCCACTGGCACGCCGCCCGTCTCCAGGGTGATGCTGCCACCCCGCTGGCGGACCAACACCCCTGGAGGATGCCCGGCATTGCAATAGCACAACTCCCGCGTCTGTGGATCGTAGACGAGAATGATCACGGTGAAGAACTTGTCGAAGCGTTCCAGTGGATACTCGGCATCGAGCGCTTCGGCAACGGCCGCTGGCGACACCTGGCGCCGCTCTGCGACCCACTGGCGAATCGACTGGGCCACGGAGACCGAGACCAGCGCCGCCGGGACGCCGTGGCCACTGACATCCAGCATATAGAGGACGACCCGCCCATCCTCCAGCGGGATCGCAGTGAAGACATCACCGCCGAGCACAGCACTCGGCTGGTAACGCCAGGCCAGCGTATAGCCCGCATCCGCTGCCGGAGCTTCCGGCAGCAGGGTCTGCTGAACCTCAGAGGCCAGGCGCAGATCCGCCTCGATCCGTTGCTGCTGCTCCTGAAGCCGGCGGTAGTTGGCCGCCAGCAGGTCCGACCGAATCTTCAGCTTGGCGTGGGTGCCAACCCGGGCTCGCACCACAGCGCTGTCAAACGGCTTCGCAATGTAGTCAACCGCGCCTCGGGCCAGCCCCTCGGCCTCATCCTCCCACTCGCTGCGCGCGGAAATGATGATAACCGGGATCTCCCGGGTGGAAAGGTCGGCCTGAAGCCGTTCCAGGACGTCATAACCGCTCATCCCGGGCATGGTGATATCGAGCAGGATGACGTCCGGAAGGCGCTGACCGGAGAGGATGTCGAGGGCCTGCTCCCCACTGCGGGCGACCAGGATCCGGTAGGAATCCCGCAGTAATCGACCGAGCACCTGCAAATTGGCCGGCTCGTCATCAACGATTAGCACCGTGGGCCGTTCATCGACGGCTTCCCCGCTGGAATCCATGGGGGGTCCTTTCATGCGGCTCCTGTTTTCCTGCTTGGTCAGGCCGTCACCGGTGCTACCATACAAGGGAACGGGAAATGGCGGTATGGTTTTGGGAACACTCAGGAATGGACTCGTGGCGCTGTTTCTACTGGCGATAGCCGGGGGAACGAGCGCCCTCTATCTTCGCCTCAACGCGGACCTGGTCCATTTCCGCATTGCTGAATGGCTCGACCACCACGGTCACGCCGAGGACGCCACTGATCACCTTAGCCGAAGCGTCGCGGCTGGCCTCGACCAGCCCGAACGGCTCCGTGACGCCTCGCTCGCCCTGCTCCACCGCGGGCAGACCGACTTGGCTTTTGCCGCGTCCTGGCGTCTGCACGAGGCGGGCGCCTTGCAACCGGATCTTCGCGCCGCCCTCGCCGGCCACTTCGACCGCCTGGGGGAACCGACGCGCGCACTGGCGCTCTACGAAGTGAACGACACCCTCCCTCCGGGCGCGGTCATGCACCACGCATCGTTGCTGCGCCGAACCGGCCAGCACGCCGCCGCCATCGAGCAGTACGAAACGCTACTCGAACGCCTTCCGCGCGAGGCCGATGCCGACGCCCCCTCCGCAGCGGACGTCCGCCTGGCGTGGGCCGAGACCCATGCCTGGGCGAGCGAATACGAAGAAGCCGAGCGGGTCCTGCAATCACTGCTCGACACGGAACCAGGGCACCGGGCTGCACAACTTCTGCGGGCGCGCGTCCTCGCCTGGTCAGGTCGCACCGACAAGGCGATTGAAGCCTACCGCCACTACCTGGGAGATGCACCATGAGGTGCGTGCACTGGATCATCCGCACCCTCCCGGCCTTACTCCTGGCCAACGTTGCCGTCACCCCGGTCAAGGCGAACGAGGTCGGCGGCTGGGTCCTTCCCCCGATCACGGAGCCACCCGGCGCCGACCCTGCGCCGAAACAAGCCGCGGACGCCAGCGCCAAACAGGCGCGACTGGAGTTGGCCCGATTGCTTGCGGAACGAGGCCGCTACGACGAAGCCATCACCGAGTACCGCCGCGTACTGGAGGACCATCCGGACGTGCAGTCCGCCCGCCTGGGACTGGCGCGCACGCGATTCTGGTCCGGGGACACCGCAGGCGCTGCTGAGGAGATCGAAGGCATCGATACCGCTGGCCTGAGCCCTCAGGAGCGGCTTTTCGTGGCCGACCTTCACCTGAGCAGCGGGGATTACGAGCAAGCGATCGAACTCTACGAACGTCACCTGCAGGCCCTGCCGGAAGACCATGAGGTCCGGTACAGGAAGGCCCTCGCCCTTGCCTGGTCGGAGCGCTACGCCGCCGCCATCAACGCCTTCGACCGACTCCACGAAGCGGCCCCCGAGGACCGGCAGCTCATGCGGCAGTTTGCACAGGTGCTCACTTGGGCCGATCAACCCGATCGCGCCATCGAGCTGCTTCAAAAGAGCCTGGAGGACTAGTTTGGCAAGCGCTCTGCGACGGACCGCCAGCGGCGTCGCCGCCGGCGCCCTGCTCCTGGGCATCAGCGCTGGCGCCCCCGGTGCCGAGGCCCAGGACCTGCCCCTGGGCCAGCCGGCGGGGGGCAGCCTGGTCGCCGCGCACGATCACATCAGCGATGCGGACGCCCGCCTCCAACTGGCGCGACTGCTTTCCTATCAGCCGCATCGGCGGGCAGAGGCTCTAGCCCACTATCGGCGCCTGCTCGACGAGGCGCCGGAAGATCCGGAGTTGCTGGCGGAGACCGCCGAGGTCCTCCACTGGGCAGGCGACGACGCCGCCGCAGCGGCCCTGCTCCTCACCCTGCCGGAACGCGCCGAGCGGACGCGCGCGAGCCTCCTCCTCCACGCCCGGGTCGAGCTCTCACTCGGCCGCCCAGGGCGGGCGCGGGTTCTGCTTGAGAGCGTGCAGCCCCTGGAAGGTCGAACGGAGCGGCTGCTCTACGTCGCGGCCCTCAGCGGCACCGGTGCCCTCCACCCGGCCGCGGCGATCCTGCGCGAGAAACTCGATGACTCACCGGAGGACCACGAGCTGCGACTTCAACTCGGGGACCTGCTCCAGATGCAGGGGCAGATCTACGCGGCTGAGCACCAGTACGCGTTGATCCTGGCCCGGGACACTGAGCATCCGTTTGCGAAAGAGCGCATTCAGAGGCTCCCCCATCGACGGTCTACCGCGCCGGCGGACGAGACCGGCACCGCTGAACAATCCGCAGGTCCGCCGAGCTCGGCCCAAGAGCTCCTTCAGGTGGCCGAGGACCTCACCCGCCAGGACCGCCTCAAGGAGGCCGAGGAGGCCGTCCGTCAGGCCCTGGAGCGGGAGCCGGAACTCATCCGCGCCCAGTACCTCTTGGCCGAGTTGCTGATCAGCCGCGGCGCCCTTGCCGAGGCCACCGAACCGCTCGAGGCCATCACGGCCCGGTTTCCGGACGCCACCCGGGCCCGTCTGACATTGGCGCAGCTCGCTTCCTGGCAGGGGGACTACGAGCACTCGTTGCGCCTTTACGATGAACTCGCTGCAGCGTACCCGGAGGATCCGGTCTTCCCGTGGGAAGCGGCCCGTGTGGCCGGATGGGCCGGGGAGCGCGACGAGGCGCAGGGGCGCTATGCCGCCCTGCTCGCCTCTGTGCAAGCCGGAGACATTGGCGTGCAACGGTCTTCCGGGGCGGCACAGCCCCTCGACCCCATTCCGATCGAGAGGGCCGTCGCGCTGCCGGCCCATCCGAGGTATCCGGCTCAAGCTGTGGACAAGGCCGTCCGTCAGGAAGCAGAAGCTAAAGCGCTGATCAGCGAGCGCCGGCCCCGGGAAGCCCTCGCGATTCTTCAGCGTGCGGCACTGTTCCAGCCGCACAATCTGGAAACCGCCCTGGATCAATCGCAGGTGGAGTGTGCCCTCGGGCTTTGCGATGCGGAGCGGGCCACCTACCAACGCGTGCTCGATGTCGTGCCGGGACACGACATCGCCCGGAACCGGCTGAAACAGCTGGAGCGCCAGCGTGCTCCACAGGCCGGCTTCCACGCCGAGTATCGGGACGAGTCAGGGCGCGACGCCCAGCTCGAGACCACCGGCTACGGAGTCCACGGCAGCGTTGCGCTGGGCCCGCGCTGGCGGGGGTCAGTCGCTCTGGACCGACAGCACCATCGGTTTGACCCGGGGCCGGCGGATGCCCTGGACGCGGTCTACGGCAATCGCATTCACGGGGCTGTCCGGGGTGTGGCCAGCTCCCGGCTCCGCTGGCGCGCCGAGCTGGCCCACACTCGTTTCGACGACTCGGAGGTACAGAACTCGACGGAGGGGCGCGCCGAAGCTGATTACCACTTCAATGACCAATGGCGCGCACAGGGCAGCCTTGCCCAGGAGCGGGTGCTGCGCAATCCGGAAACGGCGCGTGACCGGATTTACCGGCGGGTCGCCGAGGTCGATATCGACCACTA
>PUNM01000100.1 GCA_003552625.1 Ectothiorhodospiraceae bacterium
GCTCAGGCTCAGGTTCGGGTTCCGGTTCGGGCTCTGGCTCTGGCTCCGGCTCCGGCTCCGGGTCCGGCTCAGGTTCGGGTTCCGGTTCGGGCTCAGGCTCCGGCTCCGGCTCTGGTTCGGGCTCGGGTTCGGGCTCGGGTTCGGGTTCCGGCTCCGGCTCGGGTTCGGGCTCGGGGTCAGGTTCAGGATCAGGCTCTGGTTCAGGCTCAGGCTCTGGTTCCGGCTCGGGCTCGTCCTCTTCCAGCGCTTGCTGCACCGCCCGCTCGTCCACGGCGGTGGCTTCGATGATGGGGCCGTCCATCTCCGGCCGGTGTAGATCCGGCGAGCGCAGGGAGAGGTTTGCGCCGATGACAGCAAAGACGACCAGGTGGCCCAGGGTGGAATAGACCACGAACCGCGCCGGCCCGCGTGGACGTTGCGGCGTCGGTTGCTTCCGGGCAAGCCCCTTCAGGCGTTGCAAGATCCGGCGGTTCATCCGGCTCCCGGCGTGTCGCCGTTCTCCAGAGGTTGGCTCATCAGTCCGACCCGGGGTACACCGGCCGCCTGCAGCTCCGCCATGAGGGAGACGACCGCCCCGTAAGGCACTTCCCGATCGCCACGCAGCAGTACCCGCCGCTCCGGCGCATCGTCCATGGCCTCCCGGACCCGCGTCAGCATGTCATCGCGCTCAAGAGGGGCGTCCGGGTCGTCGGCCGTGCTCAGATAGACCTGCCCCTCCGCGTCGATGCTGACGATCAACGGCTCCTGCTGGTCCTCGTCAAGGGGCTCGCTGCTGACCTCGGGCAGATCCAGATCGACCCCGTGGTAGAGCAGTGGAGCCGTGACCATAAAGATGACCAGCAGCACCAGCATCACGTCGATATAGGGGACGACGTTGATCTCCGACATCGGGCGCCGACGGGTTCGCCGTGCTCCGGTCGGTGTTACTCGCGCCACCGCGACCTCCTAGTGCGCCGGCCCGGTGCCGGCACTGTGGGTGTGGCGCTCGAGAATGCTGGTGAACTCCTCGACGAAGGTCTCATAGCGATTCGCCAGCCGCTCGGCCCGGTTGGCATAGTGGTTGTACGCGATAACCGCCGGAATCGCCGCGAAGAGCCCGAGTGCCGTGGCGATCAGGGCCTCGGCAATGCCGGGGGCGACCGTGGCCAGGGTTGCCTGCTGCTGACCGGCGAGGGCGCGAAAGGAGTTCATGATTCCCCACACCGTCCCGAAGAGCCCGATGTAGGGGCTGACTGATCCCACCGTGGCGAGGAACTGCAGATGCCGCTCGGCGGCGTCCAACTCACGGCTTACGGACACGCGCATGGCCCGGTGGGCAGCCTCGACCAGCGCACTCGGCGGCGCGCCGCTTTGCTTGCGCATCCGCGAGAACTCCTGGAACCCGGCGCGGAAGATCCGCTCCATCCCGGCATTGGGCGACGGGCCCTCATCGCTGAGCCGGCGGTAGATATCCGCCAGGTTGCCGCCGGCCCAGAACTCGTCCTCGAACTCGATGGCCCGTTGTTCGGCCTGCTTGAGGGATTGGCGCTTCTGCAGGATCAGCGCCCAGGAGGTTACCGAGGCGAGGACCAGTATGAGCATAACCAGCTGAACCAGCAGGCTGGCGTCGAAGACGAGGCGAAGGACGGAGACGTCGGCGGACATGGCAAGCAGCTGTTCCGGTGCGGACCGAATCGCGAATGTAACGACAGCGAGTTACAGAAACAAGTTCTACTGTTGTTTGAAGTGGCTTTCCCGGCCTTGCGCCAGCCGAATGGGTCAGCCGCCGGCAAACAGATCCCGCGTCGGCGCCCGGCCGCTTCCGGGCAGGCCGAGCAGGGTGTAAGCGTGCTCCGTGGCGACCCGCCCGCGCGGCGTCCGCATCAGGTAACCCTCCTGGATCAGGTACGGTTCGACCACGTCCTCGAGCGTGCCGCGCTCCTCCCCGATGGCCGTGGCCAGGTTGTCGAGGCCGACCGGTCCGCCGCCAAACTTGTGCACCACCGCCTCCAGGAGTCGCCGGTCCTGCTCGTCGAGCCCGTGCTGGTCCACGTCGAGCAGTTCCATCGCCGCCGCTGCGACCTCCTGGGTGATCCGCCCATCGGCCCGGACCTCGGCGTAGTCTCGGACCCGGCGCAGGAGCCGATTGGCGACCCGCGGCGTGCCCCGGGAGCGGCGGGCGATCTCCCCGGCACCGCGGGCTTCGGTGTGGATGCCGAGCTGTTCCGCTGAGCGTTCGACGATCCGGGCCAACTCCTCGACCGGGTAGTAGGCCAGCCGCTGGGCGATGCCGAAACGATCGCGCAGCGGCGAAGTGAGCAACCCGGCGCGGGTGGTGGCACCGACCAGGGTAAACGGTGGCAGATCGAGCTTGATCGAGCGCGCCGCCGGACCCTCGCCGATGACGATATCGATCCGGAAGTCCTCCATGGCCGGGTAGAGGACCTCCTCGACCACGGCGCTGAGCCGGTGGATCTCGTCGATGAAGAGGACGTCGTGGGGTTCCAGGTTGGTCAGGATCGCCGCCAGGTCGCCGGGACGGTCGAGCACCGGGCCGGAGGTCTGGCGCAGGTTCGCCTCCATCTCACGCGCGATGATATTGGCCAGCGTGGTCTTGCCGAGTCCGGGAGGGCCGAAGAGCAGTGTGTGGTCGAGGGCCTCGGAGCGGCCTCGAGCCGCGTGGATGAAGATCTCCAGCTGCTCGCACACCCCCTCTTGGCCGACGTACTCGGCAAGCGTGGTCGGACGCAGGGCGCGCTCGAGTGCCTCGTCCTCCTGTCCGGCGGCGCCGTTGAAGATCCGCTGCGTTGAGTCGCCGCTTGCGTTCAAGGTCAACCTCCCCGGGGAGCGGCCCGTTGCAGCGCACGACGGATGATGGCTTCGCAGGAAAGCCCGGGCTCGCTGACGCTGCGAGCCATGCGGTCCGCCTCAGGCGGCTTGTAGCCGAGCGCCACAAGCCCCTCGATGGCTTCCTCAACCGGCGCTGACTCGCCGGCGGGCCCCTCGCCGGCCGGACGTTCCGTCCCGCGCGGCGCCGTACCGACTCCGACGCCCTCGAGCCGGTCCCGAAGCTCCACGAGCAGGCGCTCCGCGGTCTTGCGCCCGATTCCCGGGACCCGGGTCAGGCGTTGGGCGTCGTCCTCTTGCACACAGCGCACGAGCTCCTCGCCGTCCACGCCGGAGAGCAGTGCCAGAGCCAGCTTCGGTCCGACCCCGGAGACGCGGATCAGGCGGCGGAAGAGGTCGCGCTCGCGCCGGCTGCGAAAACCGTAGAGGGCCTGGCCGTCCTCGCGGACGCTCAGGTGTGTGTGCAGGATGGCCTCCTGCCCCGCCTCTGGCAGTGCCTCCAGGGTGGATAGCGGGGCGTCCACCTCGTAACCGACCCCGGCGGCCTCGATGACCACGGTGGGTGGGCGCTTTTCGATCACGGCACCGCGAAGGCGGGCGATCATCGGCGCCCTCCTGCCGCTGCGGCCTGTGCCAGGGGCGAGCGTCGGTGGTGGGCGTGGCAGAGTGCGGCGGCGAGCGCGTCGGCGGCGTCCTCCGCCGGCTGCGTGCGCAGCTGGAGCAGGGCGCGGACCATGTAGCCGACCTGCGCCTTATCAGCGCGGCCGCCGCCGACCACCGCCTGCTTGATCCCGGCCGGGGTGTACTCGGCGATCGGCAGGCCGGCCTGGACGCAGGCGGTGAGGGCGGCGCCCCGGGCGTGCCCGAGCTTGAGTGCCGAGTCGGCGTTGCGGTGCATGAAGACCTGCTCGAGCACGGCCTGCTCCGGCCCATGTTCGGCAATGACCGCCTGCAGGCCGGCGAAGATGCGGCCGAGCCGATCGGAAAGCGCCGCACCCCGCGGGAAGCGCAATGTGCCGGCGGCCAGCATGCGCAACCCCCCGCTGTCCTCGATGACGCCGTAGCCGGTGGCCCGCGAGCCGGGGTCGATGCCGAGGATGCGCGCCATGCCTATCCTTCCTCGTAGGCCTCCGCCGGCAGATCGGCGTTGGTGTAGACGTGCTGGACGTCGTCCAGGTCCTCCAGGCGCTCGATCAGGCGGGCCGTGCTTACCGCGTTGTCGCCCTCGACCTGCACCGTCAGGTCCGGCCGCTGGGTGACGTCGGCCTGCTCGGGTTCCAGTCCGGCCTCGTGCAGCGCATCACGCACCGTACGGTAGGACGAGGGGCTGGTCAGGACCTCCAGGGAGCCGTCGTCGTTCTCGACCAGGTCATCCGCGCCCGCCTCCAGAGCGACTTCCAGGACCTGATCGCTGTCGGTGCCCGGGGCAAACAGCAGAACCCCGCGCTCCTGAAAGAGGTAGGCGACGGAGTTGTCCGTGCCCATCTTGCCGCCGTGCTTGGTGAAGGCGTGGCGAACCTCGGAGACGGTGCGATTGCGGTTGTCCGTCATGCAGTCGACCATGATCGCCGTCCCGCCGGGGCCGTAGCCCTCGTAGCGGATCTCCTCGTAGGCATCCATCTCCTCAAGGCCGGCGCCTTTCTTGATCGCGGCATCGGCGCGGTCCTTGGGCAGATTGACGGCGAAGGCCCGGTCGAGCGCCAGGCGCAGCCGGGCGTTCATCTCCGGGTCGGGGCCGCCGAGCCGGGCGGCTACCGTGATCTCACGGATATGCTTGGTGAAGATCTTCGAGCGCTTGGCATCCTGCGCCCACTTGTGCCGTTTGATGTTGGCCCATTTGCTGTGTCCGGCCATGGGTCCTCTGTAAACGCTTGCCGATCGTGGATTCAGCGCAACAGGGTACCACGGCGGCGCGGGGGGCTTGCTGCCCCCCGCGCCGGGGCTCAGGCGGCGGCCTCTTGCTCGTGGGCCGCCATCGCCGCCCGCGCCTCGTCGCGTAGCTCCCGGCGCAGCAGCTTGCCCACGGGAGACTTTGGCAGCTCCTCGCGGAAGAGGATCAGCCGCGGTACCTTGTAGCTGGTCAGCCGGGTGCGGGCGAACTCGCTGACCTGAGCCTCCGTCAGGGTTTCATCGCGCGGCACCACGAAGGCAACCACCGCCTCGCCGGCCTCGCCCCGCGGGGCTCCGAGCACGGCCACTTCGGCGATCCCCTCGTGCTCGGCGAGTGCCTCCTCCACCTCGTTGGGGTACACGTTGAAGCCGGAGACGTCGATCATGTCCTTCTTGCGATCGACGATATAGATGTACCCTTCAGCATCCATGTAACCCACATCGCCGGTGTGGAACCACCCGTTGCGCAGCGTAGCCCGGGTCTCGTCCGGGCGTTGCCAGTAGCCCTCGAAGACCTGCGGGCCGCGGCCGACGATCTCGCCCACCTCGCCTTGAGGCAAGGGCTGGCCGTTGTCATCGACGATGCGGACATCGGTCCCCGGTACCGGCAGGCCCACGGTTCCCAGGCGGTTCTCACCCAGCGGGGGGTTCACCGCCAGCACCGGGCTGGTCTCGGTCAAGCCGTAGCCCTCCAGTGGCGCGTTGCCGATCAGATCCCGCCACTGCTCCGCGGTACTCCGGTGCAGTGCCGTCCCCCCGGCGATGGCAAGATCCAGGTTCTTGGGCGGGTTGTTACGGAACCAGTCGGCCTGTAGCAGGCCGTGGAAGAGCAGGTTGACCCCGGAGAACTTGGTCACCGGGAAGCGCTCGAAGGCCTTGCGCAGCTTGTCCACCGGCCGCGGCGAGGGGCAAAGCACATTGCGGCAGCCATGATAGTGGAAGGTCAGCAGATTAAAGGTGAAGGCGAAGATGTGGTAGAGCGGCAGTGCGGTGAGGACCACGTCCTCGCCAGGGCGGATGGCGTCCCCGGCCACGGCGTTGATCTGCGAGAGGTTGGCTAGGACGTGGCGGTGGCGCAGCTCCGCCCCCTTGGCGACTCCCGTGGTGCCGCCGGTGTACTGGAGCAACGCCAGATCGTCCGGCCCGCGCTCCGGCCACGCCGGTGGCTCAAGCTGCTGACCCTGGGCGATGACGTCAGTAAAGCGCAGGGCGTCCTCCGGGGCGGTGGGGATCTCCTTCTTCAGCCGCAGCACGGTGTGAACCAGGGTCCGGCGCGCCCACGGGAAGAAATCGGCGATTCCGGTCAGGACCACGCGTTCCACCGCTGTCTCGGGCAGGGCGCTGCCGAGCTTATCGGCGAAAAGATCGCTGATCACCAGAACCCGCGCCCCGCTATCGGCCAGTTGATGGCGCATCTCCCGCGGGGTGTAGAGCGGGTTGACGTTGACCAGGACGGCCCCGGCGCGCAGCGTGCCGTAAACGGCCACCGGGTAGGGCAGGGAGTTGGGCATCTGCAGCGCTACCCGGTCGCCGGGTTGGATGTCCGCCTCAGCCATGAGCCAGGCTGCGAAGGCATCGGCGTAGGCATCAACCTCGGCGCAGGTCAGGGTGCCGTGCAGGCCGTTCTCAAGGCAGGTGGTGAAGGCCGGCCGCGAGGGGAACTGACGGGCGCTTTCGCGGGCGATATCGGCAACCTGCTGCAGAGGCGGGGCGGTGAACGCGCGCTCCACACCGGAGCCGTAGTGCTGTTCCCAGGGCCTGGCGTCGTAGAATGCGGCGGCGTCTTCTTGCGTCATCGGGTCTCCTCCCTTCGCCGACGTTTTCTTTTTTGTTCGTGGTTTAGACTATAAAACCCATCGGGAGCCTTGTCGCTGTGACTGCTGCACTGGAAATCGAGCCCCTGCCGTTCCCGGAACCGGGATGGCCCATGCTGAACCTGCTCGGCGGGGAGCCGTGGTCCATGTGGCTCGATTCCGGGCAGCATGGCACGGGGGCGGGGCGTTACGACATCCTTGTCGGCCGTCCCCGGGTGACCCTGGTCACCCGGGGCGGGGTCACGGAAATCCGTCGCGGTGGGAACTGCCTGCGCCGTGCCGACGATCCGCTCGCCCTGCTGCAGGAAGAACTCAATGCAGTGGAGCCGCCAGCGCCTGCAGAACTGCCCTTCACCGGCGGCGCCGTGGGCTATTTCGCCTACGATCTGGGCCAGCGCCTGATGGGGGTGGCCGGGGCGCCGGCGGAGGTCCCCGAGATGGCTGTCGGCATCTACGACCACGCGGTGGTGGTGGATCACCTGCGCGCCCAATGCTGGGCAGTGGGGCGGCGGCTGGATCGCCAGTGGCTGCAGGCGCTGCGCGCGCGCACCGCGACTGCTCCCCGGCCCGGGTTGTGGGAAGCCAGCGGACCGCTGGTCTGTCATCCGGACGATGCGGCCTACGCCACCGCCTTCAGGCGTGTTCAGGATTACCTGCACGCCGGCGACTGCTACCAGGTCAACCTGGCCCGACGTTTCACGCTGCCGGGCGGCGGCGATCCGCAGGCGGCGTACCTGGCCCTGCGCGGTAGCGGCAGCGCCCCTTTCGCCGCCTGGTTGCGCCTGCCTGGCAGCGATGTGCTCAGCCTCTCCCCGGAGCGTTTCCTGCGTGTGGACGCCGACGGTTGGGTGACGACGGAGCCGATCAAGGGGACCCGTCCCCGGAAAACGGACCGGTTGGCTGACGAGCGTGCCCGTCAGGAGTTGCTGGCCAGTGCCAAGGACCGCGCCGAGAACGTGATGATCGTCGACCTGCTGCGTAACGATCTGGGGCGGGTGTGCCGCTTCGGTAGTGTCCACGTCCCGGCGCTGTGCGAAGCGCGCCGCTTCGCCCGGGTCCACCACTTGGTGAGCACTGTCCGCGGCCAGCTGGCCCCCGGCTACACCGCAACGGATCTGCTTCGGGGCTCCCTCCCGGGCGGCTCGATCACCGGCGCTCCGAAGCGCCGGGCCATGGAGATCATCGCCGAACTGGAACCGGGCAGCCGCGGGGTCTACTGCGGGGCCGTGGGGTACATCGGCTTCGATGGCCGGATGGATACGAGCATCGCCATCCGCACGGCGGTTTGCCAGGGTGGGGCGATGACGTACTGGGCCGGCGGCGGCATCGTGGCCGACTCCAGCGAGGCCGCCGAGCGTCGGGAGACGGAAGACAAGGCCATCGCCTTCCTGGAGCTGGCCGGAGCCGCCCCGCTTCGGGAAGCCAGCCGCGAGGCGGCGATCAGCCGGGTTCGCTGAGCAGTTGGGCGAAGGCCGCCAGGGCCTCGTACTCCTCGCGGCAGGCTTCGGCGGTGCGCTCCAGATCCTTGACTCCGGCGGGTGGGGCCAGCGGTACCGGGTCCACTTGAAAGCCTGTCTGCAGCCACTCGTGGGCGAAGCGGACCGTCTCCACCAATTCGGCATGAGGGCCGGCGTAGTCCCGGTCGTGGGCGTTGCCCGCGGTAGCGGTGATCGGCTCCGGGATCTCCCACTCGCGCAACAGCAGCTCGCCGGCCTCGCCGTAGTTGCAGCCGATGGCCTGATAGGTCAGCGCCGCCAGCGAGCGCTCCGGATCCTCATCGTGCTCGGCGAGCACAGTCCCCATGCTCTGCGGGAAGATGTTAACGAGCAGCAGCAGTCCGATGCTGTGCAGCACGCCGCCGAGATAGGCGGCATCGCGGCTGTGCTGCGGCGCGGTACGCGGGCTGAGGCGGGCGGCGCAGAACGCGGTGCCGAGAGCCTCGTGCCAGTAGCGCTGGAGCTGGAATGCCGAGCACGGCCGGGTATCAAAGACCTGATTCAGGAGCATCGAGGTGGCGAGTACGCGCACCCGGTTGAGCCCGATGCGCATGACCGCCTGCTCCAGGGAGTAGACCGTCTCGCGCCGCGTAAAAAACGCGTAATTGGCAATGGCGATCACGCGGGCCGCGACTCCGGGGTCCCGCGCCAGGGTTTGGGCAACGTCACCGATGTCGACATCGTTCGAGCTGGTGGCCACGAGGATATCGTGGGCAACATAGGGAAGTGCAGGCAGTGCCTGCGTGCCACCGAGTTTCTGCAGGGTCGCGTTGCGGTCGGTAATCGGCATTTCAGCTAGCTCGCGCTCCGCCGTCGATCATGCTAGCACCTTGCTTGACACCTCATGCAGTGCAGCATACGGTTCGGGAGCTTGCGCTGGAGGCCTCCATGTCAGAAACACGAATTATTAAAAAGTACCCCAATCGCCGGCTCTACGATACCGCGATCTCAAGCTACATCACGCTCGCGGATGTCAAGCGCCTGGTGTTGGAGGCCGTCGACTTCCAAGTGGTGGATGCCAAGACGCACGAGGACATCACTCGCACCATCCTTCTGCAGATCATCAGCGAGGAAGAAGAAGGCGGCGAGCCCATCTTCTCCAGCCAGCTCCTCGCCCAGCTGATCCGTGCCTACGGCGGCAACATGCAGAACATGCTCACCAGCTACCTGGAGAAGAGCCTGGAGCTGTGGGCCGATCAGCAGCGTGTGTTCCAGGAGCGCACGCGCGAATTCATGGATCACAATCCGATGAGCATCATGACCCACATCGCCGAGCAGAACCTGGCGATGTGGCGGCAGATGAGCGGTTTCGACCGGCGCCGGGAGGACTCCGACGGGGAGGGCTCCGACAGCGGTGCCGGTGACGGGCATCGCTCGTCCGGCGCCTCCCGTCGCGACGACGACATCCCCTCGCGCTAGCCCCGTAGCCGCTTACCGCCCGCGCAGGGCCGCGGGGAACCACTGGTTGACAGACGTTGCGCCGCAGCATAAGCTTGCGACGCTGCGCCGGTTGTGCGGTGCACAAACCTGGTGCGCGCCGCCCCTTGGCGCGCGACTGCGCACGGCGTACGAATTTTTGCGAAAGAGCGAGGAAACGTGATGGCAGGTCGTTTGGCCCTGATCACTGGAGGCAACGGCGGGATCGGTACCGCCGTGGTACGGCAACTGGCCGCGGACGGATACCGCGTCGTCACCACCTGCTTGGATGCCGAAGCGGAGCGTATCGACGCATGGCGCCAGCAGCTTCGCGAGGAGGGTGTTGAGGTCGACTATGTCGTCTGCAACGTGGCGGATTTCGCCTCCTGCCAGAAGATGGCGGAAGAGGTGGAGCAGACCTACGGCCCTGTGGACGTGCTCGTCAATCTCGCCGGCATCACCCGGGATACCTTCCTCCACAAGATGGGTGCCGAGGACTGGGATGCGGTGCTCGACGTCAATCTCGACAGCGTCTTCAACGTGACCCGGCAAATCGTCCCGGGGATGCGGGATCGGGGTTTCGGGCGCATCGTCAACGTCTCGTCGGTGAACGGTCAGACCGGCCAGTTCGGGCAAGCGAACTACTCGGCCGCCAAGGCCGGCATGCACGGTTTCACCATGGCCCTCGCCAAAGAGAACGCGCGCAAGGGCATCGCTGTAAACACCGTCTCGCCGGGCTACGTGAATACCAGCATGACGGCAGCGATCCCGGACGATATCCGGGAGCAGATCATCGCGCAGATTCCGGCCGGACGCATGGCCGAGGTCGAAGAGGTGGCGCGGGTCATCCGCTTCCTGGTCGCCGACGAGAACGGGTATATTACCGGTGCTAATATCCCCGTAAACGGTGGATTATTCTGCAGTTTCTGATTCAGCAAGGGCGGCCCCGCGGCGTACCGACGCAAACGTTTGACGCCGCGGGGTGAATCACCTATCATGTTGCGCAGCAACACGCGGCAGGGCGGCCGCGTTACGGATCGGGTACCGATTCGCTATGCGGGTAGCAGTGGACGCTGCAAGGTTCTTACCGGTCTCCTCCTGGCGGCGTCTCCTAACCGGGAGACACTTCGTCGCCAACCTTTGACCCCCTCCCGTTCGAGGGGGTTTTTTTTGTTCGGCGCTTTTGCGTGCGCCGTTGCGCGGTCCTGATCAGAACGGCGATTGTGCGGGCCCGAACTGTCGCCGGCAAGCGCAGGCTGTTTTGCGATGCATCAATCCGGATTCAGCCACTCGGTGATCGCCGGCACGAGCTCCCGGTGCGCGCGCCGGCTGATGAATACCCCGAGGTGGCCGCCCGGGAAGCCCACCTCCCGATAGGCGCTGCTCCCGACGTGCGCACCGAGTGCCCGCGCGGCGTCCGGGGGCACCAGGTGGTCGAGTTCGGCGAAGACGTTGAGCACTGGGTGGTGGATTGCATCCAGGCGCACGACTTGCCCGTCGAGCTGGAAGGTCCGCTCCACGAGTCCGTTGCGTTGATAGAGTTCCCGTCCGAACTGCGCGAAGGCGGCCGCCGCCTGGTCGGGGCTGTCGTACATCCAACGCTCCATGCGCATAAAATCGTGGAGCGCTTCCGGCCGTTCGGCGAGCTCGGGCAGATCGACGTACCGCTGCGAGAGCAGCCGGTACGGTTTGAGGGCCACGAAGACCGGGTTGAGCCAGCGCGCTGAGACGTTGCCCAGGGCCGCCGTCGCCTGCTCGAAGTCGATGTGCTGCGCCATGCGGCTCAGGGTGTCGTGCGGCGTATGGAAGTCCGTCGGCGTGACCAGGGTCACCAGGCGGCGGACCCGTTCCGGGAAAAGTGCAGCGAGGGCCAGGGCGAAGACGCCGCCCTGACAGACGCCGATCACGTCCGCTGCCCGCTGCTCGCGCTCGCCCAGATCGGCGGCGATGGTTGCCAGGAACTCGCCGATGTAATCATCCAGGGTCAAGAAGCGGTCGGCCCCGCGCGGGTAGCCCCAGTCCACCAGATAGACCGGGTGTCCGGCCTGGTTCAGTGCGTGGATCAGGGAGCGCTGCCGCGTCAGGTCGAGGATGAAGGGCCGGTTCACCAGCGAATAGACCACCAGTACCGGGGGCTTCCTGCTCGCGCCGATGGGCGGGTAGTGACGGAGCGTGATTCCCGGCCCGTACTCGCCGACGACCTCGAAGGGGGTGGCGCCGCGGGTGTCAACGGGGAGGTGGGCCGCCGTGTCCAGGGCCGCCACGAGCCGCTGCTGCCAGTCGGTCAGGCTTTCGGGCGTTGCGGCCAAGGCTACGACTCCGGCCCATCCGGTGGGGTTGTGCGCAGGGCGGCGACCTCCTGGCGCAGTTCCGCCACTTCGGAACGCAGAGCGGCGATCTCCTGGGCGGCCGGTGACCGCCGGATGGTGGCCTCCAGCCGGGCAACCCGGCGTTGGGTGTCAATCCAGTCGGTCCGTGTCGGTAGATCCAGGGTGCTCAGCGCCGCATCGGCCTGCTCCTGGTAACGGGCGATGACCTCGGAGGTGGCGTTGGTCAGCCGGCCGAACGCCTCCGCCCAGGTCTCGGTGGTGAGCATCGCCTCATAGGCGGCCTCGCTCTCCTCCAGCCACAACTCGTAGAGCTCGCGCAGCGTCCCGGGCTGGCCTTCCCCGTGCTCCGCGGCCGTGGCCAGGCGCTGTTCGAGGCGGGCAAGCCCGCTGCGCACAGCCTCAAGCAACTGCTCGCTGCAGGCGGCGAGGGCGCGCAGGTACGCCTGGCTGCTCTGCTGAAGGGCCCGGGTGCGCTGCAGATCGTCCTGCCAGGGGCCGAGCCGGGCCAGGGCGTCGAGCCAGGGGGCGTTCCAGGGAGGTGGCGGGGTATGCTCCGGGGTGTCGAGCTGCTGCATGGCCGTGCGGAGGGTGGTCAGCGTCCCGTCGATCTGTCCCTGCCAGCTGCGGAACGTCTGCGCACAGGCTGCCCCCGGCGAACCGCCGTCCGCCTGCAGGGCCTGCCAAAGCTCCTCCACTGACGCGGTGGCCCGCAGCCACCGCAGCCACTCGCTTTCAAAGGCCTCGCCTGACGCCATTTCCGCCACCGTCGCCGTGTGGCCGCAAGTCTAACGGGGACGCAGAGGCCTGGCCAGCGAGCCTGGGGCTAGTCGCGCTGCTGCTGCCAGCGCTCGCGCAGGGCTTCGGCCCGTGCACGTTGGTAGCGGTTCTCGTCGGCCACGCGGATGGCGTTGCTCAGCTGCGCCAGGGCCAGCTGCAACTCGCCGCGACTGTGATGGTGTTCGGCCAGCGCGATGTAGCCCTCGGCCTCGCGCCCGCTGGCATGGGCCGCATCGGCGAGCAGGCGAAGTAGCTCCGGCGAGCGCTGGCGGCCGCGGGTGGCGTTGGCCAGGATGCGCCGTGCCTCTTCCGCCTCCCCGTGGCTGATCAGCGTCTCGGCGTGCCGGTAGAGAGCGGCGCCGCTGCCGGGGTAGAGCGAGCGCGCCTCGTCGTAGACGGTGAGCGCCTCGCGGGGGCGGTCGGCATTGCGCAGCACCTCGCCGCGGCCGAGCAGCACGTAGAGCCGCTCGCCGTCGATGGCCTCCAGGGTGTCAAGCAGGGCCAGGGCCGCTTCGTGCTCGCCGGCCTCCAGCGACAGGGCCAGGGCGACGCCGTAGATTGCCGCTGCGCGGCGGGTCGGGTCGTCGCGGGTCTGCTCGAGCCGGTCGTGCATGACAGCGACGGCGCTGGTGCTGCTCCCGGCCTTGGCCAGGACTTCGGCGCGGGCCCGCATGAATGCGTGGTGACCGGACTCGAAGACCGTGCCGCCACCCAGGCGGTCCGCAAGATCCTGCGCCTCCACCATGCGGCGCTCGGTGAGCGGGTGGGTGCTCAGGTACTCCGGCGGGCTCTCTCGAAACCGCGAGGCGTGGGCGAGCTGCTCGAAAAACCCGGGCATGCCGGCCGGGTCGAAGCCGGCCGCCGCCATGTTGCGGATGCCTACGCGGTCGGCCTCCCGCTCGTGCTCCCGCGAGTGGCGAAGCTGCTGTTGGATAGGGGCGGCGATCCCGGCCATGGCCGCAGCACTGCCGGCCTGAGGGTCCTGGGCCCCGATGAGGATGGCCGCAAGGACGGCGGCCGCCGTCTGCAGGTTCAGGTTCTGCGCCCGGGCGTAGTTGCGGGCGATATGGCGCTGGGTGACGTGGGCGATCTCGTGGGCGAGGACGCCGGCGAGTTCGCTCTCGGTGCGGCTCTCCCGGATCAGTCCACTGTGGATGCCGATGTGGCCGCCGGGCAGGGCGAAGGCATTGATCTGATCGTCATCGACCACAAAGAAATTGAAGCCGTAGCCCGGCTGCTCGCTGTGGGCGGCCAGCCGGGCGCCGAGCTCCCCGATGTAGTGGTTGAGCTCCACGTCCGGGTGCAGCGGCAGGTGGCGACGGACCTGCTGCATGATCTCGGTGCCGAGTTCGCGCTCCTTATACAGCGGCAGCGCAGCCGCCCCCGGTCGGCCCAGCTCGGGGAGCTGGATCTCGTCATAAATCCCTTCCGCGCGCGGTTGCGGCAGCGCGGCGAGGAGCAGCAGCACGCCGCAGAGGATCGCGGCGGCCCGGCGGAGACGGATCATGGGCATGGCATTGGAATCAGACTGAGCAGCGCTCACAGGAGTTCCCTGGGCGAAAGTCTAGTGCTTGTGCGTTATCATCCGAGGGCATCCGGCGAGGAGGTAGGTCCGTGGAGCTTGTCCGCAGTTGGCTCCGGCGCACGTTCAACGACCCGCAGATAGCCGCCTTCCTGATCCTTCTGGTGGTGGGCTTGGGGGCGCTGCTGATGCTCGGCAGCATGCTTGCGCCGGTGATCACCGCCATCGTCATTGCCTACCTCCTTGAGGGGCTGGTCCGTGCCTTTGAGCGCTTTCACGTGCCGCGCCTTCTGGCCGTTGTCGTCGTCATCCTCTTTCTCACGGCGTTCCTGGTGCTGGTGCTCTTCGCCCTGATTCCGATGCTCTACCGTCAGGTGGCGCAGCTGGTGGATCAGCTACCGGCGATCCTCGCCCAAGGCCAGGTGGCGCTGCTGCAGCTTCCGGAGCACTACCCGCAGCTGTTCTCCGAAGCGCAGATCCGGGAAATGCTCGACGCCGCCCGGCGGGAGATCACCGACTGGGGGCAGCGGGCCGTCGCCTCGGTGACCGTGCAGTCGCTGATGATCATCGGCACCTTCGTCGTCTACGCGGTTCTCGTCCCGTTCCTGGTCTTCTTCTTTCTCAAGGACAAGCGGTTGCTGCTCGAGTGGGTGAGCAACCACCTCCCGCGCCACCGCGCCTTCGCCTCCGAGGTTTGGCGCGACGTCGACCAGCAGATCGGCAACTACGTCCGCGGCAAGTTCATCGAGATCCTCATTGTCTGGTTCGTTACCTTTGTGACGTTCTCGGTGCTGGGGATGCCGTTTGCCATGCTGCTCTCGGTGGCCATCGGCCTGTCGGTGATCATCCCCTACATCGGCGCGTTCGTCATGACCGTGCCGGTGGCGCTGATCGGCTATTTCCACTTCGGCGTCAGCCAGGAGCTGGTCTACGTGCTGGTGGCCTACACGATCATCCAGGTCCTGGACGGCAACGTACTGGTGCCGTTGCTCTTCTCCGAGGTGGTCAACCTCCATCCGGTGGCGATCATCATCTCGATCCTGGTCTTCGGCGGTCTGTGGGGGTTCTGGGGCGTTTTCTTCGCGATCCCGCTGGCGACTTTCGTCCAGGCGATCATCAAGGCCTGGGTGCGGCGCCGAAAACCCCCCGACGACGAATCCCTGGAACTCGAGCTGGAAGAAGAGCTAACGCCCTGAAACGCCCGCCGCCCCGATCCCGTACCGGCGGGCGCTGGCGCGGGGGCGCGTGCAAGCGTGGCTAGAGGACGTCGGAGGCGTAGTCGGCCAGCCGCGAGCGCTCGCCGCGCTGCAGCGTGACGTGGCCGCTGTGCGGCCAGTCCTTGAGGCGGTCAACGACGTAGGTCAGCCCCGAGGTGCTCTCGGTCAGGTAGGGGGTGTCGATCTGGCCGATATTCCCCAGGCAGATCACCTTCGTCCCGGGGCCGGCCCGGGTGATCAGGGTTTTCATCTGCTTGGCGGTCAGGTTCTGCGCCTCATCGAGGATCACGAACTTCTCCAGGAACGTCCGGCCGCGCATGAAGCTCAGCGAGCGGATCCGCACGCGGGAGTGGAGCAGATCGGCCGTGGCGGCGCGGGCCCAATCCCCGCCGAACGTGCTCTCCGGCGCGCTGAGGACCTCCAGGTTGTCCATGAGCGCGCCCATCCACGGAGTCATCTTCTCTTCCTCCGTCCCGGGGAGGTAGCCGATCTCCTCGCCGATGGCCACCGTGGCGCGGGTGGCGATGACCTCGCGGTAACGGCCCTGGTCCATGGTCTGCGCCAGGCCGGCGGCCAGCGTCAGCAACGTCTTGCCCGTGCCCGCCGCTCCGAGCAGGGTGACCAGGTCGATCCCCGGGTCCATGAGCAGGTGCAGTGCGAAGTTCTGCTCCCGGTTGCGTGCCCGCACGCCCCAGACGGCGTTGCCGGTGCGGTAGTCGGTCACCGGCGCGAGGAAGGCCTGGCCGTCGCTGACGCTACGCACCACGGCCTCGACGGCGTCGTTGTACAGGCACTGGTTGAGCCGCCAGGAGGCGTCCGCCGGCACTGGGACCCACCAACCGCCATCGGCGCTCTGCGCTTCTGCCCAGCTGGCCTCGGGCAGCTCCGCGACGCCCGTGGGCAGGAGATCCACATCATCGATGACCCGGTCGCTCTCATAGTCCTCGGCGGCGATACCGGCGACCTGGGCGCGGATGCGCAGGTTGATGTCCTTGGAGACGAGCACCGGCGTCGCCCCGGGGCCCTCGCGCAGCCGGCCCGCGGCGGCAAGAATGGCGGCGTCCCCGTGGCCGTGCCCATTGGTTTCGAAAAAGAGCACGCCGGAGGGGTCGCCGGGGCGCCCGTGGCCCAGGGGTACGCCGTCGCCGAGCGAACCCGGTGTCGAGCCGGTGAGCAGTGCATCCAGGAAGCGGCTCACCTGGCGGGCGTTGCGCGCCACCTCGGAAAGCCCCTCCTTGGCCGCATCGAGCTCCTCGAGCACCGCCGCCGGCAGGCAGACGTCGTGCTCCTCGAAGCGGAAGAGGGCGGTGGGATCGTGCACCAGAACGGAGGTATCGAGCACGTAGGTGCGCCGCTGTGCGTCTTCGGTCATGGCTGTTCGTAACCCCTCTCGGGGTGGATGGGTGGAGGGCGCTTAGCGCGCCGGCTCCATCAGGGCGTCCAGGTTGAGCTGGTCGCAGAAATCCATGAACTCGTCGCGCAGGCTGGCAATGTGCAGCCCCGCGGGCACATCCACGCTCATCTGCACCGAGAACATCGGCGTCCCGGTATGCGCGGCGGCGTAGCTGGCGGTGTTCATGTCGCGGATGTTGATCTCCCGCGTGGCGAAGAAGTTGGCCAGCTCGGCGACGATGCCGGGGTGATCCAGGGCGACGACCTCGACCCGGTAGGGCAGCAACTGCTCCCCGCCCTGAGTGGCCTCAGTGCGTCGCAGATGGACCTCCAGGCCGATGCGCTTGGCGGTGTTCGGCAGCCCGGCCTCCAGCTTGGCCAGCTCGTTCCAGCGCCCGGCGACCATCAGGATGACGGCGAACTCGCCGCCAAGCACGGACATGCGGCTGTCTTCGATGTTGCAGCCGGTCTCTGTCACGGCGCTGGCCAGCTCGCGGACGATGCCCGGGCGATCCTGGCCGAGGGCGGTAATCACCATCCGATTGTGCATCGCTATCGACTGCCCCGGCTTGCGATTCTGAAGCCGGAGTCTAGCACGGAGCGTGGCGCGCGCGCTCGCTTGGCCCCGACGCGGCCGCTTAGTACCATGAGCCTCTTACCGAACGATGCCTGGATTGAAGACGGAGGTGCTGATGTTCCGCGGCAGCCTGGTGGCGATGGTCACCCCGATGATTGCGCAGGACGGTATTCGTGATGCCGTCGATGAGAAGGCGCTGCGGAAGCTGGTCGAATTCCACGTCGAGCAGGGCAGCGACGCCATCGTCGCTGTCGGCACCACGGGGGAGTCGGCCACCCTGGATTACGACGAGCACCGCCGGGTCATCCGGGCCACGGTGGATGCCGCCCGCGGCCGCATCCCGGTCATCGGCGGTACCGGCGCCAACTCCACGTGGGAGGCCATCGAACTCACCCGCAGCGCCATGGAGAGCGGCTGCGACGCTGCCCTGCTGGTGGTGCCGTACTACAACAAGCCCACTCAGCAGGGGCTGATCGAGCACTTCAGCGCCATCGCCGACGCCGTTCCCATACCGCAGATCCTCTACAACGTGCCCGGGCGCACGGGCTGCGACATGCTTCCGGAGACGGTGGAGCAGCTCGCCGATCTGCCCAACATCGTCGGCCTCAAGGAGGCGCAGGGCACCGTGGAGCGGGCCGAAGAAGTCATCCGCCGCTGCGGTGACCGCCTCGATGTCTTCGCCGGTGATGATTTCAACGCCCTCGGCATGATGCGTGTCGGCGGCAAGGGCGTGATCTCGGTCAGCGCCAACGTCGCGCCGCGATCCATGCACGACCTCTGCGCCGCCGCCCTGGCCGGCGACATGGAGACCGCCGAGTCCATCAACGAGCGCCTGACGCCATTGCACCAGGCCATGTTCGCCGAGCCGAACCCCATCCCCGCCAAGTGGGGGGTGGAGCAGCTTGGCTACATCGGGCCGGGGATCCGCTTGCCGATGACACGGCTCACCGAGGCTGGCCGGGAGCAGGTGCGCCAGGCCATGCTCGACGCCGGCGTCCTGTGAAGCGCCAGGGGGGCTGGATGACCCGCCGTCTGCCGCTGTTCGCCGTCCTCGCCGCCGGCCTGCTCGGGCTCGGTTGTGCCAGCGAGCCATTAACCCGGGAGGAGGCCGACTACCCCGAACACCTGGTCATCCCGCCGGATCTGGTCGGTCCGCCACCGCCGCCGGAGGAGCGTGAGCGGCCGCAGGTGGACGACGACGAGGCGCTGCCTGTGGATGTGGCGCGCACCATCCCGTCGCGGTTGATCGAGCGCGATGGTGAGCACCGGCTGGAGCTGGACATGGGGGTTAACGATGCCTGGCGGGGCACGGGTGCCGCGCTCGATCGTCTCGACTTCACCGTGCTCGAGCGCCAGCGCGACGACCTGCGTTACGTCATCCGCTACGAGCCGCGGGCCGATCAGGAGATTCAGCAGCCCGGCTTCTTCGCCCGGGTTTTCCGCGGCGAGGAGCGCATCGACACGTCCCCGCAACGCTACCGGATTCAGCTCGAGACCGACGGTGGCCAGGTTCTGGTCCGGGTTCTCGACGCCGACGGCGAGCCCGCCCCCGAGCAGGTGGCCCGCCGACTGCTGACCCTGCTCGATCGCCAACTCTACTGACATGCTGCAAGTTCCCGGAAAACGCGCGCTCTCTCCGTTCCGACTCGACAAGCTCTGTGAAGACCTCCAGGCCGTCGCGCCCGAGGTGCGGGCTGTTGACGCCGAATTCGTCCACTTCGTGGCCACCTCCGGCACCCTCGACGCCGATGGGCAGGCACTGCTCGCGGCGCTGCTCGATTACGGCGCGGACTATCCGGCCCCCGCCGCCGGCGGCGCCGAGGTGGACAGCCTGCTGGTCATCCCGCGTCCGGGCACCGTTTCGCCGTGGTCGAGCAAGGCGACGGACATCGCCCACAACTGCGGATTGCTGGCGGTTACGCGGATCGAGCGGGGCACCCGTTACCGCGTCCATTGCAACGGACCCCTCGCCCCGGCTCAGCGCCAGGCTGTCATCGCCCGCATCCACGATCCGCTGACCGATGTCGTCCTCGATGACGAGGCGCAGGCCGCTTCGCTGTTCGAGGAGCGCCAGCCGCGCCCGGTGGGGGCTGTCAATGTCCTTGAGGGTGGGCGGGAGGCCCTGCTTGCCGCCGACGCCGAACTCGGCCTCGCCCTGGCCGAGGACGAGATCGACTACCTGCTCGAGAGCTACGCCGGCCTGGGGCGCAATCCCAGCGACGTGGAGCTGATGATGTTCGCCCAGGCGAACTCGGAGCACTGCCGGCACAAGATCTTTAATGCCGACTGGGTCATCGAGGGACAGCGCCAGCCTCGTTCGCTGTTCGCCATGATCCGCCACAGCCACGAGGCGCGGCCCGAGGGCGTACTCTCCGCTTACAGCGACAATGCCGCCGTCGCCGCCGGGTATCCGGCGCAGCGGCTGCTCGCCGGCACCGATCGGGTCTACCGCGAGCACGCTGAGCCGGCTCACCTGGTCATGAAGGTGGAGACCCATAACCACCCCACCGCCATCGAGCCCTTCGCCGGCGCGGCCACCGGTGCCGGCGGCGAGATCCGTGACGAGGCAGCCACGGGTATCGGTGGTCGCTCCAAGGCGGGACTCACCGGGTTCTCGGTCTCCAACCTGCGTATTCCCGGCTTTGAGCAGCCGTGGGAGGGGCCCGAAGCGCGGCCGGGGCGGATCGCCTCGCCCCTGGCGATCATGCTCCACGGTCCCCTCGGCGCAGCCGGCTACAACAACGAGTTCGGCCGGCCGGCGCTCAGCGGCTACTTCCGCACTCTCGAACTCACCGTTCCCGGCGCCGACGGGCCGGAGGTGCGCGGCTACCACAAGCCGATCATGATCGCCGGCGGCATGGGCAATATCCGTGACCCCCACGTCCACAAGCAGAGCCTGCCGGCCGGGACCCCGGTCGTGGTTCTCGGCGGCCCGGCGCTGCTGATCGGCCTCGGCGGAGGCGCTGCATCGTCGGTCTCCAGCGGCAGCGGGGACGAGGCCCTCGATCTCGCCTCGGTCCAGCGGGACAATCCGGAGATGCAGCGCCGTGCCCAGGGTGTGCTCGACGCCTGCACCGCGCAGGGCGCGGACAACCCGATCCGCTCGATCCACGACGTGGGTGCCGGCGGTCTGTCCAACGCCATCCCGGAGATCCTCGACGACGCCGGCCGTGGCGGGCATATCGAGCTGCGCACGATCCCCGTGGCGGACCCGGGGATGTCGCCGCTGGAGATCTGGTGCAACGAATCCCAGGAGCGGTACGTCCTCGCCATCGAGGCGGAGCGGCTGGCCGACTTCCAGCGCCTCTGCGCCCGGGAGCGCTGCCCCTACGCCGTCGTCGGCCACACGACGGAAACCCGTGAGCTGGTCGTCGAGGATGCCCACTTCGACAATACCCCGGTCGATCTGCCCCTGGAGCTGCTCCTTGGCAAGACGCCGAAGATGCTGCGGGATGTGCAGCGGCGCCCGGCCCGGGCCTTGCCGCTGGCGTTGGGGGAGGCGCGCCTGGATGACGCCCTGGAGCGGGTCCTGCGCCTGCCGGCCGTGGCTTCCAAGGAGTTTCTCATCACCATCGGCGACCGGACGGTCACCGGTCAGGTCGCCCGCGACCAGATGGTCGGGCCGTGGCAGGTCCCGGTGGCCGACTGCGCGGTGACCCTGGCCGACTACCGCGGCTACACCGGCGAGGCCATGGCTGTCGGCGAACGGCCCCTGGTGGCGCTGCTCGATGCGCCCGCCTCCGGGCGTCTGGCCGTAGCCGAGGCGCTCACCAACCTGGCCAGTGCCGGGGTCGGTGAGCTGCGCGCGGTCAACCTCTCGGCCAACTGGATGGCCGCCTGCGGAGTGGAGGGCGAGGACGCGGCCCTCTACGACACGGTCGCCGCCGTAGGGCGGGATCTGTGCACCGAACTCGGCGTGGCCATCCCCGTGGGCAAGGACTCGCTGTCCATGCGGACGGTCTGGGAAGAGCCGGAGGCGTCGCACGCGGTGACCGCGCCGGTCTCTCTGGTTGTCTCCGCCTTCGCGCCGGTGGCCGACGCCCGGCGCGCGTGCACGCCGCAACTCGACCCCGATCCGCAGACCGTGCTGGTCGCTCTGGATCTCAGCGCCGGACGCCACCGGCTCGGCGGCTCGGCCCTGGCCCAGGTCTACCAGGGGCTCGGGGAGGCTCCCGCCGATCTGGACCAGCCGGCGGCCCTGCGCTGGGCCTTCGATACCGTGCAGGCCCATATCGCCGAGGGGGCGGTTCTGGCCTGCCACGACCGCTCCGATGGCGGCCTGCTGGTGACCCTCTGCGAGATGGCCTTCGCCGGTCGCTGCGGCCTGGAGATCGATCTGGCCGCCGTGGCGGACGGCGGGGCCGGCTGGTGGGCGGCCGCGTTCAGCGAAGAGCCGGGCTGGGTGCTGCAGCTGACCCCGGCGCAGGCCGATGCGCTGCAGGCGGCCGCCGCCGACGCACCC
>PUNM01000036.1 GCA_003552625.1 Ectothiorhodospiraceae bacterium
CAACGACGCCGGGGACGAGAACGAACTGGGCCTGGCGCTCGGCGCCCGCTTCAATTTCTGAAGCACCCCGCCGCCTGGCCCTGCCAGGAGCAAAGAGGCCGGAGCCCCATCGGGTTCCGGCCTCCTTTTATTCGGCTTGTTCGTACTCAATCCGGGCGCCGCGGGCGTGGCCAGACCTACAAGCGCTGCGCCACCGCCTCACCCATCTCGCGGGTGCCCACCGGCCGGGTGCCACCCTGCAGATCCGGGGTGCGCAGCCCCTCCTCGAGCACGGCTCCGACGGCCGCCTCCACACGGTCGGCGGCAGCCGACTCACCCAGGCTGTAGCGGAGCATCATCGCCACCGAGAGGATCGTGGCCAGCGGGTTGGCCTTGTCCTGGCCGGCGATATCCGGCGCCGAGCCGTGCACCGGCTCGTAGAGCCCCTTGCCGTGCTCATCCAGCGAGGCCGAGGGCAGCATGCCGATGGAACCGGTCAGCTGCGCGGCGCAGTCGGAGAGGATGTCGCCGAAGAGATTGCCGGTGACCACCACGTCGAACTGCTTCGGCGCGCGCACCAGCTGCATGGCGGCGTTGTCTACATACATATGGGAGAGCTCCACCGCCGGGTAGTCGGCGGCCACCCGCTCGGCGACCTCCCGCCAGAGCTCCGAGCTCTCCAGCACGTTCGCCTTGTCCACCGAGCAGACCCGCCCCTGGCGCTGCTGCGCCGCCTCGAAGGCCAGCCGCACGATCCGCTCGATCTCCGACTCGCTGTAGACCTCGGTGTTATAGCCCTGGCGCTCGCCGCTATCGAGGGTGCGGATGCCCCGGGGCTCACCAAAGTAGATGCCGCCGGTCAGCTCGCGGACAATAAGGATATCCAGCCCCGCCACCACGTCGTCGCGCAGCGCCGAGGCCCCGGCCAACTGCGGGTAGAGAATGGCCGGGCGCAGATTGCCGAACAGCCCCAGCTCCGAGCGGATGGCCAGCAGGCCGCGCTCCGGGCGCACTTCGCGGGGTAGCGCGTCGTACTGCGGGCCGCCCACCGCACCAAGCAGAACGGCGTCAGCCTCCCGGGCCCGGCGCAGGGTCTCGTCGGGCAGGGGCTGGCCCGCGGCGTCGTAGCCAGCGCCGCCGATGGGCGCGGTCTCCATCTCAAGGCTCAGCCCTTGGTGCTGTTTCAGCGCCTCCAGAACGCGCTGAGCCTCGGCGGTGATCTCCGGGCCGATACCGTCACCCGGGAGCAGCAGGATCTTATGGGACATAGGTTCTATTCGGGTTCCTGGGTTCAGGGTTCGGGGAAGAGCCAGGGGGCTTCCTGCTTGCGCCGCTGCTCGTAGGCCTGGATGGCCTCGCTCTGCTCTTCGAGGGTGACGCCGATCTCATCAAGCCCCTCGAGCAGCATGCGCTTGCGAAAGGGATCAACCTCGAAGAGGAAACGTTCGCCGCGCGGGGTGACCACCTGTTGTGCCGGCAGGTCGATGGTCAACCGATACCCCGGCTCCGCTTCGACCTCCTGGAAGAGCTGCTCGACCACTCCACCGTCCAGGACCACCGGCAGCAGTCCGTTCTTGAAGCAGTTGCTGTAGAAGATATCGGCAAAGCTCGGCGCCACGATGGCCCGAAAGCCGTAATCCTTGAGCGCCCACGGAGCGTGCTCGCGGGAGGAACCGCAGCCGAAGTTATCCCGGGTCAGCAGAACGGTCGCTCCTTCGTAGCGCTCCTGATTGAGCACGAAATCCGGATTGCGGGGCCGGTGGGTGCAGTCCATGCCCGGCTCCCCACGGTCCGTATAGCGCCACTCATCGAAGAGATACGGCCCAAATCCGGTGCGCTTGACCGACTTCAAGAACTGCTTGGGGATGATCGCGTCGGTATCGACGTTCGACCGATCCAGGGGGGCAACCAGCCCGGTGTGCTCGCTAAACGGTTCCATAATCGATGAACAGCCCCAGTGAAACCTGAAAACTAGTCGCGGATGTCGACGAAGTGGCCGTGAACGGCCGCCGCCGCCACCATCGCCGGACTGGCCAGATGGGTGCGCCCCCCCTGGCCCTGGCGTCCCTCGAAGTTCCGGTTCGACGTCGAGGCGCAGCGCTCGCCGGGCTCAAGGCGGTCGGGATTCATGCCCAGACACATGGAGCAGCCGGGTTCGCGCCACTCGAAGCCGGCTTCGCGGAAGATGCGATCCAGCCCCTCGGCCTCCGCCTGCAGCTTGACGAGCCCGGAACCCGGCACGACGAGCGCCTGGCGGATGCTCTCCGCCACCCGGCGCCCCCGGACCACCGCCGCGGCCTCGCGCAGGTCCTCGAGACGGGCGTTGGTGCAGGAGCCGATGAAGATCTTATCCAACGGGATCTCGGTCAATGCCGTCCCCGGCTCCAGACCCATGTACTCCAGCGCGCGCCCCATCGACCGCGCCTTGACCGGGTCCTCTTCCTCAAAGGGGTTGGGCACGCGGCCGTTGACCGGCGCCACCATCTCCGGCGAAGTGCCCCAGCTCACCTGGGGTTCGATCTCATCGGCGTGGAGCACCACCTCCCGGTCGAACACCGCATCCGGGTCAGAGACCAGCTGCCGCCACTGCGCCTCGGCCTGTTCCCACAGCGTCCCCGTCGGCGCATTCGGCCGCCCGCGGACGTAGTCGATGGTGGTGTCATCCACGGCCACCATGCCCGCACGGGCGCCAGCCTCGATGGACATGTTGCAGATCGTCATCCGCCCCTCCATGGAGAGGTTGCGGATCGCCTCGCCGCCGTATTCGATGGCGTAACCGGTCCCGCCCGCCGTGCCGATCCGGCCGATAATCGCCAGGATGATGTCCTTCGCCGTCACCCCCCGGCCCAGTTGACCATCGACGCGGATCAGCATGGAGCGCGCCTTCTTCTGGACCAGCGTCTGCGTGGCCAGGACGTGCTCCACCTCGCTGGTCCCCACCCCGAAGGCCAGGGTCCCGAGGGCGCCGTGCGTGGAGGTGTGGGAGTCGCCGCAGACCAGCGTCATCCCCGGCAGCGTGGTGCCCTGCTCGGGGCCGACGACGTGGACGATTCCCTGCCGCGGATCCCGCATGCCGAACTCCAGCACGCCGAAATCCGCGCAGTTGCGATCGAGGGTCTCGATCTGCACCCGGGAGACGGGATCGGTCACCGGCTCGCTGCGATCCGTCGTCGGCACGTTGTGATCGGTCACGGCGAGATTCGACGCCACCCGCCACGGCTTGCGGCCGGCCAGGCGCAGCCCCTCGAACGCCTGCGGTGAGGTGACCTCATGCAGCAGCTGGCGATCGATGTAGAGCAGCGCCGAGCCGTCGCCATACTCGGTCACCACGTGGCTGTCCCAGAGCTTGTCGTAAAGGGTTCGGCCTGTCATGTGTTTTGTCTATCAATCCGCGACAAGGTATCTACGCGATCATTATATCGAACCGGGCCAGCCGGGGAAAACGCAGCACGGCGGACGATCACCTCGCCCGCGCCTGCGGCCGCAGGCTCCACGCCGCCAGCAGCGCGGCCGCAAAAGCCGCCGCACTGGCTGCAAAGAAGGTCTGCCCGCCGAAGGAATCCCAACCCCAGCCGGCGGCCAGCGAACCCGCCGCGACCCCGGCCCCGAAGGTGAGGCTGGAGTAGACCGCCTGCCCCCGGCCCTGGGCGCGTCCGGTAAAGAACCGGTTGACGGTATCAATAGCCACCGCATGGTAGACGCCGAAACTCGCCGCGTGGAAGGTCTGGCTCAGCGCAATCAGCCAGGCCGAGTCCACCCAGACCGCCACCATCAGCCAGCGCACGCCGCCAAGGGCGAGGGCGATCACCAGCAGCGTCCGCGCACCGAAATGCGGAAGCAGTCGGTGCATCACCAGGAAGACACCGATCTCGGCAACCACGCCCCACGCCCAGAGCAGCCCGATCAACCCGCCACTATAGCCGTGATCCTCCAGGTAGATGCTGAAGAACCCGTAGAACGGCCCGTGCCCCATCTGGTTGAGAAAGCACGCGAGAAAAAAGCCGATCACTGCCGGACGACGCAGCGTGGCCCAGAAGCCATCGCCTTGCCCCTCTCCGTCGCTCCGCCCCGCCTCGGGAACGATGAGGCTGGATAGCCACAGCCCGCCGAAGATCAACAGGACCAAATACGGCAGAGCATCAAAACCAAACCGGTCGAGCGCCTCCCCGATCCCGGTAACGGCAATGATGAAGCCAATGGATCCCCAGAGCCGAATCCGGCCGTAAAGGTGTTCCCGTCCCCGGAGGTGATTGAAGGTATTCGCCTCATACTGAGGCAACGCGGCGTTCCAGAAGAACCCGAACAGGGCCATGACCAGCGCCACGGCTCCGTACGTCTCAGCGATGAGGATGGCGGAGAAACCGAGGAAAGCGACCAGGGAGGCGGCCCGGACAACGGCCATCCGCCGATCCAGCCGGTCGGCCAGCGCCCCCCAGACGTTGGGGGCAACGATCTTGGTGGCGTGGAGAATAGCCAGCAACTGGCCGATCTCCGCCGACGAGAAACCAGCATCCCGCAGGTAGGGGCCCCAATACGGCATCAGGGCCCCGAGGGCGGCGAAGAAGAAGAGGTAGAACCCGCCGAGGCGCCAGTAGGGCACGGCCGGCCTTCCGCCGTTGGCGGCGCCCGGAGTCACCGAGTCACTCCCGGTCGCTGGCCGGCAGCACCGGGGTCGAGGTCGAGACCTCCGCATTCTGGCCGCGATGGCGCAGCCAGTGATCCATGACCGTCAGGGCTGCCATGGCCTCTGCGATCGGCACGGCGCGAATCCCCACGCACGGATCGTGGCGGCCCTTGGTGACCACGGAGACCGGCTCGCCGTGGATGTCCACGGAACGACCGGGGATCAGCATGCTCGAGGTCGGCTTGAGGGCGGCGCGAACGACCAGGTCCTGCCCGGTGGAGATGCCGCCGAGAACCCCTCCGGCGTTGTTGCGGGTAAACCCCGCAGGGGTCATCTCATCCCGATGCTCGGAGCCGCGCTGGCGCGCCGCGGCCATGCCGGCCCCCACCTCGACGCCCTTGACAGCGTTGATCGACATCAGCGCCTTGGCCAAGTCGGCATCGAGGCGATCGAAGACCGGCTCGCCCAGCCCCGGTGGCAGGCCGGCAACCTCCACCTCCACCAGCGCACCCACGGAGTCCCCGGCCTTGCGAACCTCCTGGATCAGGGCTTCCAATTCCGGCAGACGCTCGGGATCGGCGCAGAAGAACGGGTTTTGATCCACTGCCGACCAGTCCCGGGCCGCGAGCTCGATCCCGCCCATGCCGGCCAACCGCCCTCGAACCTGCACGCCCAGGCGCTCGCTCAAATACTTGCGCGCAATCGCTCCGGCCGCCACCCGGATGGCGGTCTCCCGCGCGGAACTGCGACCGCCGCCGCGGTAGTCGCGCACCCCGTACTTGTGCTGGTAGGAGTAGTCGGCGTGTCCCGGCCGGAAGCGTTCGGCAATCTCGGAGTAATCGCGCGAGCGCTGATCCGTATTCTCAATGAGCAGGCCGATCGGGGTGCCCGTGGTCTGCCCCTCGAAAACCCCGGAGAGGATCCGCACCTGATCCGGCTCCCGGCGCTGGGTGGTGTACTTGGAGCTGCCGGGTCGGCGCCGGTCAAGCTGCGCCTGAAGATCCGCCTCGGTCAGCGAAACCCCCGGGGGACAGCCGTCAACAACCCCGCCGAGGGCGGGCCCGTGGCTCTCACCGAAGGTTGTAACCGTAAAGAGGGTGCCAAAGGTATTCCCGGACATGATTCGCCCGATTGTAGCACCGTGCGAACGTTCCCCGCCCCCTTTGCCGGACGCGGATTTTCCGCCGCCCGCAGCCAGAGGGACCGACGATGCTGGCAGCCCGCCGCGCTGACCGGTACAGTTAGCCTATGGAGCGCGTGCCCACCAACCTGATCACCGGCTTTCTCGGGTCCGGCAAGACCACCCTGATCCGGCGTTTGCTCGACGAGCACCGCCACACCGGCGAGCGCTGGGCGGTGCTGGTCAATGAGTTCGGCGAGGTCGGCATCGATGGCGCCGCCCTCGGCGAGGGTGCTGCCGTCGCGGAGCTGCCCGGCGGATGCCTTTGCTGCACCCTCGGCGCCCCCTTTCGCACAACCCTTGCCCAGCTCCTGCGGCGCCAAAAGCCCTCGCGGCTGCTCATTGAGCCGACCGGCCTCGGCCACCCGGCGCGCATTCTCGATCAGCTCACGCCCTTCGCAGAGCAGGGGGCCATCGATCTGCGCGCCACGGTGACCCTGGTCGATCCGCGCCAGCTCGAAGACGCCCGCGTGACCGAACACGCCGCCTTCCAGGACCAGGTCCAGCTGGCCGACTGCCTGGTCGCACACAAGATCGACCGGTGCACGGAGGCGCAGCGGGCCGTTTTCTGGCGCTGGGCCCACGACCTCTTCCCGCCGAAAGGGCGAATCGCCGAGACGAGCCACGGGGCGATCGATGCGAAATGGCTGGATGCGGCAACGGGGTTCGCCGCCCCGCGCGAGGCGCCACCATCCACCACCCCGCACCACGGCGCCGGACACAGCACGGCACCTGCCAACCGTCCGCCGGCGGAGCCGGCCCCCGGGAATCCCTCCCGCCTGGAACAGGACCGATCGACGCCAGCGGCCTGCGGCTGGCTCTTCCACCGCGACGACACCTTTGAGCGCACCGCCCTGCTCACCGCCCTCGAGGAACTGCGCGGCTGCCAGCGCGCCAAGGGGATCCTGCGCACTGGCCGCGACTGGCTCCGCATCGACGTGGACAGCGACGGGGTGCGCGCCGAGGCCGCCGCCTGGCGCGGCGAGAGCCGGCTAGAGGTCATCGGCCCACCCGCCGGGTTGAACTGGGAGCACGTCGAGCAGCGGCTGCTCGCGGCACGGCGCAGCGGCGCCGAACAAGGGTAGCGAGCGCCCCTGTCTCGCCCTATCCTGAGAGGCCAGTCACCCATCGGCATCCGCGAGCAACCATGACCAGCCCGGCGACGCCCGTACCCTCCAGCATCGACGCCGAGAAGGCCCTGGTGCTGTTCTCCGGGGGGCAGGACTCGACCGCCTGCCTCGCCTGGGCCCTCGGCCGTTTCCAGTGGGTAGAGACGGTCGCCTTCGCTTATGGCCAGCGCCACGCCGTGGAGCTGGAGGCCCGTCAGGCCCTCCGTAAGGGAATCCGCGAACTCGGGGACAGGTGGGCGGAACGGCTCGGCCCGGACCATGAACTCGACGCCGGTGTTCTCGGCCACATCAGCGATACGGCCCTGACCCGTGAGGCAGAGATCACGTACGACGATCAGGGCCTGCCGACAACATTCGTCCCGGGACGCAACCTGCTTTTCCTCACGCTCGCCGCCGCGCTGGCCCATCGGCGCGGTATCCGCCACCTTGTCACCGGCGTCTGCGAGACCGACTACTCCGGCTACCCCGATTGCCGGGACGACACCATCAAGGCCCTCCAGGTCACCCTCAACCTCGGCATGGCTCAACGCCTGGTGGTCCACACGCCCCTGATGTGGCTCGACAAGGCACAGACCTGGGCGCTGCTCGAGCACCACGGCGGCAAGGCACTGGTTGAACTCACCCGGACCGAGAGCCACACCTGCTACCGGGGGGAGCGCGATCAACTCCACCCCTGGGGCTATGGCTGCGGCACATGCCCCGCCTGTCAGTTGCGCGCCGAAGGGTGGCAACACTACCAGGCCCGAGCCGGCACAGGGACACCCGAGGGTTCGACCCACCCACCGCCAACCCCGTAGGAGCAGCCCAGACTATGCGTATTGCAGTTGTCGGCGCCGGAGTAGTCGGTACCAGCGTCGCCTGGGAGCTGACCGCCCGCGGCCACCGGGTGGTTCTCATCGACCGCGCCCCCGAGGTCGCGCAGGAGACCAGCTACGCCAATGGCGCCCAGCTCCACGCCGGGCACGCCGCCCCCTGGAACCCGCCGGGGGTGTTGTTCGACGCCCTCCGATGGCTCGGCCGCAGCGACTCGCCACTGCGGATCCACCCGGGGCGGGTGCTGCGGGCACCGAGCTGGTCGCTGCGCTTTCTGGCCAACGCGACCAGCCGGCGCTACCGCAACCACGCCCGCGCCAATGCCCGATTGGCTGAATACGGTGTACGCAGCACACGACACTGGCGCGAGGAGCTGGGCCTTCAGTTCGAAGGCCGGGATAGCGGCATCCTCAAGCTCTTCGACGACCCACGCACCCTGGAACATGGCCAGCGGGAAGCGGAGGCAGTGCGTGAGCTCGGCATCGAGCACCGCCTCCTCACCCGCGACGAGGCGATCGAGCGGGAGCCGGCCCTAGCCGCAGGAGCGGACCAACTGGCGGGGGCCATCGAGTTCCCGGGCGATGGCTGTGGCGACGCCCTGCTCTTCACGCAGGAACTCGCCCGGCGAGCCACGGAGCACGGGGCTGCGTTGCAGCTGGGGACGACGGTGCGGAGGGTCCTGGGCGGCCACGCAGGTGCTGACGGGCTGGAGACCGACCACGGCACCGTGGAGGCGGACCAGATTGTGCTCGCGGCCGGCAGCTACGCCCCGGCCCTGGCGCGCCCTCTCGGCATCCGGCTTCCGATCGAGCCGATCAAGGGCTACTCCGTGACCCTCTCCCTCGACGGGATCGAAGGGGCTCCGAACACCCCGATCATCGATGACGCCCGCAAGGTGGTTGTCACGCGCCTGGGCAACCGCTTGCGCATCGCCGGCAAAGCGGAGATCTGCGGCTTCGACACAGCACTCGATGAGCGCCGCTGGCGCGCCGTGCGCGAACAGGGCCTGAGCCGCTTTCCCGGTCTGGCCGAGCAGCTTGCCGATGCGCCCAGCGAGCCCTGGGCCGGTTTGCGCCCCATGTCCTGCGATGGCCCGCCGATTCTTGGACCCACCGGCGTGCCCCGCCTGCACCTGGCCTGCGGCGTCGGGCACCTGGGCTGGACCTTTGCCGCCGGTAGCGCACGGCTCGTTGCCGACCAGCTTGAGGGGCGCACCTGCGACATCGATCCCGCGCCCTACCGGTTCGACCGTTTCCGCTAGCCCCTCTTGTTGTACAGAGATTGTACAAGTACGCTAAAGCCATCGGAGCCAAAAGGGGCTTCGAGCCGTGGTCCGAGCGTTCAAGGAGCCAAGCCATGGAACACGTAGCATTCGGTAGCCAGGATATCGAGAACTCTCTCGCCAAGATGAACGAGTCCGACCTGGACAACCTCGCCTTCGGGGCCATCCAGCTCGATGGCGACGGCAACATCCTCCAGTACAACGCCGCTGAAGGGGATATCACCGGTCGCGACCCCAAGGAGGTCATCGGCAAGAACTTCTTCAAGGAAGTCGCGCCGTGCACGGACAGCCCCGAGTTCTTCGGTAAGTTCAAGGAAGGGGTTGCCGCCGGCAACCTGAACACCATGTTCGAGTACACCTTCGACTACCAAATGACTCCGACGAAGGTGAAAGTCCACATGAAGAAAGCCCTCGCCGGCGACAGCTACTGGGTCTTCGTCAAACGCGTCTGACTTGCCCTCCCCCGCCGGCTCCGCAGCCGGCGGGGACAACAGGGGACAAAGCCATGCACGGGCTTACCACGCACGAGTGCCTCGCGCTGCTGCGCAGCCTCATCCCCGCGGAATTCGGCAGAGATCAGGGTCAGCGCGCGGAACCCCCGGACCCCGCGGTCATCGACGAGGAGACCAGGCTCGATGGCGAGACGCTTCGCCTCGACTCGCTGGGCCGCCTGAACCTCGCCAGCGCCCTGAACCGAACGTTCTGCCTGCACGAACTCGGGACCGAGGACCGCCTGCTCACCCTGCGACGGGTCGGCGACATGGCCGAATTCCTGGCCGAGGCAAGCACTCGAACCAGTGGGCTGGTCTTCACGACCTCGGGCAGCACCGGTGACCCCCAACCCCATCACCACTGCTGGGCGGCGATTGACCAAGAGGCCCGTGCCCTGGCGACCGCCCTGGGGGAGCACGGACGCGTCATTGCTTGGTTGCCGACCCGCCACCTTTACGGATTCATGCTGGGGATTGCGCTGCCGCGCGCTCTCGGCGTGCCCGCGGTGGAAGAGCCAGAGGCCCTGGCAGCCCTCAGCCGCAACCCCGCCAATGGCGACCTGCTCGCCACCATCCCGCCACGCTGGCGCTACCTGGCGGACTCGGGCCGAGCCTTCTCCGGCGCAACCACCGGCGTAAGTTCCACCGCGGCCATGGAAACGCCGCTGCGCGAGGCTCTGCTGAGCCGGGGCCTCGCCGGTCTGGCCGAGATCTACGGCGCCACCGAAACCGGAGGGGTGGGGATCCGCTGGGCCCCGGAGACATCCTACCGACTCTTGCCACACTGGCGGGCCCTAACCTCCGGTGACCTGGAACGCCGCTTGCCAGACGGCCGGACCATCACCCAGGCCCCCCTCGACCGCCTGGAGTGGCAGGCGGATGGATCCTTTCAGCCCGTGGGGCGCATTGACGACGTTGTGCAGATCGGCGGTGTCAATGTCTCGCCCAGCCATATCGCTGAACGCATTCGCGGGCACGACGCAGTGGCCGACTGCGCCGTGCGCCCCTTCGGCGCCGGAAGCCGAACACGGCTCAAGGCGTTCATCGTCCCGGCGGACATCGGCGGTGACTGGGACGCGATCCACCAGGAGCTGGAGCACTGGATCTGGAAAAACCTGGCCGACGTGGAACGCCCCGTCCACCTGCGCTTTGGCGAGGAGCTGCCCCGCAACGAGATGGGCAAGCTCACGGACTGGGACTGACCGTAATGGGCGGAGTCGATCTCGCTGCGGCGCCCAGCGTGGAGGATATCGAGGCCATCGCGTACGGCACCCGACCGGCCACGATCTCCCCAACCGGCTGGCAACAGATCGCCGACGCGGAGCGATACCTTCGCCAGCTCATCGAGGAGCGGCGGCTGGTCTACGGTGTCACCACGGGCTACGGACCGCTCGCGTCCACGCAGATCGATCCGAGTGCTTCGCGCGCGCTTCAGCGAAACCTCGTCTATCACCTCTGCAGCGGGGTCGGGGAGGCGCTCTCTCCGGCCCACACCCGCGCGACCATCGCCGCCCGGATCGCCAGCGTGAGCCGCGGCCATTCCGGTATTCGGCCCGGGCTCGTCGAGCGCCTCCTGGCGTGGCTCGACGCGGGCCTGCTGCCGGAGATCCCGGCGATCGGCACCGTGGGCGCCAGTGGCGATCTGACCCCGCTGGCCCACGTTGCGCGGGCGGTGATGGGCGAAGGCCGGGCGCGGCTCGGTGACGGTCCCTGGGAGAACGCTGCCACCCTGCAGCGCCGCCTCGGCTGGGAGCCCTGGGAGCTCGACGGCAAAGACGCCATCGCCCTGGTCAACGGCACTTCCACCAGCGCCGGGATCAGTGCGGTCAGCGGCGCAGGGGCATCACGGGCGGCGGTGATGTGCGCCCGCCTCGGGACGCTGTACGCCGAGCTCCTCGGCGGCCATGCGGAAGCGTTCCACCCGGCCATCGGCGCTGTCCGCCTCCACCCCGGCCAGGAGCAGGCTCACCGCTGGCTCTCCGCGCTCGCCGCGGACAGCCAGCGCCTGGAGCCGTGGCAGGCGGAAGGGGCGCATTTACGCACCGACCAGCCAGCGGTTCAGCCCGACCAGCCCTTACCGCAGGACGCCTACACCATCCGCTGCCTCCCGCAAGCGCTGGGAGCAGCCCTCGATTCCATCGACTTCCACAACACAACGGTCGCCCGCGAACTCCGGGCGGTGAGCGACAATCCCCTGCTGTTCCCTCAAGAGCAGATCCTTCTCCACGGCGGCAATTTCTTCGGGCAGCACCTGGCTTTCGCGGCAGACGCCCTCAATAACGCCATCGTGCAGATGGCCGTCCACAGCGAGCGACGGATCCACCGCATAACCGATCCGGTGCGCAACGGAGCCCTCCCCGCCTTCCTCCAACCGCGGGATACCGGGCTGCAAAGCGGCTTCATGGGGGCACAGGTGACAGCGTCCGCGCTGGTCGCCGAGATGCGCACCGGCGCGCACCCGGCATCGATCCAGTCGATCCCGACCAATGCGGACAACCAGGACATCGTCACCATGAGCACCCGCGCCGCCCGCCAGGCGGCCCTGAACCTGACGCACCTCTATCGGGTCCTGGCCATTGAAGCGCTGATCCTCGCGCAGGGGGTCGACCTTTCCGGGGACCGCGGGTTTGCTGCGCAGAGCCGGCGCCTGGTGGATTGGGTTCGCGAGCGGGCGCCGGCACTGGAGGACGACCGACCGCTGAGCGAGGAGATCCAAGCCCTCGCGGCGGACCTGGCCCACCCGCAGCGATCGCGCCCCCTGGGGCTGCCTCCGGACGGCGAGGCCTAGGGGCAGTCCGAGGAATTGCCTTCGCCGGCGCGAACACGGCCGACGTTTGACAGAACCACGCCGCGCACGGCCTCCCCGCTACGGCAAAGGGTGAACGTGCCATTCGGGACGTGCCAGCGCTCCGGCTCAAACCGCACGCCGCGGCGAACGTGAAATCCAGCAGCGACATCGGCGCCGGCCCCGCCACCGCGCCCCTGCTCAAGGATGGCGTCCGCATCCGGTGGCGCGCCACCGCGCACAACGCCCTCCGGGTCCCGCGCCAGAAACCAGCCCCGCCCCCAGCCACCGGGGTCACACCCCGTTGCCGGCTCGCCCCCGCAGAGGGTTACCGCCTCACCGTAGGCACGCGCCCTTGTCCGCGCCCGATCCAGCCCTGAAATCAATTCCCGCTGCCAGCCCCAGGCACGCCACTCATCCAGGGTCGCCCGCCCGGCCGGAGCCAGAAGACCGGCAAGCGCCGCGATCAGGGCCAATGCAACCAGGAGTTCGACCAGGGTCACCCCGAGCGCGCTATTCGCCCCAGCAGACCTCGGTGCCCTCCGGCTCGCTGCCCCGTTCGCCGCGGTGGTCCAGCGTAAAGACCTGGCAGTGTTCGTCGTCTTCCTGAGCACTGCCCGGAGCGGGTGTGGCGCGGAGAAGGAAACGGGAAGACTCCACCTCGACTTCCAGTTGGTAGAGGCCCTGCTCACTGACCGCCGGCACGCGTTCCTGGCACGCCCGGTAGTCGAGTTCCTCGGCGAAACAGCGCTCGAGGGTGCTCCAGCTGGCGAGCAGCGCCGCGTGGGCATCTGAACGATCGGCCCGCACCTGATACTGACCGTAGAAGGGGTAGGCAATCGCGACCAGGATAACCACGATCGCCAGCACGATGAGCAGTTCCACCAGCGAGTAACCCGCCTGGTGTGGCCACCTTGAGGCACTATTCCCATCGCCACCAGCGGATATGAAGCTCGCCACGCTCCTCACTCCAGTCCTCCGTTACGACGCCTCCAACGTGTACCCGGGGGCGCTGAAGACCGCACTCCGGGCCCACCGCCTGCACCCGGAACTGCCCCCGGGCGTGGCGCATACGGTAGCACGCCTGATCCGCAGCGCACGCGCCCGCAGGCAAGCCCTCAAGATGGAGCTCGGCTACCGAGCCAACGCGCTCGGCGACTCGCTCCAGCCCCTGTTGCTCGGCCTCCTCGAGCACACGGACGAGTTCCGTCTGCACCCGGGCCCGCGACTCGCTGCGACACTCGGCCCATGCGGCAGCACGCAACTGCAGGGCAGCCGGTCCGGTCAGCGCCCAGGCCAACAAGGCCACGGCGGCGAGCAGGCCGCTTACCACCGTCAGCGCAAAGCCATGAGAGCGGCAGCGACTCACGGCAGCCGCCCTGCCACCGGGACGGTGACGGTCACCGGCCACGGGCGGCCCTGCGGGGCACCGTGCTTGGCGAACGCCTGGACCTCCACCGCCAGACGGACGGCGCAGACCCGATCCCACGACTCAACACGGTCCGCAGGCTCGAAAGCCGCCGGGCCAGCCACAGGTGGCCCCGGTTCGTCCGCTCCCGGACAGACCGCAAAACGCCACTCCGGACGGGTCACACCGCGGAGCACCGGCTGCGGCGCTTCCCGCGCTGAGCGCGCAAGACGCAACGTCGGAACCCCATCAACGCCGGTTGCAGCCCCATCAGCCCGAAGACGCACCTTGCGCGGCTGTGCATCACCCCCGGTCGATGCCCAGGCCTTCGGGCCGATCACCCCCTCCTCGGCCAGCGGGGGCGCTTCCACCGGCAGCCGTAGAATCAACTTCTTTCGACCGCTCGCGCTGAGCGCGGAGCCGACCAGTCGTGCCTCAAGAAGCCGGCGACAATCACCGACCCACAGTGGCCCGGACGCCTGGGCCAGATCCGGCGGCAGCTGGCTTTGCGCCAGTTCCACCGCCACGTGATTGGGCGTCTCTGGATCCTGCTCGCGGACACGGCGGTACGCAAAGGCACCCAGCGACCGGGGCCGACGGTAGCTTGCGGCCTCCACCGTCCCATCTTCATCCACCGTCAGCGCACTTCCACCAAACACCGTTTCCGCGCGTACTGGTGCGCCCCCCGTCCCCCCTTCGCCATAAAGCGGGGTCGCAGCGCCGCAAGCTACGTCTCCGGCCGATGCCAACTCGCGGTGCAGAATGCGCGGGAGTAGCTCCACCTTCTCCGCCACCCGGCCGAACCGTTCACCCTCGACCACCAGGCCGGCACTAGCGCCGTGAAGCTGCGCACCAGCCAGCACAATCGTCGCCGCCACGCCCACCGACACGAGGAGCTCTACCAGAGTGACACCGGCCTGCCGGACCCTCACGGCACGGCCCTGCGCACGAACTGCGCGCGCGGTTCCGCAGCCGGGTCCTCCCAGCGCAGCTCCACCCAGACCCCGCCCGCCGAGCGTGGCCGTATCCGCAAGGCGGCTGCCGGCAAGGCGCAGGCGACCTCGGCCAGCCACTGACGTCGTGCGACTACGCCCGCCGCCGCGCCGGCGGCGTGCTCGGCCTGACACGCCCCGGACACCCAACCGGACGTGGCTGCCTCACCCCGCCCGGCCCGGTCGAGCAGGCGCAACCGGCTAGCCAGTTCATCGGCGGCGACCGACGCGCGCGCCTGAAATGCCGCGCTCCGGGCTGTCTCAGCACCGCGTACGATCGCGTGCAGTGTCAGCGTCGCCATGGCGGCGAGCAGGGCGAGGGCCACGAGGGCCTCGACAAGAAGGTATCCGCGTGAGCGAGGCATCCTTTCCTCTCCGATCAGGCAGCGCTTCCTGCGCCAAATTCGCACCGACGAGCCTAGTCTTCCCCGGAGGGTAAGCACACTACGGTCGTCCGACGCACCCGATCCTCTTGGTTCCGCGGTCTGCTTTCGCTACAATTTGCCACCTGCAAACGCAGACGTGCCGGTGTAGCTCAGTTGGTAGAGCAGCCGATTCGTAATCGGCAGGTCGGTGGTTCAAGTCCACTCGCCGGCACCATACAAAACAGCCATCTACGGCATTCCCGCCGGTCACTGTCTCCCCACGAGCAGGTTATCTTCACAATGCCGCCCGGTCACCCATTACCGGGCGAGGGGTAAGCCGATGCTGCGTCCTAGTGGCGAGCAACTGCATCGGGTACAAGTAGGCGAGATGACGTACCTGTCACGGCGCTACCCGGGATACGGCCGCCGCGGCGGGGCCCCCCGCCGCGACAGCATCCCACCGCCGTCAGGCAGCTTCCAGATCGAAACGATCGGCATTCATCACCTTGGTCCAGGCGGCCACGAAGTCGTTGACGAACTTCTGCTGGTTGTCGTCCTGAGCGTAGACCTCGGCGTAGGAACGCAGGATCGAGTTCGAGCCGAAGACCAAGTCCACCCGGGTGGCGGTCCACCGGGTTGAATCGGTCTTGCGGTCGCGGATCTCGTAGAAGTTGTTGCCCACCGGCTTCCACGTGTAGGCCATATCCGTGAGGTTGACGAAGAAATCGTTCGTCAGCTGGCCCTCGCGGTCGGTGAACACACCGTGCTTGGTTCCGCCGTAGTTCGTGCCCAGCACCCGCATTCCGCCGATGAGCACCGTCATCTCCGGCGCGGTCAGGCCCATGAGCTGCGTCCGATCGAGCAGCATCTCCTCGGGCTGGACCGCATAGTCCTTCTTGACCCAGTTCCGGTAACCATCGGCCAGCGGCTCCAGGTACTGGAAGGAGTCCTCGTCGGTCATCTCCTGACTGGCGTCGCCACGACCCGGTGCAAAGGGCACAGTAACCGGGACACCGGCCGCCTTGGCCGCCTGTTCGATACCCACATTACCGGCCAGCACGATCGTATCGGCCACACTGGCCCCGGTATCGGCGGCGATGCCTTCGAGCACGCCCAACACCCGCGCCAGTCGCTCGGGCTCGTTGCCCTCCCAGTCCTTCTGCGGCGCCAGACGAATGCGGGCGCCATTGGCCCCGCCACGGTTGTCGGAGCCACGGAAGGTCCGGGCGCTGTCCCACGCAGTGGCGACCATCTCGCTGATGCTCAAGCCGCTGTCCGCGATCTTCGCCTTGACCGCATCCACGTCGTAATCGGTCCGCCCGGCCGGCACTGGGTCCTGCCAGATAAGGTCCTCGGTGGGTGCCTCCGGACCGATGTACCGCGTCCGTGGCCCCATGTCCCGATGGGTCAGCTTGAACCACGCGCGGGCAAAGACTTCGTTGAAGTACTCCGGATCGTTGTAGAAGCGCTCGGAGATCTTGCGGTAATCCGGGTCCATCTTCATCGCCATATCGGCGTCCGTCATGATCGGGTTCAGACGGATGGACGGATCCTCCACATCGACCGGCTTATCCTCTTCCTTGATGTCCACCGGCTCCCACTGCCAGGCACCGGCGGGGCTCTTGGTCAGTTCCCACTCGTAGTTGAGCAGCAGGTAGAAATAGCCGTTATCCCAGCGCGTCGGGTTGGTCGTCCAGGCCCCTTCAATGCCGCTACTGACGGTATCCCGGCCAACACCCCGGGTGACCTTGTTGTTCCAGCCCAGCCCCTGGTCCTCGACGTCGGCCGCCTCCGGATCCGGCCCCAGGTTTTCGACATCCCCATTGCCGTGGCACTTGCCCACGGTGTGCCCACCGGCGGTCAGCGCGACAGTCTCCTCGTCGTTCATCGCCATCCGCTCGAAGGTGATCCGCACGTCCTTCGCAGTCCGCAGCGGATCCGGGTTCCCGTCGACGCCCTCCGGGTTGACGTAGATCAGCCCCATCATGACCGCGGCCAGCGGGTTCTCCAGGGACTCGCGGTCTTCGCCATAGCGGCTGTTCTCGCTGTCGCTGGGCGCCAGCCACTCCTTCTCGGAGCCCCAGTAGGTGTCTTTCTCCGGATGCCAGATGTCCTCGCGACCGAAGGAGAAGCCGTAGGTCTTGAAGCCCATCGACTCGTAGGCGACGTTCCCGGCGAGGATGATCAGATCGGCCCAGCTGAGCTTGTTGCCGTACTTCTTCTTGATCGGCCACAGCAGCCGCCGGGCCTTATCGAGATTGACGTTGTCCGGCCAGCTGTTGATCGGCGCGAAGCGCTGATTGCCCGTGCCGCCGCCGCCACGGCCGTCGGCGACACGATAGGAGCCCGCGGCGTGCCAGGCCATGCGGATCATCAACCCGCCGTAGTGGCCCCAGTCGGCCGGCCACCAGTCCTGGCTGTCGGTCATCAGGTCGGCGAGGTCTTTCTTCACCGCGTCGAAATCGAGGTTCTTGACCTCCTCACGGTAGTCGAACCCCTCACCCATCGGGTTGGTCTTGCGATCATGCTGATGCAGGATCTCGAGGTTCAGGGCGTTGGGCCACCAGTCCATGTTCGACTCGCCGACCTGGGTCAAGGCGCCGTGCATGACCGGGCATCCGCCGGTGTTCCGCTGATCTGCCATTTCTTTCTCCACTGCTTCCTGCGGCTTAACGTTTAGAACAATTCAACTTTGCAACAATAGGCCGTAACGTTCAATAGGGGCTCTCTTATCGTTTTTTTCGATTACTACGGCATCCCCGCCCGATCACACGCGCCCCTTTTCCACTCATCGTAACGGGTCGATACGACTTCCCGTAGTGGCTATATTGAATGTGTGGAGAGCAGGACGTGACAACTGCTCGAACACCCGGTGCACCGCGGATCGCGCAACCACGAGGAGGTCGCCCATGAGCGGGCTCACAGCGCATGCACAAAAGGGACGACGGCGCGCTCGCAGGGCAGCAGTGGTCATCCTTATCGGTGCAATGTGCGCGGTTGGCGCCAAGGCCCTTGCGGAAGAGCCGGACTCCCCCGAAACGGCAACCGCTCCCTCCAGTCAGGCTCTGCTGACCGAGCATCAGCGCGCAAAGCTCTCGGAGCTGCAGGAACGCATCGAGGAGGCGGCTTTGCGCTCCGACGAGGCTTTCCTGGAGGAGTTCGGGCAGATCATCGAGGAGTTCCCGCGTCTCGCCGACCCCCTCGCCCGCCACGCGATGGAAATGCGACCCGCGCTGATGCCCGGCATTGCGCGCGTACTGGAGGGCGACGATGCGCCCACTCGCTCACCGGCTGAAGAAACACCAGCCGTTGACGTGGACCCGCCACCCGACCGCCCCCTGTGGTGGCAGGGCGGCCTGCCCCAACCGGAAGGCGAACGTCAGCACGAACCCGAACAGACCACGCGCATCGCCGAGCGCACGGTGGAAGCCGATGATCCGCCGACGCAACGCCGCTGGACACTGGGGGTCGGCTACGCCTACCAGCAGATCACCATCAACCAGCGATTCCGCAGTGACGCCTACAGACTGCGGGCACACGGTCCGCTCATCGACGCGCAGTACGCCATCAATGAGCACACGAGCATTGGCTTAAGCTATTTCCAGGCGGACGACGCCCGCAAGCGAACCGAGGCAGACGGTTCCCACACGGTGGACGGCTCACGCTGGAGCGGCGCCGACGTGACGCTTCGCTTCGGGCGGGAGTTCCTGGAGCCGGGTCCGCGCGCCTATATGGGGGTGGGGCTCCACCACGAGCGTCTTGAGCTGCCGGAGCAGGACAACCGCAGCGGTAGCGGCTTCCATCTTCTCGGTGGCGGGGGCTACGCATGGGACCGGATCGAGCTGCGCCTCGAGCTCTCGGCACGGAGCCTGTCGAGCGATTTTGTCCCGGACGAGCTCGGCAACACCCGCTCCAGCTCGATCCAGCTGGCCGGAACGGTCCATACCCGTTTCTAATCCGGGGATGCCTCGGACGCCGCGTTGAGCAAGGATTTGGGCAGGCCGAACGTGACGCGCTCCTCCTTCCCGAGCCGCTCTTCCGGCGGCTCACAGCCCCAGGCCTGCAGCTGCTCGACCACCTCGACCACGGTGCTCTCCGGGGCCGATGCGCCGGCAGTGACGCCCACGGCGCGGCACCCCTCAAGCCAGCTACGGTCCATCTGGGCTGCGCCGTCGATCAGGTGGGAACGGGTACCGCACCGTTGGGCCAGCTCTGCCAGGCGATTGGAGTTGGAGCTGTTCACGGATCCCACAACGAGCATGAGATCCACATCCGCGGCGAGCGCCCGCACAGCGTCCTGGCGGTTCTGCGTGGCGTAGCAGATATCGTCCTTGCGCGGCCCTTGAATGCCCGGAAACCGCTTCTGCAAGGCCTGGATGATGTGGGCAGCATCGTCCACGGAGAGCGTGGTCTGGGTTACGAAGGCCAGGTCGTCGGGATTGTGGACCTCCAGAGCCGAGGCCTCCGCCTCGTTCTGCACCAGGTAGATCTGCCCGGACCCGCGCGGATCCAGGTATTGGCCCATGGTCCCCTCGACCTCCGGGTGGCCGGCATGGCCGATCAACACCACCTCGCGCCCCTCCCGCGCATGGCCACGAACCTCCATGTGGACTTTGGTCACCAAGGGGCACGTGGCATCGAACACGCGCAGCTCGCGGCGCTCGGCCTCATCGACCACCCACTGCGGTACGCCGTGCGCGCTGAAAATGACCGTCGCGTCGTCCGGCACCTCGTGCAGCTCCTCGACGAAGACCGCGCCACGCTGGCGCAGGTCCTCAACCACGAAGCGGTTGTGCACCACTTCGTGCCGGACGTACACCGGTGCTCCGAAGACCTCCAGCGCCCGATCCACAATGGCGATGGCACGATCAACCCCGGCGCAGAAGCCGCGGGGGTTGGCGAGTCGGATCTTGGCCACAGGCGTATCCCTCGTTGTCTTCTCGTTGTCAGTCGTCAACGGGCACCAGTTGTGGACCCGCTCACAGGATCAGGATCCCGGTCTTTCGGTCAGTGTGTCGACTCACTCCCGAAGAGGAAAAGGACAATCACCACCCCGGCTCCCAGCGTAATGGCGATGTCTGCCACGTTGAAGATCGGCCAATGGAACCCCCCGTAGTGGAGGTGGATGAAGTCCACGACATAGCCCAGTCGCAACCGATCCACCAGATTCCCCAAGGCGCCGGCGAGGACCAGGGCAAGCCCCGAGGACAGCCAGAGGTGCCCCCTGGCCAGGCGGCGCAGCCAGAAGATCACATAGATACTGATCGCCGCGGCGACCCCGGCCAGGAACCAGCGCTGCCACCCCGCGGCATCACCCAGGAAGCTGAACGCTGCCCCCGGATTGTAGCCGAGGGTCAGGCTGAGGAAGGGCAGCAGCTCCACCGACTGGTGCAGATCAAGCCGGCTTTCCGCCCAGAGCTTGGTGGCCTGGTCGACCACTGCCAGGGCGACGGCCAGCGCAACCCAGACCCGGTAGGTCATGTCACGAGCCCCGCCTAGGCTGTACGCCGCTGCTCACCGGGACCGTCCAC